>CAZMKZ010000063.1:0-10621 GCA_964567185.1 uncultured Thermodesulfobacteriota bacterium
TGACCGTTATCTACAAGAATGAACTTCACAGGGTTATCTCTACACACCACGTCACAACGGGACGCGGCATGGGCATGGTGCAGGCAAAGCTCAAAAACCTCCGCTCAAACAGCAACGTGGAGAATCGCTTCCGCTCTGACGAGAGGCTTGAAAAGGCCCACCTTGAGACCGTTGAAATGGAGTATCTATACAGCACCGGCGACGAGCATTACTTTATGAATACGGAAAACTACGAGCAGATGACCCTCTCCAATGATATTCTCGGTGACTTTACCTGTTATCTTCTGCCCAACGTAAAGTTCTCCGTAGAGGTCTACGAGGGCACACCCGTGGGCGTGGTTCCCCCAAAGGTTGTGGAGATGAAGATAGTGGAGACGGCCCCGAACCTCAAGGGCGCCACGGCCACGTCGTCGCCAAAACCCGCCAAACTTGAGACAGGCCTTGTGGTGAATGTGCCGCCTTTTGTAGAGGAGGGCGAGGTCATAAGGGTTGATACGACGGAGGGTAAGTATATCGAGCGGGCGCGGTAATTTTTACTCTTCCCGCCCGTAGTTGCCGAGTCTTTGTCGGGCATATCTTTAGTTTAAGAAAAATGGTTGACGACGCATGATTAAAAAAATACAAATTAAAAACTATAGATCCTGTATAGATACAGAATTTGAACTGCAACCACAATTATCTGTTCTGATTGGACCTAATGGAGGCGGTAAAACTACTGTCCTTAATGCCCTGTTACTCTTAAAAAAAATGCTAAAAGAAGATGATAATGAGGGTGTTTATGAAAAAACACAGACAACCCAATGTCGATTGAAGGTTTGGTTTGATATCAAAGGCAAAACTGCTATTCTTACGGCAGACATTTCTATATATATAGATGACCATAATAGAGATGTGATTGTGGAAACGGAACAGAGTTGGTACTTAAAAGATTTTACAGGAAACAAAAAGCGCATTAAGGTGCCACTTTGGTGGATAAAGGCACTTAGTTATCCTGAATCAAATGTGGCCGATCTTCCTCTGTATTTTTTTAAACGGAGGATGCGATTCATGAGGCATAGACACTATCTAGGCAGTAAATATGGGTTCACAAGGTACTTTTCGAAAGAGATTGGTGACGCTACGCTGAGTGCATTGCTTGCTATTACAAATCATTTAACAGAATTAAAATATTATAGCGCTTCACAATTTACGAATCCCTCTCAATGCCCAGTTTTTTTTGAGATAAATAAAGAAGAGGAACGTTACAGTCCATCTTTACATCTCAATAGTTATGAAAAGTTTTTATACGATCTTTATACAACATCTAAGCAAGGTGATATCGCAAAATATGAAGATTTTCATAGTATCGTTGGGCCAGGTGGCATAGGTCTCGTTGATGAAATTTCGTTTAAAGACATTTCAACTTCCTTAATCGAATACAAGGTAAGGTCTGGCGGCAAAGTGCGTAAGAGCTCTAGAGAACGGATTCTTATAATACCTCAGTTCAGGATAGGTAAGCAGATACTCTCTCCCAACCAGCTTTCTGAAGGAACATATAGAACAATAACACTTTTATTCTATCTCATAACAGAAAGTAATTGTAGTATGCTTTTGCTGGAGGAACCTGAAGTATGCATACACCATGGTCTCCTATCTAGTATTATTGAGTTGATTAAAGATTCCTCTAATGAAAAGCAAGTTGTTATTACAACACATTCCGATTTTGTTTTGGATGAGGTCTTACCGGAAAATGTGTATAAGGTCTCAAGAACGCAAGAAATAGGAACAACAGTAAGTCATATACCAAAAGTCATGTCACGCCGCGAACTGATTGCCCTTAAAGAGTATCTCTATGAAGAAGGTAGCTTGGGGGAATATTGGAAGCACGGAGATTTAGAAGAATAAAAATATGAAAATTGGGGTCATAGCAGAAGAGAAAAATGATATTGAGGTTTTATATGAACTCACGTGCAAGTTAGTGAGGCCTTCCAGTTTTTCTTTTAAAAAGTTTATCGGTCATGGCTGTGGTACACTTCGCAGAAAATGTAATAGTTGGGCAAGAAACTTGCTTCAGCGGGGTTGCCAACATATTGTTGTGTTGCATGACCTTGATTGTTACATTGAATCTGAGCTTAGAAGAAATCTAAGAGGCAAGATAGAAGATATCGGTTTTTGTGGGCATATAATACTAATTCCTAGGCGAGAGATTGAAGCTTGGTTACTTGTTGATGCCGATGCGCTCGCGTTTGTATTTAATATGAGGGATACTCCACGAATACCGGCTAGGCCAGAAGCAATCATAGACCCAAAAAGAAAGTTGAAGGAAATAATAAAAAGAAGTGCAAAAAAAAGCTATGTAAACACGGTACACAACAAGAGAATAGCTTCTGCAATTGATATTGAAAAACTGAAAATTATTTGTCCTTCATTTGAAAGGTATCCTATGTTTGTAGAAACCTATATTAATCAAAGTTAATCAGTTTGGTAGGTCTCGTAGCCTTGTAAAGCGGGCACTGCCCGCCAAAATTAAATTAACTTCCTTTTTTTCACTCCGAGTATCCTCTCATGAAAGACCCTGCTGACCACCCACCCATAGAAGAACAGTTAAAGAGGCTTCCCGCATCTCCCGGCGTATACCTCATGAAGGCCCCCGGCGGTGGTATCCTTTACATCGGCAAGGCCAGAAACCTGCGTTCCCGTGTAAGGAGTTACTTCCGCGCATCAGGAGACGGTCGGTACGCCGTACGCTTTCTCGCGGGCAAGACCGCCTTCATAGACTATATCGTCACGACCAACGAGAAGGAGGCCCTCTTTCTTGAGGACACGCTCCTTAAAAAATTCAAGCCAAAGTACAACATCCGCCTTAAAGACAGCAAGACCTATGTGAGCATCAAGATAACCCTTGCCGAGAAGTTTCCCCGTATCCTCATTACAAGGCAGATTAAAAAAGACGGCTCAAGGTATTTTGGCCCATATGTCTCGGCGCGAGCCGTGCGTGATATGGTGAAGATGATACGGAAAGTCTTTCCCCTCTGTGTGAGAAGTTCCGCAAGGCTTGTAAAAACGAAGAGGCCATGCCTTGATTATCAGCTCGGCCTTTGCAGTGCGCCCGGAGCCGGGCTCATAAGCGAGGCCGATTATGGGACTATTGTGGAGGGGGCGGTGCTCTTTCTCTCGGGCCGCAATACCGAACTGCTGAAGGACCTGAAAAAAGAGATGAACGAGGCCTCTTCCGCCCTTGATTATGAGAAGGCCGCCCTTGTGCGTGACCGTATGCTTGCCATAGAGGGCATGCTGGAGAGGCAGAAAGTGGTCTGCCACAGGGGCGCCGACAGGGATGTCTTTGCCCTTGCCCATGGCACGGAGAGCTTTATCGTGCAGGCGCTTTTTGTCCGCGACGGCAGGCTCGTAAACAGCCTTGACTACGCCTTTACAGACTGCGGGCTATCTGAGGCGGAGATAATATCCTCATTTCTTACGCAGTTTTACCGTGGCGGCAGGGTTATACCAAAGGAAATTCTTCTGCCAACACGTCCTCATGATTCCGCGCTTATCGAGGAGTGGCTATCCGAGAGGGCGGCCCATGTGGTGAAGGTGCGCGTGCCGGCGCGGGGCGAAAAATATGAACTTGTTAAGATGGCCATGGAAAACGCAGGGCAATCTCTGGAAAAAAAGAGGGAGAAGGGCCTTAGGCAGCGGGTTGCCCTTGAGGAGATGGCAAAGAGGCTCCGCATGAAGACCATCCCCCAATGGATAGAGGCCTTTGATATATCGAATACCTCGGGGGCCCTCGGGGTTGGGGCCATGGTCTCGTTCAGGGACGGCGAACCCGATAAGGCCGGATACAGGCTCTTTCGGATAAAGGGCGTAAGAGGGCAGGACGACTACGCCATGATGGAAGAGGTAATGAAAAGGCGGTATGCCCATGCCGGCGGGGGGGAGGGGGATTTGCCGGACCTTGTCCTCCTTGACGGCGGAAAGGGTCAGCTTGGCGTGGCCATGAAGGTGATGGCAGGGCTTGGCCTCGGGGGTGTAATCTGCCTTGCCGCCCTTGCCAAGGAGCGGCCGGAGGAGTATGAGCAGGCCGCGCAGAGGAGACACGGGTCCGGTAATAAAGGGTCAGGTAAAAAAAATGAGCGGGTCTTTCTTCCCGGCGCAAGGGACCCGATTATGCTCCGGCAGGGCTCAAAGGCGGATCTGCTCCTTTGCAGGATAAGGGACGAAGTTCACAGGACGGCCATTGGCTATCAGAGAAGGCTCAGGGGCAAGAAGATGCTGGAGAGCCCCCTTGACGGGGTTGCCGGCATAGGAGAAAAACGCAAGAAGGAGCTACTTAAGAGGTTCGGCTCTCTAAAAAAACTCATTGAGGCCCCTCTTGAGGAAATATGCGGCGCGCCGGGCGTAACAAAATCCATGGCCGCCGCAATAAAGGCCCTCAAAAAGGGGTAGCGTTATTAGGGAGATTTGTTGGGTTTCGCTTTTGCTCTACCCAACCTGCAAAACTTGGAGCTTACGGGAACAACCGTTAGCGTTGACTCTGTTTTTATGTCCTTAACCTGCCATCTTTAATTTGTCAACGACAAACAGCCTCTGTATCAAAGGAGTGTGTTCATATTTTTTGAGGGCTTTCACTGTTACAAACGTAACGACCGGTTCACATGCGACTACCATCAGATATGAGCTTGCGAAAGTAAGCCAGGCAGAAAAGGGTGTCGCTACATCGCTGAAGAGAAGCCAGAAGCCCACCATTGATGTTACTCCCGCATAATAAATGCCGTCAAGCTTTAATATGGTCGACCATGATAGTCTTTTGTCAAGAGACCTGTCAAAAAGTTTTTTGCCGGTCGAGAAGTGAACTGTAATCAATGGAACAATTAAAGAAAGGGAATTGACCGCCAGGTAGGGAAGGTCGGTAGGCTCGAATATTACCCCCTGCAATAATAGCCCTATGGCAAACCCGAAGAGCGTAGGAACAAAACCGAGGGTCAGATATATTCCCATGGCTCCGATGAAATGTAATTCTGACGGTCCTACGTTCATATGGAAGCCCTGCATAAAGATTGAAAAGAAGACAGCCGCCAGTGAGGCCTTGATGATGTCGAAAGGCTGCCGTATCAATCTCCTTGCGTAAAAGCCCAAAACCCCAACTGCGGCCAAATTGGCATACATCACTTTTGCCTGGGGGATAATTCCTGGTTGGATATGCATGACATTAACTCCTTGTTTTGTTGTGAATCCGCCGAAGACAAAAAAATCCCGAACCTCAAAAAAGGTCCGGGATGCCGTTTTTCATCCTCGAAAGGTAGCCACAAACCTCCACCACGAAGGTCATGACGATCTTATGTAAACATGGATAGGTCTTCTGGCTTCCGGATAAATCTACTCACCGCGCCTTCCCGTCTATACGGACAGTGGCTTTATGCGGTTTTCGTCCCCGGTTACAGCGGCGGGTCCGCGACGGTTTTACACCGTTCTTCCCTCTATTGGCCCTCTCGGGCATCCATGAGAATTTTTGTAAAGTAACTTTATATTCGTGGCTACAGCCTGTCAAGTATTTTTTTACGTATGGTCTTACGCCGCCGTCTTTGTTTGGAATTGTATTGTTGCATTTTAAGGAAGGCTACGACATTGCGGGATTCGGTTGTGCGGGATGGATGGAAAAACGTTAAACCCAGCAAAACATCTATCCGGATATTCCCGTCCAATCAACGGCGAGAGTGGAGAGGTGGCTCCCGCCCGTAATAAAACATCTTCGTTGGTTTTTCTTTGTCCCGCTTTCTTTTTTCCAAAAGAAAGTTTTTTATCGAATGCGCGTAGCCCTGTGGCTTCGATGGGCCGCAGTGGAGTAAATGAACAGAACGCCCTGAACCTCTTCTTTAAAAAGGTGTAATCAGCTCCGGCTCCACATCCTTTAGCCTCTTTTTCACAAAGGCCTTGGCTCTTTCAAGGAGTGCCTCATCCGTGGCCTCGAACCTCATCACCAGCACGGGCTGGGTATTGCTGGCCCGCACAAGGGCCCAGCCTCCCTCGAAGTTCATCCTCAATCCGTCGATGGTGATAACGTCCGTCAGGGCCAGAGCGCCTTCTTCGGCGGGGCTCTTTTCAAGGGCCTCCGCGAGCTTTTCTATTACCTTGAACTTCTTTTCGTCGGCGCATTCAATGCGCATCTCGGGCGTCACCAGTGTATCGGGCACCCCGGCGAGGAGCCCCGAAAAGGTGGCCGAGGGGTCAGTTGTCCTTTTTTTGGCCAGTATTTCGGCAAGCCTGCATGAGGCGTATATGGCGTCGTCAAAGCCAAAGTACCTGTCTGCAAAGAATATATGGCCGCTCATCTCTCCGGCCATGGCCGCGCCGAGCTCTTTCATCCGCGATTTGATAAGGGAGTGGCCGGTCTTCCACATTACGGGCGTGCCGCCGGCCTTTTCTATCTCATCATAGAGGACCTGTGAGCATTTTACCTCGCCCACTACCGTGGCCCCGGGGCTTGACGAGAGGATATCTCTGGCGAATATTACCATGAGTTTATCCCCCCATATTATGCTCCCCTCCTCGTCAACCACGCCGATGCGGTCGGCGTCGCCGTCATAGGCTATGCCGAAGTCCGCGTGATTGGCCTTCACGGTGGCGATAAGGTCATAGAGATTTGCAGGCACAGTGGGGTCGGGGTGATGGTTTGGAAATGTGCCGTCGGGCTGGCAATGGATACCGTTGACATTACAGCCAAGGTCCATCAAGAGGGGCACGGCCACGGGGCCCGCCGTGCCGTTGCCTGCGTCAAGGACAAGTTTTATCTCCCTCTCAAGGGCGGGTAATTGGAAGAGCCCCTTGATGTACTCGATATAAGCGGGGATTATCTCAACGCAATGGACCTCGCCAAGAGGCCCCTGCCTATTTGGGCGCTCGTTGAAGATATTTTTCAAGACGGCCCCTATTTTTTTGATCTCCGCCCCGTGTATGGTCTCTTTACCGATACTAATCTTAAAGCCGTTATATTCAGGGGGGTTGTGACTGCCAGTTATCATGAACCCGCCGTCAACCGTAAGGCTCTGCATGGAAAAATATTGTAGAGGCGTGGGGCAGACACCAACGTCCAGGCAGTTTATGCCGCTTTCGGTAAGCCCCCGGATAAGGGCGTTACGCAGTGGCTCTGAGCTTAGTCTTACGTCCCTTGCCACGCTTACGGTAATGGGGTCGCTAAGGAGCCCGGCCTCGCGCACATAGGCGGCATAGGCCCTGCCTATGCCCTCGGCTATCTCATCGGTGAGGTCCTTGCCGTATACGCCTCTTATGTCGTATTCCCGAAATATGTGCTCCGGTACCTTCTCTGTCATCTCGGTCCCCTCTCTTTTGTTTGTTGTGGATAAAAAATATTGCTGAAGGCCGCCCGGTCCGCCACGGCAACTATTTTTTTCTAAGCTTCGCGAAGAATTTTTTTAACTGTGCCCGCGCCTCGCCGCCGCAGACCCCCCGTAGCACGCTCACCCTGTGGTTGAGCCTCTTGTCCGAAGAGAGGTCGTATATGGAGCCGCAGGCCCCTGCCTTGGGGTCTGATGCCGCGAAGACGAGCCTCGGCACGCGGGCCTGAATGAGGGCGCCCATGCACATGAGGCAGGGCTCCAGCGTTACATAGAGCGTGGTGTCCTCAAGGCGCCATGCCCCCATGGCCTTTGCCGCGGCGGTGATGGCCACTATTTCGCCGTGGAGCGTGGGGTCGAAGGATGTCTCTTTTCTGTTATAACCCCTTGCTATAACCTTGCCCCCCTGCGTTATGACGGCCCCCACGGGCACCTCGCCCAACTCGGCGGCCTTACGAGCCTCGCCGAGGGCCTCGGCCATGAAGGCCCTGTGGGCGGATTCAGTCCCCTCCTCCACTTCCCATATATCTGCCATGTCCTCTTTCAAGACCCCGGCCTCTCCACGGGGCATGAAGATGGCAGGATGTTTTTGATGATTCAAGATATCGTCTTCCTCGGCTGTAAACTCGGTTAACGCTTTTACTTATCTGCCTTTCATTATTACGAAGAGGGCCTTTGGTAGCGGGCTCATGGTGCCCTGATAGACCGTCTCCTCAATGGATAAGACTTTGAAGTTGGGAGAAAAGAGCTTTCTTATATCATCGGGGCTGAATCGGTACGGCCCCCCCTCCATGGTCTCTTTTATGTTGAAGCATTTGAGAAAAAAGACCCCCGATGGTCTGAGGAGGGCGCTAATTATCTCCGTGTATTGCTTTCTCTCCGATGGGGGCAGGGCGTGAAAACATCCCCTGTCAAATATCACGTCAAATCCTGGGGCAACCTTGCTATGGAGGATATCATCTGCCTGAAACCTTATGGAGAGGCCCTCCTGCCGTGCCTTGTCACGGCAGAGTCTGATGGCGGCAGTAGAGATATCAGTAGCCGTCACCTCAAAGCCCAGCCTCGCAAGCGCCATGGCCTGTGTGCCCGGGCCGGTGCCGATGTCAAGCACGCTACCGTGCTTTATCTTCCTGCCGCGCAGTGCGGCCTCAAGGTCGGGGTCAAGCTCCGCGTAATACCAGGGCATCTTGCTGGTCTCGGTCTCGCGGTAGAGTTTTTCCCATTCAATGGGTTCCATTACTCACTCCTTCAAAAAAACGCCGCGTTGTTGCCGTCAAGGGACCGGTCAGGGGCCCATGAGTGGGTATTGACATAAAAAGGCTCATAAAGTAAAGTTACCACATAAGGCCCCTGTTTTAAAGAGAAGGCATGACTAATTTTATTGTAAAGACGAGAAAGAGGAACGAGCTTATCTGCATAACGGAGCAAGTGGCCGGGTGCGTGCTTAAGAGCAACGTCCGTGAGGGCGTCGCAGTGGTCTTCTGCCCACACACTACGGCGGGGATTACCATCAATGAGAACGCCGATCCCGACGTGGCCTCTGATATGGTTATGAAGCTCTCAAAGCTCATAGAGCACGGAGACCCGGAGTACCTCCACGGCGAGGGCAACTCTGACAGCCATGTGAAATCCACGCTCACAGGGGCCTCTGAGACAATAATAATCAGCAGGGGCAGGTTGGCGCTCGGCACGTGGCAGGGGATATACTTTGCCGAGTTCGACGGCCCCAGGACACGGAGCGTATACGTAAAAATAATAGAAGGATAATCCAGCCTCCCCCTCCCGCCTACCCACCAGGTTGCCGCCAAAATTGAGGTAAAGACTTTTTTGCGAGGCACGAGTGGCTCTTGAACTCATCGTTAATTTCCCGCATGTAAAGGCCGGGATAAGAGGATACCCCCTCTGTATTCCTGCCGTATAATATGTACGCACGAGACAGGGGAAAGCGGCGCGCCCCTTTACCCGGGAGTAACGCATGAACAAAACTCCTGCTCGTAACTAAAATTCATCAGACGTTTCTTTGTCATGAAGAAGAGTCCAGTTTGTCAACGCCAATAAAGTGGAGATTATGCCGACAAGTTTTCGAATCAACCGCTGTCGGGCCTTGTCTGGGTAAGGCAAAGAGAGCCTCTGATACTTTAGGTAATTTCTGATTTATTCTCTTTGCGCCCCATAGTATAATTTTTACATCACGTCATAAAAAGATAATTTAATGCTTCAGAAGACATTTGCCGAAGGTACCTTTGAACGTTATCGTAAGCCTACTCGCCGGGAGCGTTTTCTATCTGAGTGGAACATATTATTCCCTGGCGTGAGCTCTGTGAGACAATAGAGCCCTTTATGATTCCCGCGCCATGCGTAACTTTGTCGGTATCGACCTTGGCCGGGAACCCGCTCCCGATGAGACGACAATATGCAAGTTCCGTCACATTCTTGAGGCCCATAATCTCGGCAAACAACTTTTCGTTCTCATCGGCGAGTACCTTGCCGAGAACGGGCTGAAGGTCAGTACGGGCACCATAGTTGATGCCACTATTATAAACGCTCCCAGCTCCACCAAAAATAAAGATAAGGCCAGAGACCCTGAGATGCACCAGACCAGGAAGGGCAACCAGTGGTACTTCGGTATGAAGGCCCATATCGGCGTAGACAGCCAGACCAAGGTAATCCATTTGGTAGCGGTCACCGCGGCTATTGTTCATGACAGCGGTATGTTGCCTGATCTTCTTCATGGTGAAGAGACCCGTGTCTGGGGAGACTCAGCCTATAACGGGCAAGGTGATATTATACGTGAGCATGCTCCTCGTGCCAGAGATTTTACTCATAAGAAAGCCTGCCGTAATAAGTCCTTAACGGATGTAGAGCGTTCCAGAAACCGAACCAAGTCCAAGGTTCGTTTCAGAGTGGAACACCCGTTTTTAATCTTCAAACGAATTTTTGGCTTTCGCAAAGTGCGTTACCGGGGGCTTATGAAAAACGCCAATTACATCTTTGTAACCTGCGGGCTGGCAAATCTGTACATGGCGCGACGGCGACTCTTAAAAGTTACATAGGAGACGTGCGCCAAAAGACCAAAAAAAGAGCGGTCGAAGGCGCATAGCCAGGGCTATCAAAAACTATCTCGGTTGCCATTTTCATCGAAAACGGCTCATCTTGTGAGCTACAAATTCAAAATCGCTCTATCTACATGAATTAATCATACGTTCCTTAGTATTAATACTATATTCTTTATTTTTTATACTTTTGACCTATTGCAATGGAGTGTAACGAGGCGTAATATATTGCAT
>CAZMKZ010000064.1:0-2987 GCA_964567185.1 uncultured Thermodesulfobacteriota bacterium
ACATGGATACCACCATGGTCCAGAAGGCGAATATCTCTATCTTCTGGCTCCTGATACTCTCCGTCTTATTACGCAGATTCGGCACGGCATAGGAAATCATGGCAAGATTGATAAGGGCGTAGGCCCCGAAAAATGCCAGGTGCCCGTGACTCGCCGTCATCTGCGTTCCGTGGGTGTAGTAGTTGACCTGCGGCAGTGTGTGCATGAAACCCCAGATACCGGCGCCAAGCAGGGATACTACGGCCGCCCCGCCAGTCCATAGCACTGCCGCATGGTTGGGATGGTTTCGAGTCCTCTTGTTGACCATCTTGAAGGAAAATGCCACCATTGCCACGAAGGGAAGAATTTCACTGGCCGAGAACCAGGCGCCCCAGGTCTGCCAGAAGTGCGGCGTGCCTATCCAGTAGTAGTGATGACCCGTGCCGATGATGCCTGTGAGGAAGGTAAGGCCGATTATGAGGTAAAGCCATTTTTCCGCTACCTCTCTATCGATACCCGTTAGTTTTATGAGTAGGAAAGAGAGCATTGCCGCCATGATAAGCTCCCACACGCCTTCCACCCACATGTGAACCACCCACCACCAGTAATACTTGTCTACAACCATGTTGGCGGGCTTGTAGAAGGCAAAGAGGTAAAATATGGCGATCATCACGTAGCCGCCGAAGAAGACAATGGAGATACTCGTCCTTCTTCTGCCCTTAATCATGGTCATTAGGATATTATAGAGAAAGATGAGGACCACTATGACGATGGCCACCTTTGAGATAAAGGGCTGTTCAAGAAACTCCCTGCCGTCGTGGATACGTAGCAGATATCCGCCAACGGTCACTACGCCTCCTATTACGAAGAGGACAAAGTTAACGTAGGCGAGCTTTAGACTGTAAACCTCCCCCTCTACCTCCTCGGGCATAAGGTAATAGGCCGCGCCCATAAAGGCCATTAGAATCCATACGACAAGGAGGTTGATGTGTATCATCCTCGCTATGTTAAAGGGTATGGCGGGAAAGAGAAAGTCCGGCCATATATACTGCGCTCCGATAATAAGCCCGAAGACTATCTGCAGGCCGAAGAGCAGGATGGCAACGAGGAAGAATGGGTATGCCACGCGCTGCGATTCATATTGATATCTCATATCATTAACGCTCCTTAAGATTTTTTAACTGTGCTTAGCCTTGTATATTGGGAGGCCAGTTGCTGGTATTGATATTGCCCATCCATTTAAAGAAGGCTATAAGCCCATTGATGTCCTTTTTTGAGAGGTCGAACTGCGGCATCCTTCTTGTCGAGCCCCAGCCCTGAACAGCGGCGGTCTCAAGGACGGTGCGCACATAGGGCTCGCCGCGCCTTTTGATGACATTACCGAGCTCCGGTGCGTAGTAAGCGCCCTCTCCAAGGAGCGTATGGCAGTCGATGCAGGCGTGTTTTTCCCACACCCTCTTACCCCAGACAACCTGGGGGGTGATATTCTCCGGGTGCGTCCTCTCCGGAAAGCTCTTGTGCGACAGTATGGTCAAAACGGCAAAAATTACCGCGACCACGACTGTAGAGCCGATGAACATATTACGCACGGATGTCTTGGTCATAAAAAAAACCTCCTCGTTATATAAAGTAAACTCTTCTGAATCAGTATACACAATCTACTCCACATGGAGACGCGTTGGTATGACAATTATCAGTAAATGAAAAAAGCCTGTGGTAAGCGTGCGGCTCGTGCATGGCAAGGCCACGGGAAGGGGATTAAAAAAGCGGACGAGAAGTCGCTCACCATATCAATGCTTTTTTTAGTGAGTAGCGCCCACCCTTGAGACTTTTTTTATCAAAATGTATACCTTTTTGTATACCGGCCCATTTTTTCCATAAAAAAAGAGGCTACGGAAACTCCGTAACCCCTTGATTTTATTGGTCGGGGCGAGAGGATTCGAACCTCCGACCACTTGTACCCCATACAAGTGCGCTACCAGACTGCGCTACGCCCCGATATCTACTTATCAAACCATGTCTATGTGCCGACTCTCCTTAACTCATCAGGCCCGGTCCCTCATAAAAGGGACGTTCTTTTGCACGGTTAATATCTATCAGACTGTCCCGGCCGGGTCAGAAGGTGAGGAGTTTTCTTATGTGTTTCAGTTCCTTTTTTATCTTAAGCAGGTCCGTCTTGCCGGTCTTCAAAGGAAAGGCAAAATCCATCTGGTCATCTTTTTTCGAACTTACCTCACGGAGCTTTTTTTTAGCACCCTCAAGGGTATAGCGTTCTTTGTGAAGCAGTCTCTTTATGTGAAGTATATGCTCAAGGTCGCGCCGGCTGTAAATTCTTTGTTTTGACAGTGATTTTTTGGGTTTTATAAGGCTGAACTCCGACTCCCAATACCGCAACACATAGGGACGGACCTTTGTTATCTTCGCAACCTCTCCGATCTTGAAGTACAGTTTATCCGGTATCTGTTCCATAAGCGCCTCGAATAATATTGTCTTACGCCGGGAGACCGAAAGTATTTAATGAAAGAGTTTTTACTGCTCGCCGGAGTTTATATTTTTTTTAAGTATCTGGCTTGCCTTGAACGTCATTACCTTTCTCTCTTCAATAGTAATGTCCGCGCCTGTCTGCGGGTTTCTGCCCCTTCTTGCCCTCTTGTGCCGCACATTGAAGTTGCCAAAGCCCGATATCTTGACCTTGTCCCCACGTTCAAGGGAACCCTTGATGCAGGCGAATATCTCTTCTACGACGTTTGCCACGTCTTTCTTGGAGTAGCCGACCTTCTCATAAATTTTTTCTACGATATCAGCCTTTGTCATAAAAAAATATCCCCTCTGAGTGATTGAGTATTGCCCCTTCTTCCTCTCCCACAACCTCTCTATACATTCAGGCGCAGAGTCCAGCCGGTTACAGACTAATTTGGCACAAACTTATTAACAGCCGTCTCGCCGTATATCATAGACGATAACTAGCCCGAGGCTCATTGCCGTCACACATCATACCTGCCCAGCCC
>CAZMKZ010000064.1:3087-10416 GCA_964567185.1 uncultured Thermodesulfobacteriota bacterium
GGCCCCCTTCTGGCCCAACTGCCGCTAATCGTTGCCCCTTATGGCGGCGCCGAAACGGCGTGTCAGCTCTTTTACGAGCCCTTCGTGCGCCTTGTCTACCTCGCCGTGAGTCAGAGTTTTAATGGGACTGCGGTATCTGATTCTGAAGGCAAGGCTTTTACTGCCAGCTGGTATCTTGCCACCATAGTATACATCAAAGAGGTCAACCTTTTCAATAAGTTTTGTATTAATTTCGTTTATAGCGGAGATAATTTCACCATATGGGAGGTCCCGGCCCACAAGAAGGGCCACATCACGCTCCGAGGCGGGAAATTTAGGCAAGGAACTGAAGGTCTTCGAACCCTTTAGAGAGGCAACAAGGGCCTCCATATCAAGCTCAAAGACATAAACTCCCTGGTTTATGTCAAGCGAATGCCTTAACTCCGGGTGAAGCTCTCCGAGGACGGCGAGGGGCTTACCGTCGAGGCTCAGCGAGGCCGACCTTCCGGGATGAAAAAAGCCCTTATCAGGTCCGTCAAAGGCGGCTACCGAGGGCCTTGCCTTAAGGTCAAGGCCCTCAAGGAGGGCCTCTACGATACCTTTTATATCATAAAAGTCCACGGGGTCTGAGCTCTGGTTCCATGTAAGGGGCTCACGTGTCCCGTGGATAAGTCCGGCCGCCTTCCAGCGCTCAACGGGCACGGAAACACCGCCGTGAAATACAGGGGCGAGCTCGAAGAGCCTCACTGTCTTCATATCCCTGTCAAGGTTGAGCTTGAGGTTTCTGATAAGCCCGGGCAGAAGGCTTCCCCTCATCAGGCCATGGTCCTCGCTGAGCGGATTGAGGATGGCGACGGCTCCTGCGCTTGCGCCGTAAAGGGAGAATATATCCTCGGAGACAAAGCTGTAATTGACAACCTCTGTAAGGCCGGAGGATACGAGGAGATCCTTAATCTTCTTTTTCAGGACAACGCCCTCCGGCGAGTCGGCGGAGTCAAGGGGCACAAGGGGCATCGAGGCCGGTATGACATCATATCCCACGAGTCTTGCGGCCTCTTCCACAAGGTCTATAACGGAGGTTATATCGGTCCTGAAAGAGGGCGGTGAGCAGAGGAGCCTGTCTTCATCGTCTGCCACGGGCCTTACGTCTATGCCGAGGCGTGTAAATTTTCTAATTATATCCTCTTTTTCAAGGGGAAGACCAAGCAGTGCGCCGACTTTTCCGAGGCTGAACTCCAGGTCGGCAGGTGTAAACTTATCAGGATATATGTCTACTGCCCCTCCCGCGGCGTGCCCGCCCGTAAGGTCTACTATCATGGCCGCGGCCCTTACAAGGGCCACCCTCACGTCTTCAATGTCCACGCCGCGCTCGAACCTGTATGAAGAGTCCGAGGCAAGGCCAAGGGCCTTTGAGGCGCGTCTTATGGCCGATGGGTCGAAAAAGACCGATTCAAGGAGTATGCGGGTGGTCTGCCCGGTTACGGAAGTGGGTTCACCTCCCATGATGCCGCCCACGGCAACGGGCCCCGAACCATCGGCTATAACGATGGCCGATGAACCGGAAAACTCGATGGTGGTTCCGTCAATGGTGAGAAGGGTCTCGCCCTTTTTATCGGGCCTTATGCGTATGGTATTGTCCTTGATTTTATCAAGGTCAAAGGCGTGCATAGGCTGACCGAGCTCAAGGAGTATGTAATTGGTAATGTCCACTACGTTGTTCACCGGTCTCAGCCCGTGGGCAACAAGCCTCGAGGCGATAAAATCAGGCGATGGCCCTACTTTTACTCCCTCAATAACCATGGCCGTATACCTTGGGCATGGCGTTCCGTCCTCAACGGCTATGTCTATGATATCGGTGCCGGGCGGGGGCTCTTCGCCCTCAGCCTCTTCGGCGAGGATAAAACCCTTTCCGGTAACAGCGGCTATCTCACGGGCAAGGCCCTTGATGCTCAGCACATCGCCTCTATTCGGGGTGACGGATATCTCAAGGATAAAATCCTTCAGTGAGAGGGCATCTTTTATATCTTCTCCGAGAGTGGTATCTTCGGGCAGTATGAGGATACCCTCTGACTCCTCGGCGAGCCCGAGCTCGGTCTCGGAGCACATCATGCCCTCAGACTGGACTCCCCTTATCCTTGATTTTTTTATCTTGAATCCGCCGGGCAGTTTCGCACCCACAAGGGCAAGTGCCACGGCATCGCCGGGGCTCATATTGGTAGCCCCGCATACTATCTGATACTCCTGCCCGCCCGTTGTGACTCTGCAGAGGCTGAGCCTGTCTGCGTTGGGGTGTTTTTCTCTGGAAATAATCCTGGCGGTGACAACGCCCTCAATATCACCTGAGAGGTCACGGACAGAATCCACCTCCACACCCGTCATAGTAAGGAGGCGGGCAAGCTCATGAGGCTCCGGTATCTCCTCAAGGTATTCACTAAGCCAGTTGTAGCTGTAAAGCATGTGTCGTTAACCTCGTTAAGCCCCCCCCGTGAGGGAGGCCGGTCAAAACTGGTTAATAAACCTCACGTCATTTTCAAAAAAGAGCCTTATATCGTCAATGCCGAATTTAAGCATGGCTATCCTCTCAATGCCGAGGCCAAAGGCAAAACCCGAGACCACTGCGGGGTCGTAGCCAACGGCCTTCAGGACATTGGGGTGTATCATGCCCGACCCAAGTATCTCAAGCCATCCCGTGCCCTTGCATACCCTGCAGCTGCCGCCCGTGCCGCCGCATATTACGCATTGGATATCCACCTCAGCGCTTGGTTCGGTAAAGGGGAAAAAACTGGGGCGAAAGCGTACGGAAACACCTTTACCGAAGAGTGTCTGCAGAAAATGCGTAAGCACTGCCTTGAGGTTACTGAAGGTGACGCACGAGCCCACCATGAAGCCCTCTACCTGATGAAACATGGGGGTATGCGTTACGTCGGAGTCACGGCGGTAGACCGTGCCCGGGGCAATGACACGAAGCGGAGGCGCGCCTGCCTCCATGACCCGTATCTGAACCGGCGAGGTGTGCGTGCGAAGCAACATGTCGTTGGAGATATAAAAGGTATCCTGCATATCCCTAGCGGGATGGTCCCTGGGGATATTAAGGGCCTCGAAGTTATAATAATCAGATTCAAGCTCAGGCCCCTCGGCTATGGAAAAGCCAAGGCCGGTGAATATATCCTCAACCTGTGCCATTATGGTGGTAATGGGGTGTAGTCTGCCCTCGTGGGTTCTACGGCCGGGGAGGGAGATGTCGAGGCGTTCTTGGCTAAGTTTCTCATCAACAAGAGAGCTCTGGAGCTCCGAGAAGCGGACCTTGATAGTTTCATCAATAACGGTCTTTACGGAGTTAATCTCCTGACCGGCCTCTCGCCGCCCGGATGGGTCCATCGAGCCAAGCCCCTTGAGGAGCGATGATATCTCGCCCTTTCGCCCAAGATACCTGACGCGCAACGCATTAAGGCCGTCGAGCGTAGAAACAGCCTTAATCGCGGAAAGGGCCTCTTCGCGTATTCCGGTAAGTTTTTTTTTCATTACATTACAGAGATAGGCCGCTGTAAGGAACAGCGGCTAAAGTGGTTAAATATATCGGATAAAGAGGCCGTTATGCCCTGCGGTAGTCCGATCTACGATGCGACGGCGGCCCTTGCGGACTCGACAATGCGGGTAAAGGCCTCGGGGTCTCTGACGGCTATATCGGCAAGCACCTTTCTGTCAAGACCAGAGCCGGAACGTATAAGCCCGTTCATGAGCCTTGAGTATGAAATATTGTTAAGCCTCGCCGCGGCGTTTATCCTTGTAATCCACAGCCGCCTCATGACCCTTTTCTTATTCCTTCTATCACGGTACGCATATGCAAGCCCCCTCTCCACGGCCTCCGCGGCTATGTGATAGAGGTTGCCGTTTCCGCCCCTGTAACCCTTGGCGGCCTTTAGGACCTTGCGCCTTTTTTTCTTCGCGTTGACACTTCTCTTAACCCTTGGCATCGTACAACTCCTTGAAAATTACTTTATGTTTTTAATTGGTTACGATTAAAACATGATACCTGGCATAAGGTATCGTCAGCTCAATAGCCGCGGCATTAACCGCAGGAGAGCATCCTTTTTACGGCCCTTGAGTCTACCTTGGCAACAAGGCCGGACTTTCTGAGATTTCTTTTGGTGGCATTCGATTTACTCGTAAGTATGTGCCTCAGCCCCGATTTCTTGCGTTTAACCTTACCCGTACCGGTGAGCTTAAACCTTTTGGCGGCCCCCCTGTTTGTCTTCATCTTCGGCATCTCTTCCTCCTTGCATGGCCCTTATGAGTATTAGCGGAACTACTCATTATGTATGGACCTTCTTATTATATGTATATATGCTTTGTCCTGTATCTCATCGCGTGGGGGTCTCTTTAATACCCCTGCGCAGTATTACGCCTGATAGCTTCTTTTAGAGACTGAGCCCGGGACCATCTTCTCTTAAGCCCGGCCAGCTCCCCCCCGAACCATCATGGCGGCATGCTCTGTATTAAGCCCTAACGCTCCATGCACCCTTCACGCCTCCATGCACCCCTATCGCCGCTTCGCACCCCCCCCAAATCCAGGCCCCCGGTCAAGCCCCTACTTTTTTTCTTTTATCTGAACAGGGGCAAGAAGCATGGTCATCTTACGGCCTTCCATCCTTGGCAGGGCCTCGACATTTGCCACATCTTTAAGGTCCTCGGCAAGGCGTTGGAGCATTTTCTCACCGATATTCTTATGGACTATCTCCCTGCCTCTGAAGAAGACAAAAAACCTTACTCTGTCGCCGGAGACAAGGAACTTTTCGGCATTGCGTTCTTTAAAGAGAAAGTCATGCTCGTCGGTCTTGGGCCTGAGCTTAATCTCCTTGATGTTGATGATGGTCTGCTTTTTCCGGGCCTCACGGGCCCTCTTGCTCATCTGGTACTTGTATTTCCCGTAATCCATGATACGGCAAACAGGCGGTTTTGCCTGAGGGGCTACCTCAACAAGGTCAAGACCAGCGTCTTCGGCAACGGCAAGCGCCTCCGTAGTAGGCATTATGCCAAGCTGATTGCCTTCGACATCAACGACCCTTACCTGCGCGACCTTAATCATACTGTTAGTTCGTGTCCTATCCCTTGCTATAGTAACTTACCCCCTTGAGGTTTATTTTCATCTGCCACCATATCCATGAAGTCTTGGATATTTATGGGTTCAAGAACGCCCTTCCCTTTTGCGCGCGGCGTTATTTTCTGCTCCTGCTCTTCTCTATCTCCAAGTACAAGAAGGTAGGGTATCTTTTCCATCTCTCCCTCACGAATCTTGAAGCCGAGTTTTTCGCTTCTTTCATCAAGCTCGGCCCTTATGCCGGCGTCCTTGAGCCTTTTAAGGACTTCGGCGCCGTACTCGGCGTTGCGCTCGGTAACGGTGAGTACGCGGACCTGCACGGGTGCGAGCCATATGGGGAAGGCCCCGCCGTAGTGCTCGACAAGACAGCCCATGAACCTCTCAAGAGAGCCCATAAGGGCCCTGTGGAGCATGATGGGACGGACATCAGCGCCGTGGCTGTCTCTGTAAGTGACATCAAAGCGCTCGGGAAGGTTGAAGTCCACCTGAAGGGTGGAGCACTGCCAGCTTCTGCCGAGCACGTCTTTAATCTTTATGTCAATCTTGGGGCCGTAGAATACACCTTCACCGGGGTCCACGGTGTATGGCAGACCCAGGGCGGTCATTGCGCCCCCAAGGGCGGCCTCGGCGTCAGCCCAGTCCGCAAGATCCCCGACGTATTTATCGGGCCTTGTGCTGAGATATATATCGAAATCATTAAACCCGAAAGACCGCAGTATGTAAAGGGTAAACTTCAGGACCCCCTTTATTTCTCCTTCCATCTGCGATGGCGTCATGAAAATATGCGCGTCGTCCTGCGTAAAACCCCGAACCCGCAGCAGCCCGTGGAGCACACCGGAACGCTCGTACCGGTAAACAGTGCCGAGCTCGGCGTACCTTATGGGCAGGTCGCGGTAGCTTCGTAGCCTGCTCTTGTAGACCTGAATATGAAAGGGGCAGTTCATGGGTTTTACGATATAGTCCTGGCCCTCCACGTCCATGGGAGAAAAGAGGTTCTCGCGGTAAAAGTCCCAGTGCCCCGAGGTCTTCCAGAGCTCGATACTCGCCACATGGGGCGAGTAGATGATATCGTAGCCATTGGTTCTGTGCTTTGCCCGCCAGAAGTCCTCTATAATACCCCGCACAACGGAGCCCTTTGGGTGCCATAAGACGAGGCCTGCGCCTATGTCCGGGCTTGTGGAGTAGAGGTCGAGGTCTTTACCGAGACGCCTGTGGTCCCGTTTTTTGGCCTCTTCCATGAGTTTGAGATGGTCCTTCAATGCCTTTTTATCGGCAAAGGCCGTGCCGTATATGCGCTGAAGCATCTTGCGTTTTTCGTCGCCGCGCCAGTAGGCCCCGGCTATGCCGGTGAGTTTAAAGGCCTTGATGTACCCTGTTGAGGGCACATGGGGGCCACGGCAGAGGTCCGTGAAATCAGACTGGCTGTAAAGCGTGACCGTATCGGCGGAAAGGTCTTCTATTATCTCTACCTTGTAGTCTTCTTTACGCTCCCTGAAGAGGGCGAGGGCCGCGTCTTTTGAGAGCACCTTTACGCTAAAGGGATAGTTCTCTCTGATTATCTCACCCATCTTTTTTTCTATACGCACGAGGTCCTCGGGCGTAAAGGGCTCGGGGACGTCAAAGTCATAATAAAAACCGTTCTCTATGGTGGGGCCTATGGCAAACTTCACATCAGGGTACAGGGCCTTTACAGCCTGGGCCATGACGTGTGCCGTGGAGTGGCGGCAGACTTCGAGCCCCTCGGGTGAGTCAAGCATCACTGGGCTCAGGTTATCAAGACCCTCGGCGGCCTGCGCCGTGGCCAAGAGGTCAAAGAGCCTGTGGTCTGCCTTTACTGCGACGCACCTCTTCAGCAGGCCCTTATCATGGGCCTTCAAGATATCAAAAAAGGTTGCCTCAGGGGGGCATTCGAGGCCTGTCCCGTCTTTCAGTATTATTCTGGTCACAATTACCGCTTAATAAAATTTATAAGAGGCACCAACGCCTGTTTCTCAAAAACTCACGTACGGCAAGGGGTTACGAGAGATTAAAGAGAAAAAACAGGCGGGGACGCCTCAGCAACTGGTAGGCACGGGCGGTTTCGAACCGCCGACCTCTACCGTGTCAAGGTAGCGCTCTCCCACTGAGCTACGCGCCTATATAAAAAAAACATAAAAAGGGCCTGACAAAAAAAACGCCCGAAAAAGAGCTCCGGGTAGCCTTTAAAAACCTTAACGGTATAAAGGTGTTATAAAATTCTATCATAAAGGAAA
>CAZMKZ010000065.1:0-10343 GCA_964567185.1 uncultured Thermodesulfobacteriota bacterium
CCCCTTACCTCGCCCTCACCCGCACTCCTTCGCTTATGGAGTCGTCGGGGCGAGCTATAACGGCCTCACCCTCGGATACACCAGATAGAACCTCGGCAAAAAGTCCGTTAGTATGCCCCACTCTCACGGTCCGCCTTTGGGCGCGGCCGTCGCTTACAACAAAAACGGCCCAGCCGTCGTTGTGCCTGAAAAGCGAGCTTACGGGAACCTGCAGAACAGAGGCCCCCTCCCAGATGACAAAGCGGGCATCTACCCTGAAACCGTCGCCCATCTTCCGCGCCTCATCGGGCATCCGGATAATATCGGATATTACGTTAACGCGCTGCTCCTCTACGCCCAGGCTTGAGACCTTGGTAAACCCGGCGGGTTCGACGGTCGTCACCCTGCCCTTGAGGGTCTCTTCACCACCCCATCTCTCCAGAAAGACCGTAGCCCCCTGCTTTATCCTCACGGCGTCTGCCGAGAGCACCTCGGCAACGACCTCAATATTCCGCGGGTCGCCGATGTCCACGAGCGGGTCCGAGGCCGAGACCACGCCCTCACTCTCACGGTGTAACTTCAGCACCCTTCCGTCCACGGGAGAGGGCAGGCTCACCACTCTTCCCGCCTCTGCCGCGGCAGAGTACCCCAGTACGGCGCGTGCCTTTTTCAGCTCAAAGTCCGCCGCCCTCACGGCCGCCTCCGCGGCGGCAAGTTGGGCCTCCGCACCTTCGGCATCGCTCTTGACATGGTCCATGACATCACGTGTCACAAACCCGGCCTCGAAAAGTCTCCTTGTACGCTTCAACTTTTTAGTTGCGTAAGTCCTCTCGGCCCCGGCCGCGCGCCGCCTCTCCTCGACGCCCCTCAACGTTGCCCGTGCCGCAGATACAACGGCCTCGGCCTCGGCGCGCGCGCGCGGGTCAAGGACACTTGACCTTGAAGGCTCAAGCACTGCTATGGTCTGGCCCTTTTTAACGCTATCGCCAACGTCAAGGTCGATTCGGCGCAAAAACCCCGCAACAGGCGCCGAGACAGTGTACCTGTCCCTGACCCTTGTCTTGCCCTCCTCTTCAACGGTTACGAGCAGTTTCCCGCGCGATGCCCTTACCACGTCCGTGGGCACCGGACGCGGCATGAACCCGTAGGCTATGGCCAGTGCCACTGCCGCGGCTACAAGAGAGATCATTACCCATCTACGAAGACTCATTTAGCCTGCTACTCCTTTGATTTCAGGACCTCGACAAGGTCCAGGCGATTCAACCTGTGGCGCACTATAAGGCCGGAGAGAACCGCGCTGGCCACGACAACGAGGGCCGCCAGAGAATACGTTGCCGGCGCGACCACATGGGGTATCCTGAAGAGTTCTGAGCTGAGAACAACGGCAAGGTAAGAGCTAAACACCCACCCGAGGACAAAACCAATGGGTATGGCCGCCAGTGTGAGGAGCGCAAGCTCGCCGAGCAGTATATAGGCAATCTCGGCGCGCCTGTACCCCAGCACCCGGAGGCTCGCCAGCTCTCTGCTCCTCTCGGAGAGAGATATGCGCGCGCTATTATAGACTACACCGAATGCTATGGTCCCTGCAAGCAGGCTCGCGATGAAGGTATAGAAAAGGAGTATCTCGGCCTGCGTCTCATTAAAATTCCTCAACGCGTCCTTTGTTACGATGGCCCCTGCGACACGCGGCATCTCCACGAGCTTCTTGTACAGGTCATGCCTGTAAAGCGGGTCTACCGTTATATAGGCTCCGGAGATGGCGCCGCCCTCCCTCATTAGCCGGTTAAGGGCGCCTATGTCCATGAAACCCGAGAGACCGGCGTACTGCTTTACGAGCCCCACGACAGGGATACTGCGTACGGGGCGGCGGCCTTCAAGGGCCTCTACAACAAGAGAATCGCCTGCGGTTACGCCGAGAATCCCCGCGAGATAGCTGTTCAAGACAATGCCCTCGGGCGGTACAGTGACGGGCTTAAGGCTTGCGTCAAGAAGCAGATAAAGTGAGCCTCCGGATTTCACCCCCTGTATTATGGTGCGGTAGCTGTGGTGGCCGAACCTGAACTTTACAGGCACTGTTCTCAGGGGCTCGGAGTGGTAAACGCCCTTCTGCCCCCTCAGCTCGTAGACGGCCTTGCTTGAGGTTGGCTCCGTAAAGACCACTGTCATGTCTTCTCTCTGCGCCTGCACAAACTGGGTCTCAAGCATGAAGTCTATGGCGTCATTAAAAAAGGTGCCTCCTATGAGTATGGCGCATGAGAAGGCTATGCCGATGGTTGTCAGGGCCGATTTCAGGGGCCTGCGCTCTATGTTGCGTATAATCATCCGTGTGGGCTGTGAGATAAAACGCCCCATGCCCAGACGCTCCAGAACAGTCCTGCCGTACTGCGTGGGCGGCAACGGCCTCATGGCCTCGGCCGGGGGCGCGACAACGGCCCTTCGCACAGCCGCAAACGTGGCGACAAAGGCCGAGCACGCGGTAATAAGGACAACGGCAATAGTCGAGTAGGCGTCAAGATGGCGGATAAGATAAGGGAAGCGGTAGAAGACCATGTATATCAAGGCAAGCCCCTTGCCAAGGCGCGCCCCCGCCAGGATACCAACCAGCGAGCCCGCGGCAACAATGATAAACACCATCTTGAAGTAATGAAGCCCTATGGCGCGATTGCCGTAACCAAAGGCCTTAAGTGTGCCTATCTGCTCTCGTTGCATGCCGATGACTCTGTTGATTACGACGTTAAGCAGGAAGGCGGCCACGAGCAGAAAGACCGCCGGAAAGACCCGCGCGCTCATATCAAGGGCCTGAAACTCGTACTTCAGGTACCGATTCGAGCTCTGATCCTCGCGCCCGTACGCGCCGAGCCCGCCGTATCGTGCAAGCACTGAATCAACGAGCCTGATAACGTTCCCAAGGTCGGCCTTCTTATTCAGGGTGAGACTCAGGTCGTTAAAGGCCCCTTTCATATCATAGGCAGTGCCAAGGGCATCGCGCCCCATCCACAGAATCGCGTACCGCTTGTAATCAGGGCTCAAGGCCCCGGGGCGGGCCTGCATGACGAACTCAGGGGAGAGCGCCACGCCGACAATGGTAAGCCTCTTGCGCCTGCCGTTGATTACGGCGTTTATACGGTCTCCCGGCGAAAAACCATGGGCCGAGGCAAAACCCTCGCTCACAACCGCCTCATTATCCTTGCCGGGGTATACCTGCCGGCCCTTCCTGATATAGAGCTTGTTTAGCTTCGGGCTTGCCTTCTCGGGCACGGAGACGAGGCGGGCCGTTACAGGCTCATCAAAGCCCTCTATAACGAGCTTTGCCTCGGCCACTACGCGGGTCTGCACGACCCTTACGCCGGGGATGGCGGCTATGCGGCGGGCCGCCTCGGAAGGGGCACGCTTGAGGGAGACGAATACCTCGGCGAAGCTGAAGTCAAGATAGAACTTATCCCTTGTCATATTAAGGGAGTCCATGGTGCTCTTGAGCATGACAAAGGCGCCCACGCCGCTGGCTATCACAAGGACTATGGCCAGGGCCTGCCCCTTCATCCTCCAGAGATCCCGTAAGAGTTTTCTGTCAATAGTTTTCATGGCCCGGGGGGTTCCTCACCAGTGCAGTTCTGAGGGCTCTTTCTTCTCTGTGTTCATCTCTATCTCAGATATGTTGCCGTCGCTGATATGCACAACGCGGTCGGCCATGGCGGCTATGTCTACGTTATGGGTAATAATGGCCGTAGTGGTGCCGAGTTCCCTGTTAACGCGGGCCAGAGCCTCAAGAACGACAATCCCCGTGGAGAGATCAAGGGCTCCCGTGGGCTCGTCGCAGAGCAGTACCTCGGGGTTTTTGGATATGGCGCGCGCTATGGCGACGCGCTGTTGCTCGCCGCCTGATAACTGCGAGGGAAAGTGATTGAACCTCTCCGAGAGGCCCACTATGGCCAGAGCGTCCTCGGCCTTCATGGGATTTTTCGATATCTCCGTCACAATGGAGACATTTTCCAGCGCCGTCAGGCTCGGTATGAGGTTGTAGAACTGAAAGACAAAACCCACATGGAACCTCCGGTATTCCGTCAGCTCGGCCTCGCTCGCACGGGTGAGATCGCGGCCATGGTAGGAGACATGGCCGCTTGTGGCCGTATCAAGTCCGCCGATGATATTAAGAAGTGTTGACTTACCGCTACCCGACGGCCCGAGCAACACGACAAGCTCTGATGCGTAGAGCTCAAGGTCTACTCCGCGCAAGGCCTCAACCTTCACCGCCCCTGTGCCGTAGACCTTCGTAAGCCCTCTTATCGTAAATACCGTTTCATCTGAATGCATTGGTCTTCCCCCTGACCTCGAAAAAATAGCAGTTCATTATAACGTATCTCAAGGTGATTTACATCAGGCTCTGCTTGAGCGCGCCATTAGCCCCCCCAACTCACTGTAAGCCACATTACCGCAGGCAAAGACGTTTTATGGCAGACTAATTCAAGCTCAGCCCTGAGATAGGCCATTCAAGATTGAATGTCTGAAAGAGCCGCCCATACCCTCGGCATTTGCGATTTTTACCAAAGTGCTGTATTCTGCCATTAATAAGCCCTGCAAGAGCAAAATAGTCCTCTTTTATGCTCAGGCTCAAGGATTTTTTTCAAAAATGATTGATTCCGGCACAAAAGACGCTGAAACCGCAGGAAAAACTTCCACGGACAAATGCGCGGTTATCTTCGAGCAACCCTCCGATAATACTCTCTTACTGCGCCTGAGTGGCCCCTGGACAATCAAGGGCAAACTGCCCTCGCCGCAAAGTATCCTTGAGCGTATCGAGTCCTTTCCTAATATAAAAGTAATTGCCTTTAATGGCACGGAACTCGCGGAGTGGGACAGCAGGCTCCTGACTTTTTTACTGAAGGTTATCGAGCAAAGCGGGAGAGGGCAGATTGAAATAAAAAAAGACGGACTGCCCGAGGGAGTAAAAAAACTCCTTGAGCTTGCGGTAGCCGTGCCTGAGAGAGAGGGAGACCGCAGGAAAGGTGTGGGTATCCCATATTTGGCCCGTATCGGCGACGGAGCCATTGCGCTTGGCCGCCAGGTTGTGGAGCTGCTGACCTTTATCGGAGAGGCACTGCCTGCATTTCTCCGTATGATAAGCGGGCGGGCCCGCTTTCGGCGCGGAGATTTTTTCCGTACCATTCAGGAAGTAGGCGTTAACGCCCTTCCCATCGTGAGCCTCATAAGCCTCCTCCTTGGCCTGATACTGGCCTTTGTAGGGGCCATACAGCTCCGGGCCTTTGGCGCGGAAACTTACGTGGCTGACCTCGTGGCAGTGGCCATGGTGCGTGAGATGGCCGCCATAATGACGGGCATCGTCATAGCGGGACGCACAGGCGCGGCCTTTGCGGCACAGCTTGGCACCATGCAGGTAAACGAGGAGATAGACGCGCTTCGCACCCTTGGCATCTCGCCCATGGAGTTTCTCGTAATGCCGCGCATGCTCGCCCTTAGCCTTATGATGCCTCTGCTATGCCTGTACGCAAATGTCATGGGTATACTTGGCGGGCTCGTTGTGGGGGTGGGGGCGCTCGGGCTAAACCCCACGGAGTACTTTAACCGGACACGGGCGGCGGTGGGGCTGAATGACCTCTTCATAGGAATATTCATGGGCCTTGTCTTTGGCGTGCTTATATCCCTATCGGGTTGCCTCAAGGGCATGCAGTGCGGAAAGAGCTCCGCGGCGGTGGGGCTTGCCACTACATCGGCCGTTGTGACAGGCATCGTGAGCATCATCGTGGCAACGGCTATCATAACCATGCTCTCCGATGTGCTTGGTATCTGATAAGAGGTATATTAAAATAAAATGGCTACCAGGGCTCATATTGTTGTAAAAGGTCTTACCATGGCCTATGGCAACCTTGTCATTCAACGTGACCTCAACTTTACGGTTGAGCGTGGCGATATCTTCATAATCATGGGCGGCAGCGGCTGCGGTAAAAGCACCCTGCTCCGCCATCTTATCGGGCTTCATGCGCCAGCCGAGGGTGAGGTCCTCTTTGACGGCATCAGTTTCTGGGGGTCAAGCCTTGCGGAGCGCGCCCGGCTGATGAGACGCTTTGGCGTGCTTTACCAGAGCGGCGCCCTCTGGAGCAGTATGACTCTGGCCGAGAACGTGGCCCTGCCGTTGGAGCAATACACAGAGCTCGGCCCCGGCGATATAGCGGACCTTGTTTCACTCAAGCTCGCCCTTGTGGGGCTTTCCGGCTTTGAGGACTACTATCCATCGGAGATAAGCGGCGGCATGAAAAAGCGCGCCGGCCTTGCCCGCGCCATGGCCCTGGACCCGGAGATTCTCTTTTTTGATGAGCCTTCCGCCGGTCTCGACCCCCTGAGCGCACGCCGCCTTGACGAGTTGATACTGGAGCTTCGTGGCAGCCTCGGCACAACAGTGGTTGTGGTAACGCATGAGCTTGCGAGCATATTCGCCATCGGCACCAATTCAATCTTTCTTGACCCTGAAAAAAAGACTATGATAGCGCAGGGCAACCCGAGAGAGTTGCTTGCCAATTCCAGTGACCCGAGAGTTCACAGATTTCTAACCCGAGGCGAATCATGAGTGAGAAGCCAAGATCCACGCTTATCGGTATTTTCGTAGTGGGCGCCGTGGCGCTCGCCATAGCCGGAGTCCTGCTCTTTGGAAGCGGCAGATTTCTGAGGTCGCAGGTGACCTATGTAGCCTACTTTGATGGTTCGATAAAGGGGCTCAGCGTTGGCTCCCCGGTGCTCTTCAGGGGCGTAAAGGTGGGCGAGGTCTCGGATATCAAGATGGAATTCAACCTCAAGGACCTATCTGTTCGCATACCCGTCTTTCTGGACTGCAACACCTCCATACTATCAAAGGTGAGCGGGAGGCAGGACCCCCATGATTTTTTCGACAAAATGGTGGAGAGCGGACTTAAGGCACAGCTCCAGATGCAGAGCATCGTGACAGGCCAGGCCATAGTGGCCCTTGATTTTCATCCCGATAAGCCCACGGTGCTCGTGGGCGTAAATAACACCGTGCCTGAAATCCCCACAATCCCCACAACCGTGCAGGAGCTATCCAAGACTTTCGAAGAGATACCTCTAAAGGAGCTTGTGACCAAATTATTATCCGCCGTTGACGGGCTGGACCACCTTGTGCGTTCACCGGAAATAACATCGGGCATACACTCGATAGATAAGACCATGCGTGACGTTCAGACCCTCCTCTCTAAGGTGAATAAGGAGGTAGCGCCCTTGACGGCCGGGATAAACGATACCGCCACGGCCGCCACCCATACCATGAAGAAGGTTGACAAGGTGCTGACCATGGTAGAGGGTATTTTGGCCGATGACTCGGCGCCTCGATATGAACTTGACAACACCTTGAAAGAGCTATCGGCGGCGGCTCATTCCATGCGGCTGCTGGCCGAGTACCTTCAGCAACACCCTGATGCCCTCTTGCACGGCAAAGGGCCCTTCAATAAGGTTCAATAAGGGAGCTTGAGATGAAAGAACGTATCTACCGCAGATTTTCACTTATTGCATTGTCCCTCGCTGTGCTCGTGCTCTTTGGGTGCGCCGTTACACAACCTGCGCGGTTTTTTATATTAGAGCCCCTTGCCGGAGCAGATACCGCCACAGAGGTTCAGGGCGCGGCGGAGGGCATCGCCGTAGGGATAGGGCCGGTACAGCTGCCCGAGTACCTGAACCGGCCGCAGATAGTGACACGGGCCGATGAAAACGAGCTTCGCCTCGATGAATTTCACCGCTGGGTAATGCCGCTGAAGGACAATATTTCCAGGGTTCTCAGGGAAAACCTGCAAGCCCTCCTCGTTGCTGATAGGGTATCCATAGTCTCTTGGAAGGGGCCATCTCATATGGATTATCAGGTGAAGGTTGATTTTGTCCGTTTTGACCTCACCTCAAGAGGCGAGGCCTCGCTCGTGGCACGCTGGAGCGTATCAGACAGGAGGAAAAAAACCAGGCCTATAAGCAAAACCTCGACCATTCACGCACCGGCCGTCGCAGATGGCTACAACGGAAGGGTCTCGGCCTTGAACCAGACCCTTGCCCAATTCAGCCGGGAGATGGCCGAGGCCATTAAAGGGCTACGAAAGTAAAGGGGCTCTGCGAACAAAAAAAAGGTCAGACGCCAGTAAAGACTTGACAGGAATCATTGGAAGATATATAATTCGTTTGATGGCGAAATGTTTCTGTTATAAGGATGCAATATGATGAGTGAAAGACCAGTAAGGGAGTTAACCAGGGCATTCAAGGCCCTCTCGGACAGCAATCGTCTCCGCGTCATAAAGATGCTGAAGATACGCCCCCTCTGCGTATGCGAGATTACAGCTATTCTTGGGCTTGCCACCTCAACGGTCTCAAAACATCTCTCCATCCTTCGCGACGCGGGGTTCATAGTTGACGAAAAAGAAGGTAAGTGGGTGAATTATCGGCTCAATACCTCAAGCGAGGCGCACTATGCCATGCAACTGATGTCACTGCTTGGCGAGTGGCTCCTCGATGACGAGCTCCTTAAAGAGGACGCGAATCAGGTTATGTACATAGACAGGGATGATATCTGCGGGGGCTGATTTTTTTTAACCCACTCATTTTGTTATTTGACTAACTATAAAAGCGTATAGCAAAAATATCATGAAAAAGATACTAATCCTCTGTACAGGGAATTCATGCAGGAGCCAGATGGCCGAGGGTTTTCTGAGCAGTCTTGGGGGCGCTCTGCAGGTATATTCCGCCGGGACAGCGCCGGCAAAGGAGGTCCATCCCATAGCGATCCGGGTCATGAGGGAGCGCGGCGTAGACATAAGCGCTTTGCATCCGAAGAAGGTAGATGATTTTACGGGCATGGACTTTGATTATGTGATTACGGTCTGCGGAGCCGCGCAGGAGGCCTGCCCTGTCTTTACCGGCACGCTCGCGCGGCGCCTTCATTTGGGGTTTGCCGACCCGGCAGAGGCCGCAGGGACCGAAGAGGAAATTTTGGCCGTATTCAGAGGGATTCGTGACGAGATAATAGCAAAGTTCACGGAGTTTTATGAGGACCATTTAAGACCTTAAGGGTGGAACCGATGGCTAACGCAGAAGAAAGATTGTCTTTCCAGGACCGATTTCTCACCCTCTGGATTTTTCTGGCTATGGCCGTGGGCGTGGCCATAGGGTATATGGTGCCCGGCGCGGATACCCTCATACGTTCATTTCAGGTAGGCTCTACCAATATCCCCCTTGCCATGGGGCTTATTCTCATGATGTATCCGCCCCTTGCGAGGGTGCGGTATGAGCTCCTTGGCGATGTTTTCAGCGATTACAGGGTCCTCGGCCTCTCACTTGTTCTTAACTGGGTTATAGGCCCCATCCTCATGTTTTCCCTTGCCGTTATCTTCCTTCGCCATTCACCGGAGTATATGGTGGGCCTCATCATGATAGGGCTTGCCCGCTGTATCGCCATGGTCATTGTGTGGAACGATCTGGCTCACGGCAGCCGAGAGTACTGCGCGGGCCTTGTAGCCTTTAACAGCATATTTCAGATACTCTTTTACAGTGTCTACGCCTGGTTTTTCATCACCGTACTGCCGCCCTACCTCGGCATGGAGGGCAGCATTGTAAATGTGGGCATAGGCGAGATAGCGAAAAGCGTCTTCATATACCTGGGCATACCCTTTATCGCCGGGTTCCTGACAAGGTTTGTCCTGATTGGAAAAAAGGGGGAGGAGTGGTACGAGAAGACCTTCATACCGAAGATAAGCCCCCTCACCCTCTGGGCCCTGCTCTTTACGATAGTGGTAATGTTCAGCCTGAAAGGGGGGATGATAGTCTCCATACCGCGGGACGTGCTTAAAATTGCCGTACCCCTTCTGGTGTACTTCATTGTAATGTTCTTTGTGAGCTTTTGGCTCGGAAAGAGGGCGGGGGCGGATTATGGAAAGACCACGACGCTGGCCTTTACGGCGGCAAGCAACAACTTCGAGCTTGCCATAGCCGTGGCCATAGCCGTCTTCGGCATCGATTCGGGGGCGGCCTTTGCCGCGGTAATCGGTCCTCTTGTGGAGGTGCCCGTGCTCATAAGCCTTGTGAGCGTAGCCTTGCGGTCGCGGCGCAGGTTTGCGGGGAGGGGGTAGGATATCAGGTGGCGCGTTGGGTTCTATTACCCTTGTCAGGTAAGACCTGCGAGATATCTTACTTCATCCTCATTAGAAGGCATTGGGCAAGTAATAAATGGTGGGCCGAGAGCAGCCTACGAGACTTAATTTACCCCCTCTGTTGCCTTGAGAGTGAAAAAGGTCTTTTTCGTCCCTCTACCCATGTTCCGCACTTTAAATTATAAGGAAAAAAGGGACATTTCTATTTTTTATCGGGAA
>CAZMKZ010000066.1:0-10059 GCA_964567185.1 uncultured Thermodesulfobacteriota bacterium
TACAGCGAAACTACGAGCTCGTGGACCCGCTCTGGAACATACCCGGCTACGTCTTCATACACAAGAGAAAAGGTAATATGAGGAGTTCAAATTGAGAGGCCATGGATATACCTTTTAACAAGCCCCATGTAACAGGCAAGGAATTTGCTTTCATAGAAGAGGCCATCAGGAAGTCGCATCTTTCCGGTGACGGCATGTTTTCGAAAAAGTGCCAGGAGTGGCTGGAGGCCCGTCTCGGCGGCGGCCGTGTCTTTCTAACCCATTCATGCACAGGGGCCCTTGAGATGGCCGCCATACTCACCGGCATCGGCCCCGGTGACGAGGTCATCATGCCCTCGTATACATTTGTATCAACGGCCAACGCCTTTGTGCTTCGTGGGGGTGTGCCCGTATTCGTGGATATACGCCGTGATACTCTTAACATTGATGAGAAAAAGATAGAGGAGGCGATAACCCCCCGGACCAGGGCCATCGTGGTGGTGCATTATGCGGGTGTGGGCGTTGAGATGGATTGCATTGTTGAGATAGCAGAGCGCCGCGGGCTTATGCTTATAGAAGACGACGCTCAGGGTATCATGTGCGAGTACAGGGGCCGGCCCCTCGGCTCGTTCGGGGCCCTCTCGGCCCTGAGCTTTCATGAGACAAAGAATGTTATCTCCGGCGAGGGCGGCGCGATTATCGTAAACGACGAGGCCCTTGTGGAGCGGGCCGAGATAATAAGGGAGAAGGGTACGAACAGGACCAGGTTTTTCCGTGGAGAGGTGGATAAATACACATGGATGGATATAGGGTCCTCATTCCTTCCAAGTGATATACTGGCGGCTTTTTTATGGGCTCAGTTGCAGGAGGCCGACTCCATTACCGCGAGCCGCCTCGCCATATGGCGGGCCTATGACGAGGCGCTGGCCTCCCTTGAAAGGGATGGCCTCCTCAAGCGTCCCACCATACCTGACCACTGCCTTCACAACGCCCATATGTACTACGTACTGGCCAAGGACGGGGATACAAGGGGCCGCCTCCTTGAGTATCTCACGTCCCGGGGCATAGGCGCGGTCTTTCATTATGTGCCCCTGCACCTTTCGCCCGCGGGACGCAGATACGGCCATGCCGCCGGGGGGCTGAGCATTACGGAAGACATGAGTGGGAGGCTAATCCGCCTGCCCCTCTGGATAGGGATGGGCGAGAGGGAGGTCTCTTTTATAGCGCAGAGCATAAAGGATTTTTTTCATAGATAAGGGGGACTGATAAGAGGGCACGGCGGAAGATTCGTAGGTAAAGCCCCTTGCAGAACTTTCTCCAGCCGCACACTTGCTCCTCTCTCCTGCGCCGCCCTTGCACCCGCTCACGGTTGCTCAGCTCTCGTTTATCCAGTCCCAGGCACCTTCTATATCGGCGGCATCAAAAAACCGGGACCCCGAGGCCGTAAATGGGCTTGCGAGCTTTGCCATCCATTCTTCCCAGCTTTTGTCACCCACAATGGCTACGCGCTCAAAATCGCGGCAGTGTTTTACCCCGAACTTCATATCATCCCATGCCGCGTGCAGGTCCCAGCCCTTGAAGTCAACAAGATGCAGGAGTATTCGGACCTTGCCCTCTCGCGCGATAACGGCCTCCACCTCGGGTACGAGCACCTTGTAGTCATCATCGTGGAGTTTGCCGCTGAGCTCAAAACCGATTACACTGCCTGTGCCTTTATCCAGTTTCTTGATCATGGTTCAACCCTCCCTTTTCCTTGTTTACGGCGAGTTAAAAAAAGAAGATGAATGCCTGTGTCCACGCCCTCTCAGGCGTACTGTTCCTTTTTTTTCAATGAGGCCCGTTTAGCCGTATCAAGCTCGCGTTTTCTAAGGCGTATGCTCTTTGGCGTAACCTCCACGAGCTCATCCTCGGCTATGAACTCGATGGACTGGTCAAGAGAGAGCAGTCGCGGCGGCAGCAACGTCATGGTGGCGTCGGAGCTGGCGGCGCGCATATTGGTAAGTTTTTTTTCACGGGTGATATTGACGACAAGGTCGCCTGTGCGGTTTCTCTCGCCTATGACCATGCCGGTGTAGACCTCTGTGCCTACCTCTATGAAGAGCTCACCCCTGTCAGTCATGGCAAAACTGGCGTAGGTAGTCACCTTGCCGGGCCTGTCGGCCACAAGCGCTCCGCTTACCCGTTGAGGTATGGGGCCGAACCATGGGGCATGGCCCTCGAAGAGCCTGTTCATGATGCCGGCGCCCTTGGTATCCGTAAGAAATTGACTGCGAAAACCGATGAGCCCCCTTGAGGGGATAAGAAACTCCATGGAGACCCGGCCATGGCCGTGATTCTGCATATTGGTCATACGGCCTTTGCGAACGGCGAGTTTTTCGATGATTACGCCTGATTTGTCATCGGGCACATCGATGAAGACGCGCTCCATTGGCTCCATTATCTTGCCGTCCACTTCCTTTGTGATGACACGGGGTTTTGAGACCATGAGTTCAAAGCCCTCTCTGCGCATGGTCTCTATAAGCACGGCCATCTGAAGTTCGCCTCTGCCGTAGACCTCGAAGGCGTCGGCGCGGTCCGTATCCTTAACCTCAATGGAGACATTGCCGAGGACCTCCTTTGCGAGCCTCTCCCTTATGTGCCTTGATGTGAGAAACTTGCCCTCTTTTCCGGCAAAGGGACCGTTGTTGACGTAAAATATCATCGAAACCGTGGGCTCGTCCACGGTTATGCGCGGCAGGGGCCTGGGGTCGACATTAGCGGAGATGGTGTCGCCTATCTTCACGTTATCCACGCCGGCGACGGCTATTATGTCACCTGCCTCAAGGCGCTCCACCGATGTCTTATTTAGCCCCGTAAAGGTATATAACGCCGATAACTTGATGCCATGCCTGATGCCTTCGGCGGCGCAGAGGGCGTATGCCTTGTTCATCTCCAGAAGGCCGCTACTGAGCCTGCCTATGGCCACCTGACCCACGTAGGGGTCGTAGGCGAGGCTTGTCACCAGAAATTGCGTTACCTTGTCATCATCGGCTACGGGACCGGGAATCTCCTTCAAGACGGTCTCGAAGAGTGGGGTAAGGTCCGTGGAGCCGTCATCGAGTTCGCTATGGGCAACCCCGGCCTTGGCATTGGTATAGAGGATGGGAAACTCTATCTGCTCCTCAGAGGCGTCAAGGTCTATGAAGAGGTCGTATACCTCGCTCACCACCTCTTCAATGCGGGCGTCAGACCTGTCAATCTTGTTTATTACAAGGATAACGGGAAGGTCCTTTGCAAGGGCCTTTTTTACCACAAAGCGGGTCTGCGGCAGAGGGCCTTCGCTGGCGTCTACAAGTAGCATGACGCCGTCCACGAGGTTGAGGCTCCGCTCCACCTCGCCGCCGAAATCGGCGTGCCCCGGGGTGTCCACAATATTTATCTTCACGTCCTTATAGAAGATGGCGGTATTTTTTGCCTGAATGGTTATGCCCCGCTCGCGCTCAAGGTCCATGGAGTCCATGACACGTTCGGCCACTTCCTGATTGACGCGAAAGGTTCCGCTCTGGGCGAGCATTGCGTCCACGAGTGTGGTCTTGCCGTGGTCAACATGGGCTATGATAGCGATATTTCTGAATCCTTCTTTTCTCATCAACTTTACCTCTTACCGGTTATCGCCCGTCTGTAAAAAGGGCGTTATTAGATTGCTCGTCTTCTGTCTCTGGCAAGCTCATCATTCAGCAGCTCGACTTGCCTCTTTTCTCAAGGTACTTCTGGTGATACTCCTCTGCCGGGTAGAAGGGCGCGGCAGGGGTTATCTCCGTAACAATGGGCGCGTGGAAGGCCCCGGATTCTTCCATGGCCTTCTTCGAGGACTCGGCAAGGGTCTTCTGCGCCTCGCTGTGATAAAATATGACGGACCTGTACTGTGTGCCCACATCCACACCCTGACGGTTCAGGGTCGTGGGGTCGTGGATGGCCCAGAAAATATCGAGGAGTTCACTGTAATCAATGACCTTCGGGTCAAAGGTCATTGAGACCACCTCGGCGTGATTGGTCCCTCCGCAGCAGACGTCTTCGTATGAGGGGTCCTCGGTCCATCCGCCCATGTAGCCGACGCGGGTTGAGTTTACGCCCGTTACCCTGCTGAAGGCGAGCTCCACGTGCCAGAAACATCCGGCCCCGAAGGTAGCCTTTTCCATGGTCAGGCCCTGCCTTTATCTTTCATGAGCTCTTTGAGCTTTTCAACGGCGCTCAGCGCGTCGCCGCCGTACTCGTCGGCGCCTATCTTTTTTGAAAAATCTTCGGTGACAACGGCGCCGCCCACGATGGTGGCTACTTTTATGCCGCGCTCCCGTAATTTTTTTATGATGGTGTCCATCTCCATGACCGTAGTGGTCATGAGGGCCGAGAGCCCCACGACGTCAACCTTCTGTTTTACGGCCTCATCGAGTATGCGCTCTGTGGGCACGTTCTTGCCAAGGTCAATGACCTCAAAGCCGTGGTTCTCAAGGAGGGTGGCCACGATGTTCTTGCCTATGTCGTGGATATCGCCCTCAACGGTTGCAAGGAGCACCCGGCCAAGGCTTGGCCCGCTCTTATCCTTAAACTCCTTTTTCAGCCTCGCAAAGGCCTTTTTCATGGTCTCCGCCGAGAGCATGACCTGGGGGAGAAAATACCTGTTTGAGGCAAAGAGCTTTCCCACCTCGTTAAGCCCGCAGATGAGCCCGTCATTGCTTATCTCCATGGCCGTAAGATTTTCGCCGAGGGCCTCCTCCACAAGTGCGGTTATGTTCTCCGTATCACCATCTATTATAGCGTATTTCAGCTTGTCTTTTATGCCTTTAATCTCTCTAACGGCCTCGTGCTTGCCTTTCGCGGCCTTTTCGCCTTCTTTCGGGGCGGCAATGGTATCGGGCCTCTCGGCGGCGTAGCTTATAAACCTCTCGGCGCGCGTGTCCTTATTCATAAGCACGGATGCGGAGTAATAGGCGTCCATCATGGCCGTGGTGCGGGGGTTTATGATGGCGCAGTCAAGGCCCGCTGATATGGCCATGGAGAGAAAATATGAGTTTATAAGCCCACGGGCCGGCAGGCCGAAGGAGATATTGCTTACGCCGAGGACGGTTGCCAGGCCGAGTTCTTTTTTTACGAGCCTGATGGCCTCAAGGGTGGTGAGCGCGCTTTCAGGCACGGCGCTTACTGTCATGGCAAGGCAATCTATTATGACGTCTTCACTTCTCAGTCCCGCGGCAAGGGCCCGCCTTAATATGGTCTCGGCTACCTTCAGCCTGCCTTCCGCGGTATCGGGTATGCCGCTGTCGTCAAGGGTAAGGCCAAGGACGGCGGCGCCGTATTTTGCGGCCAGCGGCAGTATGGTATCGAGTTTTTTCTTTTCTCCGCTTATGGAGTTTATAAGGGCCCGTCCGTCAACGGCCTTTAGCCCGGCCTCCATGGCTGCGGGGTGGGAGGAATCTATGACCAGAGGCAGGCGGCAGTTATCATTAACGGCAAATACGGCCATGGTCATGGACTTTACCTCGTCCACTCCCGGCACGCCCACGTTTACGTCAAGGGCATGGGCACCGGCAGTGGTCTGCGCCCGCGCCTCGTCCCTTATCCTCGTGGTCTTGCCCTCTTTTATAGCAAGGGCGAATTTTTTTTTGCCTGTGGGGTTTATCCTCTCGCCGATTACAATGGGAGGCTCATCGCCGCCATAGAGCGTGTAATCCGTCCTGCTTGCCAGGGCCCCGAAGCGCTTTGGCGCGATAACCGCGCTCTTTCCGCTCCTGAAGGCCTTGCCTATCTCATAGATATGCTCGGGCGAGGTGCCGCAACAGCCGCCCATGACCCTTACGCCTGCCTCAAGAAAGGCCGGCACAAAGGCGGCCATCTCCGCGGGGGAGTCGGGAAAGACGGTCTCGCCATCCTTCAGAAAAGGTATCCCCGCGTTGGGCTGGGCCATAAGCGGGGTGTCTGTCACGGCGGCCATGGCGGAGAGGGCCTTTAAGATGCCCTCTGAACCTAATGAGCAGTTGGCGCCCAGGCAATCCACCCTCAGTGCGCCCGCCATTATGGCGAAGGCCTCAGGGGAAGTGCCCAGCACTGTCCTCATGGTCTCGTCAAAGGTCATGGTAACCGCCACGGGCAGGCCAAGGGCCTTTGCCGCCATTATGGCGGCCTTTACCTCCCGTATGTCCATCATGGTCTCTATAAGGGCAAGGTCTGCGCCGCCCTCTTTCAGGGCGTCGGCCTGCTCGCTGAATATCTGAAAGGCCTCATCAAAGGAGAGGTCCCCCACGGGCTCGATGAAGGCCCCTGTGGGGCCCATGTCTCCGGCCACAAGGCCATCGCTGCCCGCGGCCTGCCTGGCAAGAAGCGCGGCCTTGCGGTTTATATCGCGTAGTTTCCCCTCAAGGCCGTATTCCCTTAATTTTACGGCATTTGCCCCGAAGGTATTGGTGGTGATGATGTCTGCGCCTGCGTCCCTGTAGGCGCGGTGCACCTTTAATATCATCTCCGACGATTTGAGTACGAGCTCGTCGGGACAGCCCCCGGGCTTCAGGCCAAGCCTCTGGAGCATGGTGCCCATGGCCCCGTCAAAGACAAGGTTCCTCTTTTTCAGGGCTTCTCTGAAAGTTTGCGCCATATTAAAACTCCGTTTTTAAGTAGTGAAACCGATTGTATCCCTTTGTAAGTGATGAGGCAAGGGCCATATATTACAAAAAAACCTACGGGTCTGCCGTAACCGCATGAAAGAGTGTAAAGCCACCGGCAAGGCCGGCCTTGCCGGTGGCCAGTCTTTTTTTCATGGTCTTTATGGCAAGGGGGCTCTCATCGAGACCTATCCACCGCCGGCCCTCTTTTTGTGCCACAAAGAGTGCCGTGCCCGAGCCCGCAAAGGCGTCAAGGACAATGTCGCCCTCACCGCTTGAGGCGAGGATGAGACGCCGTAAAAGGGCCTCGGGTTTCTGCGTGGGGTAGCCTGTTTTTTCGGCGGCGCAAAGGTGCATGGCGTCGGGTATATCGTCCCATACGTCGCCCACGAGCTTTTCCTCAATAAGAAAATCGCCCTCTTCCCTCAAAAAATATTTTATCCTTACCTTGCCCGTCCTCGTTCTGTATACGCGCCCCTCTTTTTCAAGGCGCTCGATGCTCCTGTCCGTATAATCGCCCCGTGGAGCGGTCTTGAACCAGCGGCCATCCCCGTCCTTCCGGAAGCCGCCCTTGCCCCTGGGTATTCTTTTTTCCCTTACCATCCTGTTGAATATATGCCCCTTTTTTCTGTAAAGGAACAGTGTGTCGTGGTTTCGCGAAAACTGGCGCGCTACGGCCTTGGCCCCCCGTCCTCCGTAGCTCCAGATGATTTCATTAAGAAAGTTATCCTCGCCGAAGACCTCGTCCATGATTATCTTGAGGTAATGGGCCATGCGCCAGTCTATGTGCAGGTATATGGAGCCGTCCTCTGAGAGCAGCTCCCTTAAGAGAAGGAGCCGAGCGCGCATGAATTCGAGAAATTCCGTCCCCTTCCTCCTGTCGCCGTAGGCATGCCCTCCGTGCCTGGCGCTGTATTTTACGCCCGAGGCAAAGGGCGGGTCGATATATACGAGCCTCACCCCATCGGTATTGTCGGCGTTTTTCAGGCGGCCCATGCCTTTGTCCCTTACAAGGGCCTTCAAGCCGATGAGATTGTCTCCGAAGATGAGCATGTTGGACCAGCCTGCACCGCCAGGAGCGCTCATTAACTTCAGCAGAGCGTCCCCTGCGGCATCGTCCCCGCTCTCATCATATGTGAGTCCGCCATCACGAACGCTGTCTTCCATGCCATCACCCACGCACTGGCCGCAATCGGTCCTTATCTTCAAAGAGACCCTTCCGTAAAAAAACCTTGATTTACTTCCTACAATATAATACGAATAAGGATTACCTTTAAAGATATTTTTTTCTGCAAGAAGGAGTTCGGGCCGAACAATAGCAGAGGGGTTATTATCATGAGACCGTACAGGCACCATGTTTTCATATGCGAGGGCAAGAGGTGCGGGGGCAAAAAGTCCGGCAAGGTCCTTGACGAGTTCAAGCACATGGTAAAGAACGGGGACATTGAGGGCGTAAAGATTACGAGGTGCGGATGCATGAAGGTATGCAAGGAGACCTCGGAGGTCGGCGAGTTTTCGCCTGCCGTAGTCGTCTACCCCGAGGGCGTATGGTACAAAAATGTCACAGTAGACGATGTGGCCGAGATAGCGGACGAGCATCTCGGTAAGGGCTCTGTCGTGGAGCGGCTCCTCTTATACCGCCTTGGAGATGATTAGGAATACAGGCGCACCTTGTCCCATCAGTAAGATGCCTCAAGATGCTTTAGAAGTAATTTTTTAGAAAAAAGGGCCTTCCCATGAATTCAATTTCCGCAAAACACGCTTTCAGGATATCCATAAGCCTGCTTTTTTTCATCGCCTTTACGGCGCTTCTGCCTTCAAGGGGTTATGCCGAGACGCGAACGATAGCCGTACTGCCATGGAACGTGCGTTCCGCAGAGGGCATGGGGTTTCTTAAGGACGCCCTCGTCGATATGCTCACCTCGCGCCTCGGGGCCGAGGCGGATATCTCCACATTAAGGGCCGACAGGCTGAAGGACGCCCTGCAGGGGCAGGGAGACAAGGACATAACGCAGGGCACGGCCTTAAAAGTGGGCCGGCAACTCAAGCTGAATTATGTGCTTTACGGGAGCGTCACAGTCATAGGAAAGGCCGTTAGCCTTGACGCGAGCCTCCTTGATGTAGATAGCGGCAAGGTCACCAGCTTTGCCTCAACGGGTCCGAGCAGGGATTCCATTGTTACGCTCGTAGATAATCTTTCCAAAGACGTTATCCACCACTTTCATCCCGAACGCGCGGCCCCGGCAAGGACCGCTCTCACCCCTGTGGCCCCGGTGCCCGTGCCTGTACCGGTACCGGTGCCCGCGCCCGCGCCTGTTGCGGCAAAACCGGCGGCGCCTTCCATGATTATAAAACCTGTTGTAAAAAAAGAGCAAAAACCAACCGCTCCCTCATTCTGGAAGAGCGAGACGATAAAAGGCCAATTCATTTCCATGGCCGCCGGTGACCTTGACGGCAACGGCGTAAAGGAGCTCTTTCTCCTTCAGAAGACCTCTGTAACCATAGCCGTTAAGGAAGAGAAGGACATCCGTGTAATTCAGGATATCAAGGCCAGCTCCGGTCTTGAATTTGTCTCCGTAAGCGCCGTTGATACCGATGGCGACGGCAAGGTAGAGGTCTATGTCTCTGCCCTCGACCATCTTACTGCCGCGAGTCTTGTCCTTGAATACGCGGGCGGCGGCTACAGGATAACCCGCGGTAACATTCCATGGCTTTTGAGAAAGGGGCGCTCCGACGACGGCAAGGCCATTCTCCTTGGCCAGCGTTTCAGGGCCTCGGACGGTTTTTACGGCGGCATAAGCATTATAAAAAACAAGGGCGGCAAGATTGGCGAGGCGGGCCCGTATTTGGATAGACTGCCCGGCGGGGTGAACCTCTACAACTTCACATACTTCAACTTTAACTCAAGGGACAGGGCAGAGAAGGATCTGCTTGCCTTTGATAAGGAAGGGCGCCTCCTTGTATACCGGCGCAAGGGCCATGGCTGGAGAAAAGAGTGGAAGAGCAAGGATTACTACGGCGGCACCATGCACCGCATAGAGTTCAACAGCGATACTTCGGGCTCAGAGACCTACCGCTATGTGGACGTAGAGAGGCCGCTCTTTCATATGGACACGGACGGCGACGGCCGCGATGAGCTTATCGTGAGACAGAGCAGGGCCGAGGGCCTCTTCAAGCGCTACGCAAAGGTCTTCAAGACATTTTCCGGCGGCTCCATACTCAGCATGACATGGGACGGCGAGTTTCTTACGGAGACCTGGCGGACGAGGGAGATAAACGGCTATATAGCAGACTTTTTCATAGACGACCTTGAGGGAAAGGGCTCTAAAAAGCTCATAATGATAGTCCAGAAAGATACGAGCATTATTTCATCAAAGACCAGGGGTTATCTGCTTATATACAATATAAGCCAATGAAGTGATATGCGGGGTTTGGGGCTGAGTGGGGG
>CAZMKZ010000067.1:0-5385 GCA_964567185.1 uncultured Thermodesulfobacteriota bacterium
GGCACCACGGAGTTTGGCGGGTTCAAGCTCCTTAACGGCTCCATCTCCTCGCTTACCATGTTTATAGGGTTCAAGAACTCAACGGATAACCAGTTGAGCGTAAGCCTTATCGCCCTTACAAGCGCCGGTGGCACAGGCAATGTTGGCCTCAGCCTTCAAGCCGGCGCACTCTCGAGCGTAACAGGGGCCCTTGGAGCCCTTGACGCCGTGAGCGTTGCCCTTAACAGGGTGAACAGCGCGAGGGCCATATACGGCGCTACAACGAACAGGCTCAACGTAGCGTTGAAGAACCTTCAGGTGACCTTCACCAACTTCCAGGCCGCCGAATCCAGGGTAAGGGACGCGGACTTTGCCTCTGAGACGGCCATATTCACAAAGAACCAGATTATGGTTCAGGCAGGCATCTCGGTGCTCGCGCAGGCTAACACACTGCCGAGGAGCGCTCTGCAGCTCTTAAGATAAGCTAAGGGCATATCGACCTCTCTACCGGTGGGGGGGCCTCCCGGCCTCCTCACCACCCGCCTTTGGTGAGGTCCTCCGGGTATGTGAAGACCCGATGTTTGTACGGGCAAGGTGCGCTTGCCAAACACTCAGTACAGGGAGGACACCATGACCATAACCGCCACGGGACTCGTTTCCGGCATAAATTATGATTCCATTGTTCAGCAGCTCGTAAGCGTCAAGAGCCTTCCCGTGGACCAGCTTTACGCGGACAAGAAGAAACTGGAGGGAGTTCAATCTTCATACACCACCCTTTCATCCCGTGTAGACGACCTTAAGAACGCCGCCGATGCGCTGAGGACTGCCTCGGGTTTTGCGAGCTTTACCGCTTCAAGCAGCGACACCACCATACTTGACGCAACAGCCGGCCCTTCCGCCACGGCCAACTCATCCGTAATAATCGTAAACGCTCTTGCAAAATCGCACAAGATTGCCGCCGATGGCGTGGCCTCGTCCACTACGGTTGTAGCCTCTGCGCCCGGTTCCTTTAACTTTACAGTGGGTTCGGGAACCATGCAGTCCGTAGCCGTTGACGCCACCACCACTATTACGGGGCTAAGCGATGCCATAAACGCGCTTAACGCCGGCGTCTCGTCTTCCGTGGTAAACGACGGGACCTCTTACAGGCTCGTGCTCACCGCAACGTCCACTGGAACCACGAACCAGATAACCATCAATCAGAACGATACCACTCTATTATTTCCCACTACGTTACAGGCGGCCCAGGACGCCTCCTTCACAGTGGACGGCCTTGCCGTAACACGGTCTTCCAACGTCGTAAGCGATGTGCTTACAGGTGTGACCCTTACACTCAAGAGCGCCAATGCCGCCGCGCCGGTTACCGTCAGCGCCACGCGCGACGTGGGCGAGATAGAAAAAAAGGTGGTGGCCTTTGTAGACAAATATAACGCCGTCATGAATTACATAAAGGGGCATAACCGTTATAATATTGATACAAAGTCCGGCGGCACGCTATTCGGCGACCCCGTGGCGAGGAGCATTTCCGACGAACTCAGCAGGGTTATGACCTCTACCATAAGCGGCCTTCCCTCCACCATGAACATGATCCTGCAGGCAGGGGTTACAAGGGACAGCACGGGCATCATGTCCCTTGACAGCGCAAAACTCACGGATGCCCTGAATACAAATTATGACGATGTTGTAAATCTGTTCGTAGACGGCGCAACTACCTCGGGCTTTGGCAAGCTCGTATATGACCTTGCAAGCTCCATGACCGATAGCGTTGACGGCAGGATAACAAAAAAACAGGAGGGGCTCGGCAAAAACATAGCCTCTCTCGTGACGCATATAACTTCAAAGGAACAAGAGATATCCGATTATGAGGGCGCGCTGAGGGTTCGTTTCTCTCTTCTTGAGAGCAGCCTTGCCGGCCTTAAGGCTCAGGGCCGGTTTTTGAGCGCCGGCGGCTTCTAAAGGGAGGTTTTAATGCAGGGTCTCAAGGCATATCAGAAAGTTCAGGTAATGACATCTGACGGGGTCCGCCTAGTGGTAATGCTTTACGAGGGCGTCGTCAAGTTCAACAGGATGGCCGTCCTGGCGATAAAAGATAGTGATATCGAGAAGAGGAGCCAGTACATCAACAGGTCCGTTGCCATCATAAGCGAGCTCTGTAATGCCCTTGACATGAAACGGGGCGCAGAGGTGGCCCTTAACCTTCGAGACCTCTATATCTATTCCCTTGCCAGACTCTCCGAGGCCAATAACAGGAACTCGGTTGAGATTATCGAGGAAGTTACGGGCCTTTTTCTTGAGGTAAAGGAAGGCTGGGACGCTATTGCCGTCTCCGGCGCGCGGGCAGGCAAGCCTCGTCTTGAGGCGGGGGCCAAATATGGGACATGAGAAAACAGGCCGCAGGGCATTGTTGAAAAGGTTGCTCCATATCGCAAGGGCACAGAAAGTGCTTCTTGCGGAGAACCGTTTTGCAGACCTTGCAAAGACCATGGCCGAGCGTGACGAGATTATCTCCAGCATCAGGGAGACAGGGGCCGCGGCGGCTGAAATATCGGAGGAAACTGCCCTTATTGAGGAGATACTTGGCCTCGACGCCAACCTGAGGGTCTCCATGGAAGGGGAGCTTGAGGAAACACGGCGAGAACTTGAGAGATTATCACAGTGTAATACGGCGCACAGGGCCTACGTATCCAGCTCAGTAAAGACGCCGGGAAAGAGGTGTTCACGAGATGGATAATGCTAATGAGAGAGAAGAGGTGATGTATATGGTTGGCATGATATCCAATAGCCGGGAGTACGTGAGGATAGAGGACAGCATACCCGTTTATTATGTGGTGAAAAACGGCGTCAATATTACGGACAGCGCCGTAAATATCCGCGAGTTAAGGCATTTTTCAAGGAAGGTGGAGGCCATCTCATCGGATGATCCGCAGATGTACTCTCTGCTTTTTGAGATAAATCAGAGACTAAAGACTCTCATGAGCCAGGCCGCCGCCGAACGCTGCTTTGAGATACCAGAAGCGCGTATAGAGAACATCAGCGGCGGCGGGCTCAAGATACTCTGCAACAAGAACTTTACCGAGGGAGACGAGCTCGCCATAAGGCTCTTTCTTCCCGACCAGGCGCAGGACCTTGAGGTCACCGGAGAGGTGGTCTGGATATGCGAAAACATCGACGGCGGCTACAAGGTGGGGATAAAGTTCATTGATATGGATGAGAGGGCGAGAGAAAGGATAGTGAGGTATATCTTCGCCTGGCAGAGAAGGATGCTGAGGGCCGGCAAGAAGGCCGGCAAAACGGAGCAGTGAATATAAAAGCATATAATAAGAAAAACCCCCCGCCGGTTTCTGCCGGCGGGGGGTTTTCTGTTTATGAAGTTATTTTTCGCCTCATGATTGATTTACTTCCATCTTTTACTTTTATTTGAAGATATCTCCGTCATCCCCCTGCAGGAACTTGTTCTTTTCCACAAGTATGCTTACACGCCTGTTTATGGGGTCAAAGGTGTCCCTGCCGTTAAGGGGAACCACGTCGGCAAAGCTCGATACACGGGAGACGCGTTTTTCATTGAGGCCGTTCTTCACAAGCTCCCTCCTCGCGGCGTTGGCCCTCTCGGCGGCAAGCTCCCAGTTCGAGTGCCCCTTGCCGGCAAACTTGAAGCTGTCCGTGTGTCCCTCTATGGCTATCTTGTAGGGCATGTTCTTAAGAGAGCTTGCGAGGACGCTGAAGATATCCCTGCCCCTCTTTACGAGCCGGGCGCCGCCCCTCTCGAACATGGGGCTGTCATCCAGGTCCACAAGTTCGAGCCTCACCCCGTTGCTGGTGGTAAATATGAGTATCTGATCCTTTAGGTCGCTGAGCCTCGTATTTACCGTCTTTGTAATCTGCAGGATAAGGTTGTTATTGTTGTTTGCAGTGGGAACGGGCTTAGATGAGGCCTTGTTGAGCATGAGGGGGTTGCCGGACATTATGGATATGCCCTTGCCGCCTCCGGCCTCCGTGCCCTCGAATATGGTGTAGCTCCTGAAGTATTCTGCCATGCCCTTCTTTGCCTCTATGGACATCATGGCCACGAGCCAGAGCACCATGAAAAAGGCCATCATGGCCGTGACAAAGTCGGCGTAGGCCACCTTCCACGCTCCGCCGTGGTGACCGCCTCCGTGCCCTTTTTTTATTACCTTCTTTATGATTATGGGTTGTGTATCGTTGTTTTCCATCACGGCTCCTTTATCACGTCTTTTTCTCTCGCTCTATTACTTCTTCTTCTGCTCTTTGAGGGCGTCTTCAAGGTCCTTGAAGGATGGCCGCGCGTCGCTGAATATGGTCCTTCTTCCGGCCTCTACGGCCATCTGAGGCGGCAGGTCCTTGGCAAAGGCGAGGAGCGCTATCTTTATGGCCTCGATATATTTCGAGTCCTCTCTGTTCTTGTGTTCCAGATGACTGCCAAGGGGGCCCACTACGCCGTAACTCAGCAGTATTCCGAGAAAGGTACCCACAAGGGCGGCCGCCACGCTGTGCCCGATGACCTCCGGGCCTTCGCTCATCTTGCCCATGGTGATGACAATGCCGAGTACCGCCGCCACAATGCCGAAACCCGGCAGGGCGTCGCCTACCTTGGTAATAATCCCAGGAGTCACTCCGGCCTCTTCATGGTGGCTGTCCATCTCAATATCCATAAGGTCTTCCATCTCCGTCGGCTTGATGCCGATGATGAAGACACGCAGGTTGTCGCAGAGAAAATTCAGGGCATGGTGATTTTTGAAGATGTCCTTGTTACCCTTGAAAAGGGCGCTTCCCTTTGGGTTCTCCACGTCTTTTTCAACGGAGAGGAGGCCCTCCTTTTTTATCTTCGTAAATATATTGTAGAGCAGAGTAAGGAGTGAGATGTAATGACTCTTTTTCAGAGTACTGCCTTTGATGATGGCCGGTATGGCCCTTAAGACGTCCTTTAGAAGGTTGGACGGGCATGAGACGATAAGAGAGCCAAGGGCCGCCCCGCCTATGGTAATGAGCTCCGCAGGCTGGATGAGAATAGAAAAGTTGCCTTCCTCCATGGTGTAGCCGGTGATGATGGCGCCAAAAACTACTACTAATCCAATTATTGGGAACATGGCTATCCTTTTTTGTTGAGAGGTAATTATTTGCTATTACTTTAACGCATATGCCTCTAATACGTTGGGGAGAGTTTTATGCCTCGCCCCTCTTTTTACACATCGGAGGCGGGGGGGAAAACTTTATGGAAAATTCTTCGGCGCCCCTGGCTGCCCTCTGCGGCGAGGTCTCGCGGGGGTGTCACTAAACCGACTATTTAAATTCTTTATTGACAGCGCATCGCCTTTACCGTATAATTCAGTCTCATCTCGAAATCCTCTTCCCTGCACGGGGCCAAATTTGCTACATCCTTCTTGAACT
>CAZMKZ010000067.1:5485-9934 GCA_964567185.1 uncultured Thermodesulfobacteriota bacterium
TCTTGAACTACATCCCGGCCGACATAAGTTCTATCCACCCTGACGAGACTTCCCGGCCATGGGGCCGACTTTCGCTACATCTCATCTTGACGCACATCTTGCCCGAAGGGTTTATCCCTGACATATATCCATCTTGACATGCATCCTCGACATCATCTTTATGTAAAAGGAGATATGAATGAGGAAAAGGAATGTTCTCTTGGTTGAGGAGGAGGGCCTGCTGCGTCAATTTCTCAAGGAAAAATTTCGCGCCGAGGATTACTCCGTAAACACAATCAAAAAGCCTGACGCTGCCATAAGCTACATTCGCAGAAACACCCCAAACGTGGTCATAGCCGACCTCAATATCCCCGGCATTGATGACATCGAGTTCGTCCGTTCCATCACCGGGGCAAGCCCGAGCACGAGCGCCATCGTCATACCTCGCGACGGCTCCATAAAAAAGGCCATGGACGCCCTTAACGCAGGCGCTTTTTCGTACATCAAGAAGCCCTTTAACAAGGTAGAGGTCCTTGTAACCATAGAAAAGGCCTTTGAGGTGAGCGAGCTTACGGCGGAAAATCTCAGGCTGAAACGCAATATAAGCCATAAGCTCATGGACAGGATTCTCGGCACGAGCGACAAGATAGAGCACGTGCGGAGCATCATCAACAAGGTGGCCGACACGGACTCCACGGTGCTTATCCTCGGCGAGAGCGGAACGGGAAAGGAAATAGTGGCCCGGTCCCTTCACTTCGGAAGCAACAGGGCAAGCGCGCCATTTGTCCCCATCAACTGCGGGGCCATACCGGAAGACCTCCTTGAGAGCGAGCTCTTCGGCCACGAGAAGGGCGCCTTTACAGGGGCCATAGCCACAAAGATAGGCCGTTTCGAGGCCGCCAACGGCGGGACTGTCTTTCTTGACGAGGTAGGCGACATGAGCCCCGGCCTTCAGGTAAAGATACTGAGGGTCCTGCAGGAAAAGGAGTTCGAGAGGGTAGGGGGCAGAAAGACCATCAAGGTGGATATCCGCGTCCTTGCCGCCACCAATCAGGACCTCAAAAAGGCCATAAAAGAGAAAAAATTCAGGGAAGACCTCTATTACAGGCTCAATGTAATACCTATTGACATGCCCCCTTTAAGGGAAAGAAAGGAAGACATACCCGTCTTCATCAAACACTTTTTGAAGACCATGTCAAGAAAGAAGAATAAGGACATGACAACCATATCGCCGGACGCCATGAGCCTCTTTGAAGAGTATGAATGGCCCGGCAATGTTCGTGAGATGGAGAACGTCATAGAGCGCATAGTCGTCTTGAAGGAAAAAGGCATGGTGACGGAAAAGGACCTTCCCGATAATATCAAAAAGGCCACTGTTCTGCTCTCAAGAAAACGCGTCAAGGGTTTTGATTACCGCGTTTACATTTCTCCCGAAGGCGTTGACTTTAATTCCGTTGTGGATAAGTTCGAGACAGACCTCATAATAAACGCCCTTGACATGGTACACGGCGTAAAGAAAAACGCCGCCAAGTTCCTGAAGCTCAACAGGACAACACTCATTGAGAAGATGAAGAGAAAAGGCCTGAGACTCGATGCCTGAGGGTCAAGTATCCAACACCTTTAAGGTGTCTCTTCCATGACACAATCGCTTCTCTTCCGCCTGATTAAGCTGGCCCCCTGACAAAACGGGCTTTACAACTCATCATATCCCTTGAAAACAGGTTTTCGGACGACTCGCGCCACGGGGTTTCCCTGTGGCACGAGTGTTGCGTCTCTCTATCATGAGGAGATGGAGGCCCGCATATGGCTAAATACATATTGTATCTCATAGTACTGTGCCTTACCCTGGGTTCGGCCCATCCGGCCCTCTGCGGTGTGATGGAGAACAGGGGAGATATTGCGGCCACAAGGGCCGGAGTGCACAGAGGTTTTCACAGGCTTGTCATAGAGCTCCGCCGTAAGGCCGGGTACAGGATAAAAAAGACTGAAACAACCCTTGAGATAGACGTAATCAATGTGGACTCGCACGGTTTCGGGGGCGGGTTCGCGGGCACCTCTTTTTTCAGGCTGAAGAGGATATCCACAATAAGTAAAGACGGGAAACCTCATACAATCTTTTCTCTGGCCCTCGACGGCCCCGCTCGGATACGCGGCAAGACCTTTGAAAAACCTTACAGGATTATCGTGGATATGTATCCTGAAAAATCAAAAAAACATCTTGTTAAGAAAAAAAAGCCTGTCCGCAAAGGGGTTGGCAATAAGGTTGTCAGCAAAAAAACAACAGGCAATAAGTCTTATGGAAAGTCTTCTCACGGAGCCCTGAAAAAGAGGGCTTTTGCCTTTAACGAGGGTTGGAGGTGGATATACAGGAAGATGGCCGTAGAGCGCCTGAAAGAGTCCTTTTACGGGAATCTTCCTGACCATGGCCTTGAGATGCTGCGGGAGTATATCCCTGTAAAGGGGGCCGAGGCGTGGGCCGACGGCATGGAGGCCGGGGCCTATGTAAAGACCCTGGCAAAGCACGGTGACGCGGCCGGAGCCGCCACCCTTAAGGGAATAATCATCCTTATAAAAAAAGAGGCCGACCCTGCGGATGTGGAGCGGGAGATTATCAAGACGCCTGAAAATAATTTTGCGCCCCTTGCGCGCTTTCTTTTGGCCTCTGCTTATGAGAGAGAGGGCCTTTATCCCGAGGCCGCGGCCTATTACGCCATGGCCTATGAAGCAAAGACAGTCAAAATGCTCAGGGCTCGTGCCGCACTTGGCAGGGGCAGGGTCTTGTTTTTTTCCGGCCATGTGGCCGACTCATTAAAGTGGTTTGAGAGGGCGCAGCAAGAGGGCTCGAAAGAGGCCGCCGGCTGGCTTGCCGGAGGCCGTCTTGTAAAGGGAGAGTTCAGGTCGGCATGGTCAGGATTCAGGAGGCTGGGCCCCACGCAGGACCCGCTGGCGCTTATGGGACTTGGCGATATGAAGATGCGCCGTGGTGATTACGGCGGGGCGGGGCTCATATTCAAGGGGCTTAAGTCAAGGTTCAGGAAAGATGCCTTTCTCGGTCCTTTTTTTGCCATTAGAGAGGCCGACGCCATGCTGGCCGCAGGTTTGGTAAAGGAGGGCGTATCGGCCTACTCGTCTATCAAAAAGAGCGCTCATGGCGAGGGCCTTGCCATGGCCGATATGGCCCTTGCCGATTATTATTCCTTTGAGGTCGCGCTTCCCCTGAAGGCGAAGTCCCTTTATGGAGAGGTGGCCAGGAGCAGAACCAAGGGGTCTGGCGAGGCCTTCATTAGGCTCGCCGAGGTCCTCGAAAGGCTAAAGGAACATGGCGAGGCCATGAAGACCCTTGATAAAATCGCGCCTGAAAATATCCTCACCGCAAGAAGAGAGACGGCCGGTTTTCTCCGTTCAAAAATAGCATATAACTGGATTAAAGACCTTTACACAGAGAAAAAGTGGTTAGAGCTGGCCATTGTCAATTACCGGTACAGCGGCACGATTACCTTTGGCAAGAGGGCCGTGAATTATCTCAGGGTGGGCGAGGCGCTTATGCGTTTAGGCCTTACTCCGGACGCCGTAAAGGCCCTTGACAGGGCCGTGAAGATAGGGAGTAAAGATATAAAGGTTAAGGCAGTGCTCTTATTGGCCCGTTTATACCTCGAACAGAGGGACGGCATGGCCGCAGGCAATCTCCTTGAGGACCTGAAGGCATCTTCGCCCGAGGTGACCCGCACGCATTTATGGCAAGACTATTACATGGAGGCGCAGTTTCTCAAGGGCAGGTTCAAAGATGTAATAAGGCTGAGCCGGCAAAGAGACGATGGACGTCTTGTCCTGATGAGGGCCGCCGCGTACCGTGGACTCGGCATGTGGGACGAGGCCGTAAAAACGTACTCAAGGGCAATTGCCCTGTTCAAGAAGAATAAGGACAGAAAGGGACTCATGGCCGCAGAGACAGGGTACGGGGACAGCCGGTTTGTATCTCATGAATTTTCCGAGGCCATAGAGGCTTACAGCTCGGCGGCGGAGATGGCGGCAAAGGTCTCTACGCCCACGGAAAACTGGCTCCATTACCGCCTCTCTCTCAGTTATGCCGGGGCCGGGATGAGGGATAAGGCGATAAACGCGGTAAGAGAGCTGAAGCGCAGTGAGAGGTCTTACGGCGACTGGGCCGAGGCCCTGCAAACGGCGGCAGTGGGAGGATCGTAGAGGCCGATATGACGGTGAAGATTAACAAGGCGTTTCTGAACAGGGCATTCAAGGACTTTGAGGAGTCTTCACGTAAGCTCGAGATGCAGTACGCCAAACTCGGCGATAAGCTCGGCGACCTTGAGAGAGAGTTTTCAGGAAAAAACCGCGCCGCCGAGAGGACGGCAAGGCTTGCCGCAATGGGCGAGATGGCCGCCAAGATAGCCCACGAGATAAGAAATCCCCTTGGCTCCATGCTCATATTTTCCACCATACTCTGCCGTGAGC
>CAZMKZ010000068.1:0-9810 GCA_964567185.1 uncultured Thermodesulfobacteriota bacterium
AAGCCCTGAGCCTTCGGGGATATCCGTGAGGTGAGGGGTCTTTTAGCGGAGGTTTTTTATGGCACGGGACATACCCGTAGGCAACGGACGGCTCCTTGTCACCTTTGACAGGGGTTATCAGATACGCGACTTTTATTTTCCCCATGTGGGTCAGGAGAACCACACAGGGACCGGTCCCTTCAGGTTCGGCGTCTGGTCCAACGGGCGCTTCAGCTGGGTCCCCCATGGCTGGGAGATGAGCCTTGACTATCTTGACGACACAATGGTGACGGACGTAAGGCTTGAAAGTAAAGAGCTGGCCGTATCCATAAGGTCCAACGATATAGTGGACTTTCATGAGAACGTTTTTTTAAGAAAACTCGTAGTAACCAACACCTCCGACAAAGACGCCGACGTGAGGCTTTTTTTTGCCCAGGACTTTCATATCTACGGCAACGACATCGGCGACACCGCCGTCTTCCGCCCCGAGTCCGGCTCTATCGTGCATTATAAAGACAAGCGCTACTTCCTTGTAAACGTCTTTTCGGGCAATCGTTTCGGCATAACCAGCTATGCCACGGGTCACAAGGAGCATGCCCCTTACAAGGGCACATGGAAGGACGCCGAGGACGGGGTCTTAAGCAATAATCCCATAGCCCAGGGGAGTGTTGATTCCGTTGTCTCAATACCGCTACACCTCGGCCCCAAGGCCAGTGCCTCATGCTTTTACTGGATATGCGCTGGCAAGAGCATGAAGGAGGTCACGGGCCTCAACACAAAGGTCATGGCCAAGACCCCGGCGCACATACTAAAACGCACCAGTGATTACTGGAGGCTATGGGCCGATAAGGAACATCTTAACCTCGAACTCCTCCCAAAGGATATAATCAATCTATACCGCAGAAGCCTCCTTATCATGCGCACGCAGATAGACGACAGCGGCAGTATAATAGCGGCCAACGACTCTGACGCCGTTTCCTTCAACCGCGATACATACAGTTATATGTGGCCCCGTGACGGCGCCCTCTCGGCCCATGCCCTCGACCTTGCCGGATACCCTGAGATTACAAAGTCTTTTTTTGCCCTCTCGGCGAGGATAATAGAGAAGGGCGGTTTTTTTCTTCATAAATACAACCCCTCGGGCACTCCCGCGAGCTCGTGGCACCCCTGGCTGAATGAGGGTAAACCGCAGCTGCCGATTCAGGAAGACGAGACGGCCCTTGTAGTCTGGGCGCTCTGGTCTCATTACCTGCGCTATAAAGACATAGAGTTCATAAAACCCCTTTACAGGCCGCTTATAAAGAACGCCGGCAATATGATGATGAGGTTCCGCGACCACGCTACGGGTCTGCCTCTGCCGAGCTACGACCTCTGGGAAGAGCGTCACGGCGTGCTTACCTTTACGGCCTCGGCGGTCTACGGGGGGCTGAAGGGCGCCGCCGGATTTACCCGCGCATTCGGAGAGGACCGTAAGGCCGACGAGTTCGACGAGGGCGCGCGGCGGCTGAGAGAGGCCATGGACAGGCACCTTTATCTTAAGGACGAAAAACGCTTTGCCCGCATGATAAGCATGAAGGACGGCGCAGTAGTCTCTGTGGACAAGGCCGTTGACGCCAGCCTCTTCGGGACCTTTGCCTTTGGGGCCTATGACCCCAATGACGAGAAGGTGAAAAATACCATGAGGCAGGTATATGAGAAGCTCCATCTTTCCACCCCTTCGGGCGGTATAGCCCGTTACGAGAAAGACGGTTATTATCGCGTCAGCGATAAGACCACGGGCAACCCCTGGTTTATTACAACGCTCTGGATGGCGTGGTATCATATCGCCTCGGCCACGGACAGGGAGGGGCTCGAAAAGGCGCTTGAACTCATTAAATGGACTACCGACAGGGCCTTGCAGAGCGGTGTGCTCTCCGAGCAGATTAACCCTTTTACTGATGAACCCCTCTCTGTCTCTCCGCTTACGTGGAGCCACGCCACCTATGTTACGGTGGTCCATAAATATCTCGATAGACTGATGGAGATAGACAGGTGTCATTCCTGCGGCCATCCGCTGCACTCAAAGTTTGTTATTGAAGACGTCAACTGATATAATTCACCGGGATTTTTTATCCCTACCTCATGAAAGGACCCTCGACAAGACGATATGAACGAAGAATTGATAGAAGATAAGAGCGGTTTCAGCACTCACGTCCTTGTTTGTATTATCTACGCAGTACTCATCGCGCTATTCTACTCACCCGTTGTTCTGGGCGGCAAGAGCCTGATACCCTCCCTGTATCAGCCTCACGGTGTAACGGCGCGCGGCGTATACGGCGAGAAGGGCAGGACGCCGGTAAACAGCTTTAACGTAGACCTTGCCACACCCGTGTACTATGAGTTTCCCGTTAACAAACTCGTGGGTGACATGTACAGAGAAGGCAAGGTGCCGCTCTGGAACCCCTATCAGGGCGGGGGCACGCCCCTTGCGGCGCAGTATTCCACGAGGGCCTTTTTCCCCTATCAGATACTTGAGGACCTTGCTCCCGTGCAGTATTGGGACTATTTTATCCTCGGAAGGCTCCTGATAGCGGGCTTTTTCACCTACCTCTTCATCTATTATTCGGGAGTTGCGGGGCCGTGGTCCGCCTTTATCGGGGGGCTTTTTTATATGTTTTCCGGGGCGTTTACATGGTTCATCAACCTTGAGCAGCTTGCCAACACCGCAATGACCCTTCCTGTGCTACTTTTCTCCATTGATCTGCTGGCAAGCGGTTTGCCGCGGGCCAGGTGGGTAAAGGTGAAGATAGTCTTTTCCGCGATTTGCTTTGCCTTAACGCTCCTTGCCGGTCAGCCAGAGACTGCCTTATATGTCCTCTCTCTTGCCCTGCTTTACTATATTTTCAGGTCTTTAACGGCCCACGGCCTCGTGCAGGGCATTAAGACTTGGCCACGGCTCGCTATCGCCTTTGTAACGGGCCTTGCCATAAGCTCTCCCCTTATTCTGCTTTTTGTGGAGCTTGTGGGCAGGGGCGCGCATATACACCACGCAGGGGGTCTGATGGGCACGCAGAGGCTTGCAAACTGGCGCGCCCTCTTTAATGTCATAACCCCTACGCTCTCGTATTTTCCGGCTAACGCCGATATGATTAAAGGCACGAGCCTGCTTGTCAAGATGGGAGACAGCTTCTTCAGGTTCCTTCCTATTAACGGAGTCTGGGATACGCTTGGCGGTTATACGGGCGTACTGCCCCTTTTTCTCATACTCAGCGGCATATTCATAAGTCCCCTTAGAAAAAAACTGCCTCCAAGGAAGCACTTCTTCTTTTTTATCTTCATCGCCGCCGTCATCCTGCTTAAGAACGCAGGGGTAAGACCCTTTATCCTCCTTGGCAAGGCGCCGCTATTTGACATGGTATGGTCCCTGCGGTGGGCCGGCCCTGTCTGGGTCTTTTCCGTTGCAGTGGCCGCGGCCATGGGCATGGCCCTTATAGAAAGACACATCGGCATCTCGGCGGATGAGTCTGACTCGGGCGAGAGGTCACATCTCATACCGCCGGGCGTGGTCTTTATCCTCGCCGCAGGCCTCATAGCCATTGGTTACCTCATGTATTCCCTTGTCCCCTCCATTAACCTCTTTTTCCACAGTACCGAGGTCTTTAACGCGGCAATGTCTCCCTTTGTATTCCCTTCCATCATATCAGGCTCTCTGGTGACGCTTATCGTAATCGCCACGGCCTTTTGCGTGACATACTTCTGGAAAGGCGAAAAAAACATCTACGCCCTTATAATCCTCGCCATTGTGGAGCTATGGTGGTGCGTGCCCAGGGGCTACGCCCCGGAGACGCTGGCCATGAAGTGGGTGCCCCTTGGAGTAGGTCTGCTCGGTGTATCCTTCTTTTTCAGAAATAAAATCGCATTTACCTTCATGGCCCTTGTTGTCTTTTTCGGCGCCGCCTTTTTCATGGATACCCTCGCCCCGCAAGGCTATCCGCCAAGAGACGACCCCTTTGGCACGGCCCCCTATGTGGCCGCCATCCTGAAGGACTCGGCCCCTCGGAGGCCGAGAGTCGCCGGGGCATATGGAGCGCTTATTCCCAATTACGCCGGTGTTGTAAAACTCGATGACATCAGATACGTGAACTCCGTAGCGCCGGCGGAACTGCAGTTTTTCCGCGAAAAATACCTGTCCAGCAAACCCGTGGAGGGATTGCTTGAGTCGTCGCTGTGGTTTACCGGCTCACCGGAGAGAAGCGAGAGGCAGGATGTAAAAGGAAGGCATCTCTACAAGAGGATAGAGACCTTGCCGGAGAATGATTTTATGGGCAGGGAGCGGGCATACTCCTTACTGGGCGTGGGGTACTTCATCTTTCCCGGTGACCAGGGTTACGGCGGAGCAGGTGAGGATCTACGTAATATCTTTGAAGAAAAGTTTCCCCTTATCTACACAGGAGGTAAGGCAAAGGTATATAAAAATCCAGGCGCATTGCCGAGGGCTTTTCTTGCAACAAAAACGCTGAAGGCCTCTTCATGGAAGGAGGCTCAGAAGCTCTTTATGGAGGGTGATTTTGACGCCTCGGATACAATAGTCGTAGAGGAGGATATAAAGCTGAGCCCCCCGCATGTATCGCACGAGAGGACCGACGCCACGGCAATCGGGGCATCTTCAGGCACAGGCGCCCTGAAGAGCGCCGTAGCGTCCCTTTATCAGTATGTCTCTAAAAGCGGGCCCGCTATTGGCCCTGCCTCCGCGGAGGCGGCCTCCGGGCCCGTTGACGCGGCGCCTTCAATGGCCGGCCATGAAACAAAAGCTCCGGATAATGCTCCTGCCGTGGTTTCCGACGCGCCCCCTGAGGCACACCCGGCCACGGCCCCTTCAGCGGAGAGCGAGACGCACACTGACAACGCCCCCGTTGATGAGACCGTCGGCGCGGTCTCCGAGGATGCCGTCCCTGAGGCAGGGGCGGTAGAGAAGGTCCCTGAGGCGGCTACGGATAAGGCCGTTGATGCGGTTACTGAAAAGCACCCTGAGGCGGTTTCTGATAAAAGCACCTCAGAAGAGGTCCCTGAAGCGGCCCCTGAAAAGGCCGTTGATACAGTTCCCGAGGCTACCACTGAGGTTGTCCCTCATGCAGAAGCCCCCGAGGCCAGGGTACCCCTTGAGTTCGGCGCTGTAATTACCGATTACAGTGAAGGTAAGGTTATCGTAGATGTAAGGTCCGATAGAGACGCCGTTCTTGTGCTCGGTGACATCTACTATCCCGGCTGGAAGGTAAAGGTAAACGGCGAGAGAGCCGGGATTATACGCGTTAACGGCCTTGTAAGGGGAGTGCAGGTTAAAGAGGGCAGGAGCAAGGTCGTCTTTTATTATATGCCCCTTAAATTTCTCCTTGGACTCGGCATTATGGCCATAGCCGGTATCTTCTGTATTTTCTTGATCTACAGGGACATCAAGGGAGATTGATGTGTTTAACAAAAACGCCTTTGGAGGACTTTTTTTTACGAGCATGTCGGCCCTTATGCTCGAGATACTATTAACAAGGGTCTTTAGTGTTGCCACGTGGTATTACTTCGCCTTCTTCGCCATATCCCTTGCCATGTTCGGTTTTACGGTGGGGGCCATCATCGTCTATCTCGGAAAGAATTTTTTCACCGCCGAGAGGCTCTATGACAGGCTCGCAATCTTCGCGCTTCTCTTCGGCATAAGTGTTGACCTGGCCCTTTTGATATTTCTCTCCATACCTTTTGCGCCAAGGCTGACCGGTGTGGGGGTCTTCGCCACGGCAGTGACCTATACGGCTATCTCCATACCCTTTATCTTTGCCGGTGTGGTGATATGCCTCTGCATGACGCGTTTTTCAGATAAGATAGGCATGGTCTATGCCGCGGACCTTATCGGCGCCGGTGTGGGCGCCTTTCTTGTATTTCCCGTTCTGAACGCCATGGACGCGCCGAGCGCCATATTGCTTACAGGGGCCCTGGGCGCCCTGGGGGCAGTGTGTTTCGCCAGTGATCGCCTTTCGAGCAACAGGCACCTGAAGACCACAGCGGCCATTATCTTTGTTGTCCTTACGGCCTCCATGGCCGTAAATTCCCTGTATCAGCCCGTGCGGGTCGAGTGGGTGAAGGGGCAATACAACACACCTCAGGTAGAGACGTGGAACGCATTTTCCAGAATAGCCGTGTACCCCTTTGTGCTCAAGAAGATGCCATACAGCTGGGGCATAAGCAGGAGTTATGACTTCAAGAACATCATCGGCGAGAGGATGATAGATATTGATGGGGTCTCGCAGACCGTTATGACCTTATATGACGGAAACCCCGAGTCCGTCAAGCACTTGAAATACGACGTAACCTCCATAGCCCATTACCTCAGGAAGAACGCAAAGGTCTTTATCATAGGCGTTGGCGGCGGCAGGGACATACTCGCGGCAAAGACCTTCGGCCAGAAGGAGGTCGTGGGCGCGGAGATTAACGACAGGACCATTGACATGATTACTCGCGTCTTCGGCGACTTTACGGGACACCTTGACAAGCTCCCCGGCGTGAGGATTATAAACGACGAGGCCCGGAGCGCCATAACGAGGATGGACGAAAAGTTCGATATAATACAGGCCTCCTGTATAGCCACATGGTCTGCCACGGCGGCGGGGGCCTTTTCTCTCGCCGAGAACAGCCTCTATACCGTAGAGGGCTGGAAGATATTCTTCAATCACCTCAACCCCGGCGGTGTATTGTCCTTTAACAGGTGGTACAGCCCCGATTACCCGGCACAGCTCCTGAGGCTTACCACCCTTGCCGCCTATACGCTTAAGCAGGAGGGAGTCCCGGATCCGGCAAAGCATATCATGATTGTCCGCAGTGAGGGCATGGGCCAGAATATGCCGTCGGCCACCATCCTTGTGCGCAAGGAGCCCTTTTCAAAGTCCGACATAAAGACCATGGAGGATACGGTAAAGAAACTCCAGTTCAAGTTCGTCTTCAACCCAGCCGGTTTTCAGGACAAGCTCTTCGTGGATGTGATAAAGAACGTGGGAAATAAGGATTATTACGCCTCCACCCCCCTTGACATAAGCCCGTCTACGGATGACAGGCCCTTTTTCTTTTATATGCTACGCCTGAAAGACGCCGTGGCGAGCAGGGGGCTGATGAAGCTGAAAGAGCAGAGCTTCAACCTCATGGGCATGGTCATGCTCTTTGTCCTCGCAGTGGTCAGCATAGTCTTGAGCTTCCTCTTTATCTTCGCGCCGCTTGTCCTGGCCGGAGGCAGACTGCCCGGCAGGGGAGCGCTATCGGGATTCGCCTTCTTCGGGGCCATAGGTCTGGGGTATATCTTTGTGGAGATGGCACAGTTACAACGGCTTATTATATTCCTCGGCCACCCTGTGTACTCCATAACCGTGGTCATTTTCGCCCTGCTTTTCTCAAGCGGACTCGGCGCAATGGCGAGCGGCGCCTTTACGGGTAAGGGCAAGAGACCGGCGGCAGGGCTCATCGCTGTTGTAATGAGCGTACTCGTCCTCTTACTGCTCCTTATTGTTTTCAAGCAGACGGCCTTCCTCAGCTCCTTTATCCAATCGGGTATTCACGCCAGAATTGCCCTATCTCTGCTTATTTTAATACCTCTGGGCTTTATCATGGGCATACCCTTTCCCATTGGCATGACCATAGCCTCCAATAATTTTTCCGGCCATACGGCATGGTTCTGGGCCATAAACGGGGCCATGAGCGTTGTCGCCTCTGTTATAAGCGTATGCGTATCCATTGCCTGGGGCTTTACGGCTACCCTTGAGGTCGGACTTGCCTGTTACGTATTGGCCGGCATTACGCTTATTCTCTTTTCCAAGACCGACAGGCTGAGAAAGTTCGGGAGCTGAGGGAGGGGAAAAGCTGATTATATTTTCTCTTTAAATAGAAAATATGCTGAGAAAATGACATGGGGTTACCGGAAAACCGGCAACCCCCTTTTTTTTTGTCTAAGACTTATCTAAACTTTACTTGAAACCATTCTTTAAAAGCCGTGTTGAAGTCCGCGGATTTTTTGTGACCGGGCTAAAGGTCGTAACATCGAAGGTGAAGTGTGCCTCGCTCACAACAACGTGTGAGCCGGGGAAGGCGTAGGCCCCAACATAAGTGTTCAGTGCGTATGTGCCAAGAGGCGCGGTCATGGGGACCCCATGCGTAAGGTGCGTTGTCTGAGAAACCCCTGCGTCAAGGCATAGATGAACCGGGCCGAAGAGCTCACCCGTGGAGGGGTATGGCGTTCCGCCCGGAAGGTTCACGTTCTCCCAGTAGTTGAAGCACTGCCTTGTTGTGGTTGTGTTCGTTGCCGTTACGTTGTAGCCGAGGGTGGAGCCGCGGGTTACGGAGGGGGCGTCGGGGTTGATGTACATGATGACTGCAGGGGGCGGGGTGCCGTCTATCTTCGAGATAAAGGCGTCCTTTGTGAGGATCTTGCCTTGTTTGATGGCTTGCAGAGGTGACTGTAGTGGGAAGTCCTGTGAGATCGTCCAGCCTGTTATATAGGTATTACCCCCTTCGTCCACGGCTATCCCTCTTCCATACTCATCTTTGCTTCCACCGAGGTAGGTGGAATACCTGAAGGACTGTCCCGAGTAGTCCACCACGGCTACAAAGGCATCCTCGAACCCTCCGCCGTAGACCCCCTGTATTGGGTTGACAACAGGAAAGTCCGTGGACCAGGTATAGCCCGTTACATAGGCATTGCCTGCACTGTCCACGGCTATGTGAAAGCTCCGGTCCACGCCGCTTCCACCGAGGCATGTGGAATAGACGAGCTTGGAACCAGCAGGGTTGACCTTGGCGATGAAGACGTCGTCGTAACCGGTACCCGTGTAGCTCTGTATTGGCGAGACAAGGGGAAAATCAGAAGACGATGTGGACCCCGTGACATAGGCAGCCCCGGACGAGTCTACCTCGATGTCCTCGCCGGAATCTGAGGAAGTGCCCCCGAGGTATGTGGAGTATACGAGGGCTGAGCCAGCGGGGTTTATCTTTGAAATAAAGGCGGCCCAAGCGCCAGGGGCGAGTTGCATGGCCGACACCGTGGGATAATCAGAAGATGACGTGTTGCCTGTAATATATGCCGCCCCGGTCTTATCAACGGCGATGCCCCTTCCTGCATCAAAATTGCTTCCCCCGAGGTAGGTGGAGTATACGAGGGCCGAGCCAGCGGGGTTGATCTTTGAAACAAAGGCGTCCGGCGGATAGGTACCACCTGGCGGTAGCCCACCTGCTATTGGGTTCTTGGTGGGAAAGTCCGAGGACTGTGTCTCGCCAGTGACATAGGCCGCCCCTGTGGCGTCAATGGCAATGTCTTTGCCGAAGTCGGTATAATCGCCACCGAGAAAGGTGGAGTATACGATGGCAGAGCCCGAGGCATCTATCTTTGTGACAAAGACATCATCAACAATGCCCTTTGTGGCCTGTATGGGCGAGACAAGGGGAAAATCCAACGAAGAGGTGGTGCCTGTTATATAGACATTACCAGATGCATCAACGGCGATGGCAGAACTATAATCATCCAGGCGTCCTCCGAAGTAGGAGGAGTATATCAGGGTGGATCCGGAGGAATCTATTTTTGTAACAAATACGTCCTTCCAGTAAGGAAAGCCAGAGCCTCCCTGTACAGGCCCTGTAGTAGGAAAATCGAGAGAAAGGGTGCTGCCCGTAAGATAAATGTTGCCAGCACTGTCTACAGCTATGTCATTGCCAATGTCATCATAGCTTCCCCCAAGGTACGTAGAATACACAAGCACCGGGTCTATGACGAGCTCTTTTGTGTGGTCGTAGGCGGCAACGTCGTAGGCGTATGTATATGAGCCGTCCTCG
>CAZMKZ010000069.1:0-9704 GCA_964567185.1 uncultured Thermodesulfobacteriota bacterium
CTTATCATGTGACAGCCGTAATGTATGGCCACCTTCATCCCGGAAAAGTCTTTTTTAATCTTGCGCTGTATGACGTTTTTGCCCACATTGTCATGAAAGAAGGGCACAAGGTGAAAGAGAGCGGCCTCTCCGGTGAATTCCTTATCCGCCTCTTTAAGGACAGCGTTCACGTCTTTTTTTTCACCGGGGTTATGGAGGAGGTCTTCCTTTACAGTGGCAAGGTTGGAGACACAGCCCGTACAGGGGCTTACAAGGTCTACTCCAAGACCGTCCACAAGGCTTACGTTTCTCGCGGCGGTTACGGTAAAGGCCCCGGGGTCGATGTTGTTGATGAGCGATTTTTCCGGACAGCAGGTAAAGCCGTCAATATCCCTGTATGGCAGCTTGAACGCATCAAGCACCGCGCGTGTGGATTTTTCAATAAAAGGGAATCGGGTCTGAATGGTACAGCCCCAGAACATCGCGAATTCTTTCATCTATACTCAACTCTCCTTATCGAGCAAGGAGTCCTCTTTAAGAGAAGGGTCTGAAAAGGACAAAAAAACGCCAAGAGATTTAAACGGCCATGCCACGGCTTTTTACTCGCGTGGCACGGCCGACTTTTTTTACAACATTCGTGCTGCTCTCCGGGTAAAAGGCCTCAGGCAGGCACGCAGGCATCCACGGGACAGACTTCGGCGCACTTGGGTGAGTCGAAGTGACCAACGCACTCCACGCATACCTCGGGGTCGATTACGTAAATATCCCCTTCAGAAATGGCGCTTACAGGACATTCCGGCATGCATACTCCGCATGCTACACAATCATCGCTAATTTTTAATGCCATGGCTATCACCACCCTCCCTTGATTAAAAGTCAACACACATTTCTTCTGTATACAGTATACTAACTCAGCTCGACTTAAAAGACAAGTTTTTTTTTGGGCCGTTGTTTTTTTCTTCCATAAGTGCTAATTTGAGAGCGCCTTCGTTTAGTCCCCCCGGCCCAGTGGCCCTAATCAGCCCTTGCGGGGGTCCTCATGTCCTTTAAGGGGCTTTTTTATATCACGCTCATGGTTCAGAAGATAATAAAAACACCTGCGCCCCTTGTGCTTTTAGTCCTCGTGGCGCTCATCTACTCCAATGTCTTCACCGCGCCCTTCATATTCGACGATTTAAAGTATGTCGTAGACAATGCATTTATACGGGATCTCTCCAACTTTTACTCCCTTTCCGGCACAAGGTACGTTGTCTTCCTGAGCTTCGCGCTGAACTACGCCGTGGGCGGGCTCAGCCCCGGCGGGTATCATCTCCTTAATATAGCCATACACGCCCTTAACTCCATACTGGTCTATCTCCTTGTAAGGGGTCTCTTCGAGGCCCTTGCCTTTCGCGCGGGTCAAGGAGCGGAGCACGAGGACGCCGGGTTTCTCGTAGCCTTTATGACGGCCCTTGTCTTTGCTGTCCATCCCATGGAGACAGAGGCCGTGGCATATGTCTCGCAGAGGTTCGCCTCGCTGGCGGCCTTTTTTTATCTCCTCTCGCTGGTCTTCTATATAAGGTCGAGGCTCGCCCTCATGGCCCGAAAGAGTGGGGCCGGGGCGGCCCTTTACGTGATTGCCTTTATCGCCGGCATTCTGGCCCAAAAATCCAAGGAGACGGCCTTTACACTGCCGGCCGTCATAATCCTTGTGGAGTTCCTCTTTTTTCAGAGGGGCCGTCTTTCTCTTAAAAAGGGCGCCCTTGCCGCGCCCTTTCTCGCCCTCTTCGCCATTATCCCTCTTGATCTCTTTTATATGGGCAGGGGTGGCGGGGCCGGGGGCATAGCAGGCAAACTGCGCCTTCTTCAGCTCGAAGAGCTCGCCACGCTATCAAGGCATGATTATCTCCTCACGCAGTTCAGGGTCCTTGTTACATACATAAGGCTCCTCTTCATACCCGTTGGTCAGAGGGGAGATTATGACTACACTGTATATCATTCCTTTTTCACTCTATCTGTTTTACTTTCCTTTTTATTTCTACTTTTCCTCTTTGTCCTGGCCGTCTATCTCGCCCTGCGCTCGGCGAGGCGCGGCCAGGCCTTTTTGCTCCTTGCCGCCTTTGGCATGCTCTGGTTTTTTATCACCATCTCCGTGGAGTCCTCCATTGTGCCCATTAAAGACGTTATCTTCGAGCACAGGGTCTATCTGCCCTCCATGGGGGTCTTTTTGAGCGCGGTCTCTCTGTACTTCGCCGTCGCAGGCCGCCGGGGGCGCGGCCTCTCACGAGGCGTCATAATCTTTCCCCTTGTTGTGGTCCTTGTTCTCTCCATCCTCACTTACAGGAGAAACAGGGTCTGGGGCTCGGACCTTTCCTTCTGGGGTGATGTGGTGAGTAAATCCCCGAAAAAGGCAAGGGGTTTTAATAATCTCGGCAACAGCTATTACAACAGGGGGCAGGTTAAGGAGGCCATAAGACATTACAGGAGGGCCATTGCCCTTAAAAATGATGATTATGAGGCATACAATAACCTCGGCTCCGCGCTCCTTGCCGAGGGGCGTGCGGAGAGGGCCCTTGGCAAGTTCAGGCGGGCCATGGGGCTTCGGCCTGATTACGCCGCCGCCTACAGCAACGCGGCCCTGGCGCTCGTAGCCCTGAACCGTCCCGGAGAGGCAATAAAATACGCCCGCTCGGCCCTTGCTCTTCGGCCCGGCCTTGCCGGGGCCCATAATGCCCTTGGCATGGCCCTTGTGGACCTTGGCAGTGTGAATGAGGGGGTAATACAGCTGCGGGAGGCCGCGCGCCTTAACCCGGCTTCCGGAGACTTTGCGAATAACCTCGGGCTCGCACTCTTAAGGGCCGGCAGGCCCGCCGAGGCAGTGGACGCGCTGAAAAGGGCCGTGGCGCTCCAGCCCTCAAACAAGAGGTTCAGAGATAACCTTGATCTGGCAAAAAAGGCCCTGGTTTCTTTTGGAAAAAAGAAACCAGGACAAAGAAAACCAATAGGGGAATAAGGCTTACAGTCAATCAGGAAGCGTCATGCTCCCGGAGCCAAAAAAGGGAAAACCTGAATGGGCTTTGCTATGCGCAACCCGATAAATCATCTCTTCCCTTCCGGCCCTTCATTCACTTCTTACGCCCTTCAATCTTCTCCGTCTCTATGCTCCCCTCCATGAACCTTACCGCCATTCCGCCTATGAGGACGCGGTCCCCTGCAAGCTCACAGTAGATATCGCCGCCGCGTTTGGATAACTGCCTTATGTGAATTTTTTTCTTTCCCGTCTTTTCGGCCCAGTAAGGCACAAGCTCCGTGCAGGCAGAGCCTGTGACAGGGTCTTCATCTATGCCTATCTTTGGGGCGAAGAAGCGGCAGACAAAGTCATGTTTTTCCGACGGGGCAGTTATTATAAGGCCCCTTGAATCGAGTTGCTTTATCAGGTCAAGGTTCGGCTCTGCACGGGCCACATCTGCCTCGTCTGCAAATACCATCATATGGTCCATTGCCCTGAGGCACTCAATGGGGGTTTTTTCAAAGGCTGTCACCAGCTCTGCAGGGGGCTCGCAGGCTCGCGGTGGGTCGGCGGGAAAGTCCATGACAATAAGGCCGTTATCCCGCCTTACGGTTAACGGCCCTGACTCTGATTGAAAGACGATCTGCTTTTTATCGTAACCGAGCTCCTTAAAGAGGCACCACGCAGAGGCCAGGGTGGCGTGTCCGCAGAGGTCCACCTCACGTGTCGGCGTGAACCAGCGGATATGAAAGCCCTCGCCTTCGGGGACAAAAAAGGCCGTCTCCGAGAGGTTCGTCTCTGCTGCGATGGCCTGCATGACCTTGTCCGGAAGCCACGCCTCAAGGGGACATACGGCGGCGGGGTTGCCTGCAAAGGGTCTATCCGTAAAGGCGTCTATCTGAAATATGGGGAGTCTCATAATATTCTTTAATTCGCGATATTGACCCGGGCACTCAAATTACATATTTGCCCGGGTTAAACGGCAACGCTCTATCTGACAGGGGAGCTGATTGTGAATATGATTTTTCAACCTATCACGAGGTAGAGGTGTTTTGTAGAAAAATTATAAAAAATAGAGAAGGGCCCGGCCCTCCCCTTTATGCTTTTACGTTTATGGACTCATGTCTCAAATAGTGCGTTGCATTCTTAATCTCCCTTATCTCGCCTTAACGATAAGTTCGCCCCTCATGCCTCTTTCAAGGTGGCCCGGCATATTACAGACCATCTTGTATCTTCCCGCTTTCCCGGGGCGCACCGTGATGTTAACGCTCTTGCCCTGCGGGACGGCGGTTTCCACACCGAGCTCCGGGAGCTTAAACTCATGGGCCCTCTTTCCGGTGTTTTTTACAATAACCCTTACGGCCTCGCCTTCTACTATCCTTAATGTAGAGGGGACAAATTCATATTCAGAGGCTTCCATATAAATGGTTCTCGATACCTCTTGCCGGTTGGCCGCAACAGACATGCCCACTTCGATGAAGAGGTCCGAGCCATAGGCAAGGAAGAAACCCACCAGTATCCCTATCATGGCCGTCCTGTGCTGTCCCTGCAGTTTTCCAAGGTGAATCAGCTCCCCCACTATGTAGAGGATGGACCCTGCGGCAAGGCTCAGGAAGAGGAGTTCAAGGGCAGGGGAGACATAGAACGAACCTATGATTGTGCCGAAAAAGGTGGGTGCCCCTCCGATGAACCCTGCCATGGCCAGAAACTTCCAGTCTATTTTTTTGAGCCTCAGGGGTGCGGCGATGCCGAAACCCTCTGTCATGTTGTGCATGGCGAAACCGGCTATGAGCAGGATGGCCAGTGAAAAGGCCCCTGCGGCGTATTCCTGCCCTATGGCGAGCCCCTCGCTGAAGTTATGGAGACCTATGCCGGTGGCTATCATCATGGATACACGCCTTGATTTTACAGAGGGGTCGGAGTCCATGGCCGAGCCGATAAAATGCTCCTCAAAAAACGTGAGGCCCAGAAGCCCGGAGGAGAGGCCGATAACGAGTATGGCGGCAAGGATAAAGGGTTCCGTCAGTCCTGCTCCGCTGAAGCCGGCCTTTGCGGATTCCTCCACCATCTCAAGCGACTTGAAGGCTATCTCGATGAGAAGAAAGACGAGCACGCCTACGGAGAGGGCATTGAGGAAGGAGCGCATGCGGGGCTTTGTAGTAAGGGCGGCGATGGGAAGGCCCAGAAAGATGGTAAAACCCGCGACTGCGCCGAGTAAAAGCAAGCTGGTAAAACTCATTTAATATTCCTTCTTCTTATTTGTTTATCTTCGGCTGGTCAAAAGAAATCTACTGCCTCAATGGCTCATCTGCAATGACTGCGGCATCAACGTCCCGGCCCCTGGAGCTCCTGCACGTGCTCAAGGCACCCTTTCAGCAGGGCCGCGATGTGGTCGTCGGCAAGGCAATAGTATGCCAGCTTTCCATCCCTGCGGTATTTTACGAGCCTCATGCCCCGTAGCAACCTCAGGTGGTTGGATATGGCCGTTCGCCCTACGCCGAGCATGGCCGCAAGGTCGCAGACGCATAATTCGCCGCGCGAGAGGGCCTGAACCACCTTCATCCGTGTGGGGTCTCCCAGTATCCGGAAGGTCTCCGCCATAAGGGATACCGTCTCGTCCGCTATCATCTGCGATGCTATTTCCTCTACGGCCCGGGTATTAACGTAAAAGACCTCGCAGACACCCTCTTCTGTCTTGACCATAATCCTTCACCTCGATAAGTCATTATATGATGACTTGAATTATATATTAAATTGTATTAGAATGCAATGAAAAGTTGTGCAGGGATGTGGACGGTATGCTGAATAAACAAAAGACCGGGGCGCATATGGCGATGGCTAAAGAGATAATATTATACATAGAGGGCCTTGACTGCGAGGACGAGGCGCGCTTAATCCGGGCCGCCCTTAAGGGCCTCAAGGGGATTTCTTCCTTTGAGATAAACACCGTGGCAGGCACCCTGAAGGCCTCCTTTGACGATAATGTCATTAAAGAAAAGGACCTCATCAGGGCCGTATCTTCTACGGGCATGAAGGCCCGCAAAAAGAGGAAAGAGGGCGCTAAAGGCCCGTGGTGGAGGGAGTCGAGGATACTCACCCTCTCTGTCTGCGGGATTATCATCTTCTTTACGCTGATATTGGAGCACATCTTCCAACTCTCCCACGGCAAGGCCATTGTGCTTTACGGGGCGGCAACCATTGCAGGCGGTTATTTCCCGGCGAAGATGGGGATTTTGGCCTTGAAGACCTTGAGGCCCAACATAAGGACCCTCATGGTAGTGGGGGCCGTTGGGGCCGCGGCCCTCGGCCTCTGGGAGGAGTCCGCCCTCCTTGTCCTCATATATTCCCTTGGAGACGTGCTTGAGGCCTATGCCGCCGACAGGGTAAGGGGCGCGGTGAGGGCCTTGATGGATATCGCCCCCGGCACGGCCCTTGTAAGGAGAGAGGGGCGTGAAGAGGTAGTAAAGGCAGAAGAGGTCAGCCCCGGCGATGTGGTCATAATCAGGCCCGGCGGGAAGATACCCCTTGACGGCGTCATATTAAAGGGCGCCACATTTGTGGACCAGTCGCCCATTACAGGCGAATCCATGCCTGTGCAGAAGGCCTCCGGAGACGAGGTCTTTGCGGGCTCCATTAACCAGAGAGGAGCAGTAGAGGTAAGGGTGACAAGGCCCTTCCGGGACACGACGCTCGGCAGGATAATCCATTATGTCGAGGAGGCCGAGGCGAGAAAGTCCAGTTACCAGAGGTTCGGCGAGACCTTTGGCCTCTATTATACCCCTCTCATGTTCGTGCTCGCGCTTGCCGTCATAATCTTGCCAACCATCTTATATGGAAACTTTGGCGGCTGGTTTTACCGCGGCCTTGTCGTCCTTGTCGTATCATGCTCCTGCGGCATAGCCCTTTCCATACCCGTAGCCGTTGTGGCGGCCGTGGCCAACGCCGCAAGGCATGGCGTGCTCATTAAAGGCGGGGCCTTTCTTGAGGCCGCCTCGCGCATAAGGGCCGTGGCCTTTGATAAAACCGGTTCCATCACCATTGGACGGCCCGTTGTGACTGATATTATCCCATTTTCAGATATTGGTGAGGACCGCCTCCTCGGCCTCGCCGCCTCTATTGAGAGCCGCTCCGAGCATGTCCTTGCCGAGGCCATATTAACCATGGCAAAGGAAAAGCAAGTATCCCTTTATGAATTGAAGGACTTCGAAGCAGTGCCCGGCCTGGGAGCAAGGGCAGTAATTCTGGGCAAGCAATTCTGTATAGGGAGCAGGGTCTTCTGCGAGGGCATGGAAGGCCCTGCAGAGGAGAAGGTTAAGGGGCTTGAGGCAGAGGGAAAGACCGTTATGCTCCTTACAGGGGATGAGGATTTGCTTGGCGCCATAGCCGTAAGGGATGAGCTGAGGCCTGAGACCGTAGAGGCCGTAAGGCTGCTTAAAGACAAGGCCGTCGAGCATGTGGTCATGCTTACCGGCGATAACGAAGAGGTGGCAAGGGCGGTCGCCCATGAGGCCGGCATGGACAGGTACCTTGCCGGGCTCATGCCTGAAGACAAGGTAAAGGCCATAAAGGGGCTTCAAAAGGAATATGGCTTTGTGGCCATGGTGGGTGACGGCGTAAACGACGCCCCGGCCATGGTGACTTCGGATGTGGGTATTGCCATGGGCGCTGCAGGCACGGATGTGGCCATAGAGACGGGGGATATAGTCCTCATGTCCGATGATCTGCTGAAGATTCCCTTTGCCATTGAGCTTAGCAAGAGAACCGTAAGCATCATCAAGCAGAATATCGGCCTCTCGCTCATTGTAATCGCCTTTCTGGTGCCCATGGCCCTTCTGGGCCGGGTTGGGCTGGTGCCGGGGCTGCTCATAAACGAGATAGGCGGTGTGCTGGTAATACTGAACGGACTGCGGCTCTTGAGGTAGATTGCTTCGGGAGGATGTGGATTTTTAAGTATCTTTTTTATGGTGGGCCGTGCCCACCCTACCGGGCTTTGCTCCACCCATCCTACAAGGTTTTTTATTTAGCCCCGTGGGGCGCGGGCTGCATCTTAAGCGGCCGGGACTTCATTCCCATATTGCTTTTCTTTGCCAAGCTTTCTTTTTTCAAAAAGAAAGCGGTGGGTTTTTAAGCGCCAGCAACCTCGGCTCCGTCATCTCTTCTATGGCGTATCTTACGCCCTCTCTACCAAAGCCGCTCTTTTTTACCCCTCCGTAGGGCATGTTGTCTGTCCTGAATGTAGGCACGTCACCGATGATTACACCGCCGACCTCAAGGTTATTGTAGGCAAAGAGTATGCGGGCCATGGAGTCTGTAAAGACACCTGCCTGCAGGCCGTAGGGCCCGCTGTTTACCTCGGCCACGGCCTTTTGAAAATCTTCGTAGGGCTCAAGGACTATAACGGGGGCAAAGACCTCCTCGGAGCAGACCCGCATGGCCGAAGTGGTCTTTGTAAGGATGGTGGGGGCGAAAAACCTGCCCTCGCTTGTTCCGCCCGTGAGGAGCTCGGCCCCTTCCGAGAGGGCCTCTTTTACGCGGGCAGAGGTGTTTTCAATGGCCCTCTTGTCTATCATGGGGGCAAGCCTTGTGGCCTCTTCCATGGGGTCGCCGGGTTTCAGGGCCGCGCATTCCCTTATAAGGGCGTCCTTGAACTCATCAAAGATATCCCTGTGGACGTAGACCCTCTGTACGGATATGCAGACCTGTCCGGCAAAGGTAAAGGCCCCGGCCGCGCATCTTTTTGCGGCAAGGTCAACGGGGGCGTCCTCGCATATGATGACCCCGGCGTTTCCGCCAAGCTCAAGGGTGACCTTTTTTTCTGATGCCTTTTTTTTCAGCGCCCACCCCACCACGGGGCTACCCGTGAAGGTGATTTTTTTTATTCCATCGTCCAGGGCCAGCTCCTGCGCATCTACTGCCCGTGCAGGCACGATATTTACTCCTCCTTTGGGCCAGCCCGCCTCTGTTATGATTCGGCCAAGCAGGAGGGCCGTCAACGGCGTGCTTGAGGCCGGTTTTATGATAACGGGGTTACCGGCAGCCATGGCAGGGGCCACCTTGTGGGCGACAAGGTTGAGTGGAAAGTTAAAGGGCGTAATGCCAAGCACCGGCCCTATGGGAAATCGCCTCACCAGGGCAAAGCGGCCCTCGGCCGCAGGGGTTATATCAAGAGGTACAACAACCCCGCCCTGCCTTGTGGCCTCTTCACCTGCGATGCTAAAGGTGCTGATAGTCCTTGCCACCTCGCCGCGTGAATCGGCGATGGGTTTACCCGCCTCCAGCGTAATGGTGCGGGCAAGCTCTTCGCTATGCTCTTGAAGGCCGGAAACAACCCTTTTAATTAAAGCGGCCTTTTCATGGGCGGGCATGGCCTTTAATACCCTGAAGGCCTGCTCCGCGGCGAAAAGGGCCTCGTCCAACTCCTCTTTACCTGCCAGAAACACAGTCCCCACCGTAGAGCCGTCATAGGGGTTTACCACATTGAGCGTGTTTTTTGAGTCCAGCCACCGGCCGTTAATGAGCATCTTTGCGGGTTCGGGGTTTTCCATGAAGACCTCCTCGTAGCGGGGGGGGGGCGGGGAGTCGGCAGGGGCGGTAAAGTCTTCGCCTCCGGCTTAAATCGTCCCTTTTTTCCCCTTTGTTTTTTTCCGTGTTATAATCTTTCTTACATTATCAGACTACATCATGGAGGTATCCTTATACCACATCTTCAGGGAAATCTCACCGGCCTGAAACCCGG
>CAZMKZ010000070.1:0-7092 GCA_964567185.1 uncultured Thermodesulfobacteriota bacterium
GGCTTTCTTCTGGTAAAACCGTCGATAAGACTTAGCCTCAGGTATTTAACCGGCCAGCCCGGAGTAATATGAAGCGAGCTCCAGAACGTCTTATCAATACCCGATGTGATAGAAAACAGGTATCTTTTGACTACTTCTTCTGCCTGAAGATTCTCGGTGTATCCATAAAATGGCCCGGCATTTTCCAGGCTCCATACGGGTTTCTGATACCCGAAATTCGCCATGGTAAATTTGAGCCAGTCCATGGCCGGAACAATCCGGTAGGACTCTCTTGAATAAAGATGAGTGTCTATGATGTCGAAGGAGCCCTTTCCGTATTTGAGAAGGGCGCGGGCCTTCTTAAGGGCCCTCCTGTATTGTTTGCTATGGAGTAATTGATTCTGGCTGATCTTCACAACTACCCCGGCGCCGTTATCTTTCTCAAAATATCCGGTTTTGTCAAAACCTTCTCCCACGGCAAAGGCAATGGCCCCCGTAACGGCGCCTGCGACAACATTGGCCGAGGGGTCGGCCTTTTTAATCTCTTTGCTGGTTATATTAAGAAACTTGAGATAATTGGCAGTACTATCCTTCCACTGCCACATCCATTCGCCCTCAATCTGCCAGTATTTAATGGGGTATACGAGGCCCGGCATATCATTCACGCCATCGCCGTCGTACCTCTCCACAAGGGTCCGTATGAATGCCTTCCAGGCCCCTATATCGGATGGGAACCCGCTATTTGCGGTAAGAGGGTCTTTCGGATTATAGCCGACCTGCGCCGCGAAATTTCCTCCCCACATGTTTATTGCACGTAACGTGCCTACAATTAAACTGACATTCTTTCCCTGCAAATTCAGGATGGCGTTATCTGTTGCGCTAAAGTCATAGTTGCCCTTCTGCGGCTCTAGGGAATCCCAGGTGAGCGCCGCAATTCTTATCTGCTTAACGCCAAGCTCTTGAACCGAGAGGCCGTCGCCGTCAACGGCATGAAGCCCAAATGGGGAATTGGCCGCTATCGAAGAAGAGGCTAAAAAAAGTAGAAGTATTATAATGCCTGTAACGGTCTTCATGATGAGAGTTCTCCTTTCAAGAGTAGCGCGGCTATTTGCTCCATACGTTCTTTTATTACCGCAATCAGGGTGAGGTGCGTTACAACAGCGGCTTTCACTGTGCCCTTGGTCTCATACACGCGGCAAAGTAAAATGAAAGCAGAAATCTGTTATGTAAGTATCGCTCATAATCGTTATCCCGGACATAATCACAAAGCATCCGTACGTACCCTTTAAGGCCTTACTCTCCTTTTGATTACACAAATTTTATTTGAAGAATTTGTACTTAGAACAGTGCCGGTCGAAGCGTGAAGTAAAGGAATGGAGACTCCATAGATAGACCATATGTCTTAACCGCGTTTACATTCATCAGCGTGCCGTAAATATTTCTATCCGCCTTAATAGAATCCAACTTACATACCTTCCGCACAATAGCGCCGCCGATAAACAGGTCTTTTCTAACTACATAATACACATTGGGAGGGAGCATGTGCCGTGAAGAAAGTCACAATTTGCGAAATTGCTTTATTTGAAAAAGCGCCTTGTTTTTTCATTTTATTTGGCACAGCTCTTGCATTTAAACAAAACAGCAGGCGTTTTTTTTTAGTGTCCCTTTTGAGGAGAGGGCTCTTCAGTCGTAATCAAGTCAGTTCAACTCATCATTTTTATAAAGACAAGTTTTTACATCAGAGAGGATCATGTAATCATGCGGCTTGAGAAGTCATACAAAAAAAAGAATTTTTTTGCGGTAACGGGATCCAAAAAAAAGAAAACGTCGTTTATGAAAGCGATTGCGCCATCTGCTTTGTCGGGTGAGAGGCGTGTCAAAAAACCGTCTGGTTTTTTTTGACACGCCTTTGTCTTTTTTCCGCCCTCAGCTGCATGAAAGCGGAAGCGTAATGGCTGGATTAAGAGAGCGGGGAGAGCAGGAGACTTCAAGAAGATAGATGAGATAATAAAAACCATCAAAAGAGGAGGCAGAAAATGCGTATCACAGAAATCAAGGTTCTTCCGGTAGACGGCGACGAAAAACTAAAGGCCTATGTTACCATCAAACTCGACGACTGTTTTATCGTTCGCGATATGAAGGTCATAAAAGGCACGAACGGTTACTTTGTGGCCATGCCCGCGAAAAAGATGAAGGACGGCACTTACCGGGACCTTGCCCATCCACTTGATAAACATACGAGACAGATGATTGAAGACGAGGTAATGATAGAGTTCAAAAAGATTGAACAGGGTCCTCATAGCCTCTCCACCCACTAAAAAGGGTGGGGTGACAGGCATTGGGTAAAGAGGTGGGGCGGTGCGGGGCCTTACTGTGATGGGATGGGTCTTAGGGGAGAGGGCAGGGTTGGAGGGGCGCAGGCGGGTCTGCGGCATATGAGAAAGAGAGCGCCTCTTCTTTAAGGCTTACAGGGTCCAAAGATTTTTCGCTACCCCTCGGCTCATGGCCCTTGGCCGCTCCGCTCTACGAGCTCTAAAAAGCATCTCTGCCATGGTGATGCCCTTGCTGAACATCTGAACAGTCACCCCTTCAGGTCTGCCGCGAAAGACAACCAAAGGGTTTTTTGTTGTAGTCTTTAATAAAAAAGTTGACCCCTTGAGAGGAAAAAATATAATATATGCATAGATATGCCATATTAAGTCACGAGCTTATACGACTGGGCATTTTTTTTGTGTGCTTATGAGTTTATCTGCTCTTTTTGCGGGATAGGCAATCACACACTGCAAGACCATCTGAGGTCCATTGAATTGAAGGTAGCGCTCGTACATGACTGGCTGACGGGAATGCGCGGCGGCGAAAGGGTCCTTGAGGCCTTCTGCGAGGTCTACCCCGACGCCGACCTCTTCACCCTCCTTTACGTCCCCGGCTCTACAAGCAGAGTTATAGAAGATAGAGAGATAAAAACCTCTTTTATCCAGAGGCTCCCTCTGGTAAAGAAGCACTACCGTATGTATCTGCCGCTCTTTCCCCTCGCAGTGGAAAGGTTTGACTTTACGGGGTATGACCTTGTCATCTCGCTTAGCCACTGCGTTGCCAAGGGTGTGATAACGTCGGCGGATACCATGCACATATCCTATATCTTTACGCCCATGAGATACATATGGGACAGGTTCAACGACTATTTCGGCCCCAACAGGTATGGACGCTTGAGGTCGGGGGTATACTCCATGGCGGCCCATTATTTGAGGATATGGGACACTTCCTCTGCCAGCCGTGTTGACCGCTTTATAGCCATCTCAGATTATGTGGCCAGAAGGGTAAAGAGATACTACGGCAGGGACTCCGCCGTGATTTATCCGCCCGTGGACTGCGAGAGGTTCGTCACGGGAGAGTCCGGACCCGAAGATTACTACCTTCTCGTCTCGGCCTTCGCGCCTTACAAGAGGCTTGATATCGCCATTACGGCCTTTAACGAGCTTGGCCTGCCTCTTAAGATAGTGGGCTCAGGTCAGGACGAAAAGAGGCTCAAGGCCATGGCAGGCCCAAATATAGAATTTCTCGGCCATCTTCGTGATACTGAAGTTACCGGACTTTACCGTGACTGCAGGGCCCTTGTATTTCCCGGCGAGGAAGACTTCGGCATTACGCCCCTTGAGGCCATGGCCTCGGGCAGGCCCGTTATCGCCTTTGCCGGAGGCGGGGCCCTTGAGACCGTTGTGCCTCTTTTTAAGGAGGAGGGCGGCTCCATTGAAAATCCCTCTCCCACGGGAATGTTTTTTTATGAACAGACGGCCCCTTCCATTGTAAAGGCTGTGCTGGATTTCGAGAAGTTTTATGATAAATTTACCCCCATTGACGCGAGGGAGCGGGCCGGGATGTTCTCGCTTGAGGTATTCAGAGAGAATATCAAAAAGACTATTACTGAAGAATACGAAGGGTTTTTGAAGACAAGGAAAAAATGCTCAAAAAACACGCCCAAATTTTTGAAAATATCCTCTTTCTGACAGATATTTTCATCATACTTTCATCGTGGGTCCTCTCATATTATATCCGCTTTAATCTCGGGATATTCTCCCTTGAGAAGGGCGTGCCCCCATTTCGCTGGTACCTCACCATGCTCCTCCCCATTACGGTAATATGCGCCCTTGTCTTCAGGGGCTTCGGCATGTATACGCCCAAAAGGCTGGGGACGCGCAAGGCAGAGGTCCTTACCATCTCAAAGGCCTGTGTTACCACCGCAATTTTTCTTATCGCCCTGGCTTTTTTTCTTAAAAAGTACGATTTTTCACGCATCGTGCTCATACTCTTCACCTCCATGAACATAATTGCCCTCTCACTTGAGAGGGCCGTCATAAGGGATATCTTCAAGTATCTCAGGAAAAAAGGCTATAACCTGAGACACGCCCTCATCGTGGGTTGCGGTGCATCGGCAAGGGAACTCCTTGAGAGGTTCAGGAACCATCCCGAGATAGGCATTAACGTAAAAGGCCTGGTCTGCACGGACCGCAAGGATGAAGGTAAGAAGATCGAGGGGGTAACCGTAGCCGGTTTTTATACGGAGATAAGGGAGCTGATTAAGAGGCGCGGCATAGACAAGGTCTTTATCGCCCTCTCACGGGATGAGCACGAAAAGGTCGTTGATACCCTGAAACAGATAGGAGATGAGACCGTGGACATTATGGTCATACCTGATATATACGAATTCATAACGCTTCGCGGCGGTATTGAGGAGTTTGACGGACTACCCATAGTAAATCTTCGGAATACCCCGCTCTACGGTTGGAACATGGTCCTTAAGAGGGGTTTTGACGCGGGCCTGTCTTTTTCTTTAATCCTCTTGAGCTCGCCCCTGCTCTTATTGCTGGCACTGCTGGTAAAGGTTACCTCAAAGGGACCTGTCTTTTACAGGCAGGAGAGGATGGGTATGGACGGCGCTACCTTTTCCATGTTAAAGTTTCGTTCCATGTTGCCTGAAGCCGAGGACGGGAGTGGCCCTGTATGGGCAAGCAAGGACGACGAGAGGCGCACGCCAATAGGACGGTTGCTGAGGAAGACGAGCCTTGATGAGCTGCCACAGCTTTTTAACGTATTGAAGGGAGATATGAGTCTTGTGGGGCCAAGGCCCGAGAGGCCTGTCTTTATCCACGAGTTCCGAAAAAGCATACCCCGGTACATGCTCCGTCACAAGGTGAAGTCCGGCATGACGGGTTGGGCGCAGGTGAACGGCTGGAGAGGTGATACGGATATCGGCAAGAGGATAGATTATGATATATATTACATAGAGCACTGGTCACTTCTCTTTGACTTGAAGATAGTATGGCTTACCCTGTGGAAGGGTTTTGTCCACCATAACGCATATTAATTAACCCACAATTTTTCATCAAATCCCGGTCCTTTGCCGCTGTATCCGTCAGGAAGGGAAAAAACTTTGAGGAGGCTGCGTAAGCGTGAATATTTGTGTGATAGGCACCGGATATGTAGGGCTTGTAACAGGGACGTGTTTCGCTGACTTCGGCGTTCATGTGACCTGCGTTGACAAGGACAAAAACAAGATAGATACACTCCAGGAGGGCAAACTGCCGATATACGAGCCCGGACTGCAGGAGATAGTAGACAAGAACGTAAACGCAGGGAGGCTTGTTTTTACCACGGATCTCGCAGAATCCATCAAGAATTCTCTCGTAGTCTTCATAGCCGTGGGAACGCCTCCAAGGGATGACGGCTCCGCGGACCTGCAGTATATCAAGGATGTTGCCGGCGCCATAGCCGACAACCTTAACGGATACAAGGTCATAGTCACAAAGAGCACCGTGCCCGTGGGCACGGGCGCCATTATCGAGAATATCATCAAGGAGCGCCAGAATGGGGGGCACAGCTTTGACATAGTATCAAACCCGGAGTTTCTGCGCGAGGGCTCGGCCGTTGAGGACTTCATGAGGCCAAACAGGGTGGTCATAGGCGCCAGGCATCAGCAGGCCGTCGCCATAATGAAAGACCTCTACTCGCCGCTCTATATTCTGGAGACGCCTATTGTTATTACAAACGTTGAGACAGCTGAACTGATAAAATACGCCTCCAACGCCTTTCTGGCCACCAAGATATCCTTTATTAACGAGATGGCCAATATATCAGAGAGGTGCGGGGCCGACATTAATATGGTGGCAAAGGGCATGGGCCTTGATAAGAGGATAGGCCCCAAGTTTCTGCATCCCGGACCCGGATACGGCGGGTCGTGCTTTCCCAAGGACACCCTCGCCATAACGAGCATCGCCAGAGACCACGGCTACACGTGCGCCATTGTCGAGGCCGTCGTTGAGGTCAATAACAGGCAGCGCGAGCTGGCCGTAACAAAGATAAAGACCGCCATGGGAGAGATAAAGGACAAGACCATCGGCGTGCTTGGCATTACCTTCAAGCCCAATACCGATGATATCAGGGAGTCGCCGGCAATGCATGTCATTGAGAGGCTCACCGAAGAAGGCGCCCATGTGCGGTGTTACGACCCCGCCGGCATGGAACTCGCCCGGGCCGTGCTGGACCCCGGTGTAGTATACTGCGATGACGCCTATGACACCGCCGTTGGCTGCGACGCGCTGGTGATAATGACGGAATGGAACCAGTTCAGAAAACTGGATTTTCAGAGGCTGAAAGAGACACTTAAAACCCCCTTGATGATAGATATGAGGAACATATACGACCCCGAAGGCATGAAGGCGCATGGCTTCAGCTATGTCTCCGTGGGGAGGTCGTAAGGCTAAAATTGTATTGACTCAAGGCAGGTAAAGTTGTATATCTTATGAGAGTGACAGAGCTTGCCGGCTACAAAAAAAACGACGGCCGCATATCCCTGAAGGCCCTTATATGGATACTTGTTTTATCCTCTGCGATTTATTCAGGGTATAAGCTCAGTTTTCCCTACTTTTCCTACTACATGCTCAAGACGGATGTAAAGGAAGAGATTAAACTCTCGTATATGTATACCGACGCCAGTCTGCGCCGCAGGATTGTAGAAAAGGCCGTGACCTGGAGCATCCCTGTAAGCGCTGACGATATTAAGATTGAGCACGATTACGGCAAGATAACCATCAGTCTTAACTACTCGGAGACGATTAT
>CAZMKZ010000070.1:7192-8998 GCA_964567185.1 uncultured Thermodesulfobacteriota bacterium
GTGGGAGATAGGGGCGTGGGGCAAAAGGGGCGAGTGGGGTAGGTGAGACAGGGCCCTCTTTGCCGGCAAAGGCGGCGGGGCGGCAACTGAGATTAGCGCTGAAATAAAAAAAACCCTTTAAATTTAATCCTGAGAGATTAAAAAGGGAAGTGATTTGAATACTTATGTGAAGAAATACTCCGGAGCCTCTGCGTCTCATAGACGTTGAGGTTTTTTTATGCCATCTTTCAATGACGGTTGAGACTATGAAGACGGGAATGGTAATGGATTCTGCGCAGATGGACCGCGCCCTTTCGAGGCTTGCTCACGAGATAGTGGAGAGCAACAGCGAGCTCAACAACCTTGTTCTTCTTGGCGTTCCCACAAGGGGCGGCCCTCTTGCCCTGCGCTTAAGAGACAGGATAGAGGAGATTGCGGGCATAAGAGTGGCCGCCGGCGCCATTGACGCCACCATGTACAGGGATGATATCGGCATAAAAGAGGACCAGCCATCCCTTAAAAAGACGGATATACCCGTCTCCATCGACGGCAAGGTGGTAATCATGGTGGATGACGTGCTCTTTACGGGCAGGACCATACGCGCCGCCATGAACGCCCTTATGGATTTTGGCCGCCCTCTCTGCATACGCCTTGCCGTACTCGTTGACAGGGGCCACCGTGAGCTGCCCATAAAGGCCGATTATGTGGGCAAAAACATCCCCACCTCAAGGTCCGGCGGAGTGAGGGTCTTTATCAGGGAGACCGACGACAGAGACGGGGTATATATTACAGAGGCGCAAGATTAAGCGCTTTAATAAGGTTTGCTCATATGAGACTTGACAGGAAAGACCTGCTCTCCATAAAGGACCTCAGCGCCGGGGAGATAAACCTTATCCTCGATACGGCCTCTTCATTCAGAGAGGTATCGGAGAAAGACATAAAAAAGGTGCCTACCCTTCGGGGAAGGACGATTATCAACCTTTTTTACGAGCCCTCCACGCGCACGCGCACCTCTTTTGAGATAGCCGCCAAGAGGATGAGCAGTGACGCCATAAATATCTCGGTCTCTACAAGCTCTGTCACAAAGGGAGAGACCTTGAGCGATACGGCGCGTAACCTTGAGGCCATGAGGCCCGACTGCATAGTTATGCGTCACGGCTCGGCGGGCACCCCGCAGATGCTGGCCAGCCACCTTGCCTGCTCGGTAGTGAACGCCGGAGACGGGGCCCATGAGCACCCCAGCCAGGCCCTCCTCGACCTCTTTACCGTGAGGGAAAAAAAAGGCGCCATCGCGGGGCTGAAGGTTGCCATCATCGGCGATATAACCCACTCACGCGTGGCGCGCTCCAATATCTACGGCTTTACAAAACTCGGGGCAAAGGTTACCGTGGCCGGCCCGCGCACCATGCTGCCCCCCGGTATCGAAGCACTTGGGTGCGCCGCTACCACGGACCCCCTGCTTGCCATAAAAGACGCGGATGTGGTGATGATGCTCCGTATTCAATTTGAGCGGCAGACCGGCTCGGCAATACCATCGGCCAGGGAGTACTCCAGGGTTTGGGGACTCGACAGAGAAAAACTCTCATATGCCAACAAAGGTGCCCTTGTCATGCATCCGGGCCCCATAAACCGGGGCGTGGAAATAACGCCGGAAGTTGCCGACGGGCCTAATTCGCTCATACTTGACCAGGTAACAAACGGCGTTGCCGTGAGAATGGCCATATTCTATCTCCTTCTCGGCCCCGTAAGAGAAGACGACTAACCTCCCGCTTTCTTTTGGAAAAAAGAAAGCTTGGCAAAGAAAACCAATATGGGAGAGGCTTAATA
>CAZMKZ010000071.1:0-8716 GCA_964567185.1 uncultured Thermodesulfobacteriota bacterium
TTAAAATCCCGAGTGGGAAACCACGTGCCGGTTCGACCCCGGCCTCGGGCACCATTTTTCTCTATAATCTACAGGTACTTGCAGAGTTATTGAAAACTGTTGCGGCGCACCTGCTTTGAGACAGAATTTACGCCTGGTTTGAGACATGAACTGCGGACCACTTTCTTTTGTGAGATACCCCTCCATGATAGTCCCGTAGCCCGAGCTTTTCCAAGTACCCTCCTTGTTTTGGCAGGGGACGTTGCCCCTTCTTTTCCAGAAAAAAGTTTCCAGAGAAAAAGCCCGATGGTCAGGGGCGCATGGTCCGGGGTTGGCTTGCATCTTGCATTTTTTCTTGTGCGAGATGGCACGGAGCCCGGCCCTTGTATTATCCGTAAGAAAAGACAGAGAAGAATAGGGGGTCTTATCCTGCGCAAGGTATATTTGACATGTGAGGGTAAAAGGTATAAATATTGAATTGAAGGGACTATCGCTTAATAAAGACAGTCTGGCCGTAGTCTTGCCTCCGGAGAGGCAGAGCGCATGGTTAGCCTGCAAGGGACGTTTTCCTGGGGAGTCAAGGGCTCTATGCCATTTTCAGGAGCCGTCTCATGTGCGCTCTTTTTGAGAGGCCTTGATTTTTTAAATACAAATACTTGCTATAAATATGCAGGGGGAGATAATTATGGATGACGAGGCACATTCACGACGGAAATTCCTTGCCGGTTGCTGCGCAGCCATGGGCGCTGTTGCCGTGGGTGCCGGGGCCATACCTACTGTCAGCGCGTGGAGGATAGCCGAAGACCTGAAATTCGGCCTCACGGAAAAAGATGTGGACCTTTCGGGCATGGAGCCGGGGCAGATGAAGATAGACGGCATATCCCTTGGCAGGCATACCCTCATAGGCGACACCGATCTCGTAGTACCTGTGCTCATATTGAGGAGAAAAGAGTCGTGGATAGCTCAGACGGAAAAGCCCGATTATAAGATGAAGGACACTATGGGCGCGTCGCAGAGGTATCTCAAGGCCGAATGGTTTGTATGCCGCGCCTTCTGCACCCATCTCGGGTGCACCCCTAACATCATAGATGACACCACAAACCCCGTGAACATAGTCTGCCCCTGTCACGGCGGAAGGTACGATACCCTTGGCAGGATATTAAGCGGCCCGCCGCCCCTTAATCTCTATCTTATCCCATACAGGTTCACGGCAAAGGACAAGATACGGCTCTCCGTGGCAAACCCCAATGAAATAGTCCTTAAATCTATCTTTGAATTTAAACGAGTTTAATGGAAGGAAATATGATTATGAATTCCGCAGTGGAATGGTTTAAAGAGAGGTTCCCTTCCATCTTTGAGCTTACACGCTATCACGCCACAGATTATCCCACACCGCCTAACCTGAATTACACATGGTCCTTCGGCGCGGTAATAATGTTCTTTCTCATGTTGCAGGTCGTTACGGGTATAGGGGTGGCCATGTTCTACAAGCCCCACGCCGCCTTTGCCTTTGACAGCATAGAGAGGTTCAGAAGGTATGTGCATTGGGGCTGGCTCCTTCAGAGCATACACGCCGTTGGTCCCACCTTCATTTTTACCTTCATATACCTCCATATGGGACGGGCCTTTTACTACGGCAGTTATAAGTCTCCGCGTGAGGTAGTCTGGTGGGTTGGGCTATTTATCTTTTTTGCCATGATGATGGAGAGCTTCATGGGATATGTCCTGCCATGGGGGCAGATGAGTTACTGGGCCGGAACGGTCATTACGGGGCTCGCCACTGCCGTCCCGGTATTCGGCGATACCCTTGTGACGTGGATACGGGGCGACATCCTCATGAGCGACGCCACACTCAGCAGGTTTTACAGCCTGCACATCGCCTTTTTTCCCCTTGCCATCATCGGCGGCCTTATCATAATGCACATCATGGCCCTCCATGACGTGGGGAGCAATAACCCTACAGGGGTTGCGCCTTTGAAGGAGAAAAAAATCCCCTTTTTCCCCTACTACGTGGTGAAGGACCTCTATGTCATAGGGCTTGTGGTCACCGTATTCATGTTCATCATATTCTTCTATCCCAATATCTTTCTCGAAGCGGCAAATTTCCAGAAGGCCAACCCGTCGATCACTCCGGCTGAGATAAAGCCTGAGTGGTATTTTCTGCCCTTTTTCGCCATGCTTCGCTCCATACCCTCAAAGCAGCTCGGCGTCATTATCATCTGGGGGGCCATGTGGATACTCTTTTTAATACCCTTTATCGACAGGTCAAAAATAAGGAGTAGCCGCTACCGCCCCATCAAGAGATTGCTTGATATTGCCTTTTTTGCCAACTTCGCATTTCTCGCCTATCTCGGCTCCCAGCCGCCCTTTGGCTGGCATATGCCCGCGGCCCGCGTATGTGTGCTTTTATATTTTACCTACTTCGGGTTTCTCTATATCGTATCCCGGCGTGAGAAAAAACCTGGCAAACTCCTCGACTACGAAGGCTTTCCCGAGAGGATTACCATGCACGGGCACTCCGCCGTAAACCGGTCAGCCTCTCTTATCATCCTTGTTGTCGCCCTTGCGGGGCTAAATATATGGGCCTTTAACTTCCACTTTCCCTCAAAGGATATGATAGACAAGGGTAAGGCCGTATATGAGGCCAAGGGCAAGATGTTTCACGATATCCGTTACATAGGCGAGAAGGCCGTTATGTCGGCGGATCAGCGCCGCGAGATGCTTGGAATAGTGCCGCCGGACCTCTCGCTAAAAGATAAATCCATGGTAGGGCGTACCCCTCGTGAGTTCTTGAGCCAGTTCATAGGCCACACCAAGGAGGGCTCGAAGATGGTCGTTGTATTCACGGCCCCGGAAGTAGATGAGTTGGCCGCCTTTCTTGAGTACACGGCAGACCCCTCTATTTTCTGGAGGGAGCTTGTCGGGCCATGGGTAATTCTCTTCATGTCTGTCTTCACAGTGCTTCTATACCTCTTATACAAAGACGTCTGGTTAAGCAGATATAAAATAACGCATTGGCATTGAGGCGGGCCTCATATCACCATTTGCCCTCTATTGATTTGGGGCTTGTAAAAAGAAGGATAAAGCCCGTGAAATCTCTTGACTCTTGCGCCCCATAAGGGATAATCTGATTGCAAAGGATTAGATGTTTGGGAGTCTCATATGTGAGGCTAAAGGGGGTTTTGTCGGCCAATGCGCGGCGTCCTCTCTTTACCATGCCTGATTATCAACAGGGTCATCTTTAGTGTCGGGTATTTATTGCGTCCGCTTTGCGTTAATAAACAAAAATATGGAGGTAAGTCCATGAAAAAACTCGTTCTTTTCATTGTGGCGCTTATGCTTGTTGCGGGGTCTTACGGCACGGCCTCGGCGGATCTGATGAACGGGGAGAGGATATTCAAAAAATACTGCGCAAAGTGCCACGGCAAAGATGGCACGGTGTCTGAATACGGCAGGAGCATAAAGCCGCATCCGGCCCGTAATTTGACGACGAACAGGCTCTTTATAGCGCCTGCGGAGTTGAGGATAATAATCAAGTACGGCGTCTACGGCAGGGAGATGAAGTCCTGGCAGAACGTGCTTAGCGATAAAGGGATAATAGATGTGGCCTCCTATGTGCGCACGCTCAGCTACAAACCTGATATAGCGGCGGGTAAGAAGTTTTTTGAGAAACGTTGCGCTAACTGCCATGCCAGGACAGGTCCGGGCAAAAAGATATTTCATGCCCCTGACCTGGATATGTCTCCGCTTGGACCCGTGGGCATGGCACGGGTAGTAAGGTTTGGCCGTCACGGTACGATGATGAGCGTAAAGACGGATCTCTTTAAGAATACGGACCTTGCAAATGTCATCGGCTATCTGCAGAGCATAAAAAAGTAGATTACCGCCCATGCCATGGCCTGTGAAAAGCGGCTTTTTAAGGGGGGGCTGGTTTTAAGCCCTCTTACAGGCGTGATAAGTGTACGGAGGCACGGGCTATGTTGCCGGGCTTCCCGAAGCCGGGTATAAATCATACATGATGATGGATTGTAGAGGCCTGTCCCCGTGGAGACAGGCCTTTGCTTATCAGGCCATCTTCTTTATCTCTCATCAGGTAAGATAGACGCTTTACTTTTTGTCTGAAGAAGGAACAGCATGGCCACGCTCTTTGAAGAGATAGAGATTAACGGCATGAGATTGGCGAACCGGCTCGTGAGGTCCGCTACGTGGGAGGGGATGTGCGGTGAAGACGGCCGCCCCACGGAGAGGCTTTTGCAGTGTTACTGTGACCTTGCCCATGGCGGCGTGGGGCTTATTATTACGGGCTACGCCTATGTCTCCCGCGACGGCAGACAGCTTACGGCCCAGATGGGGATTGATTGTGATGACATGGCCGTTGATTTTAAAAGACTTACCAACGCCGTCCATGAGGCCGGCGGGGTAATAGCCGTTCAGCTTGTCCATGCCGGAGGACAGACAGACTCGGTGAGTGCGGGTACTTCTCCCCTTGCCCCATCAAGCGTTGATGTGGAGCAATTCCCGGAGATACCCGAGGAGCTTACGGAAATTGATATATCCCGTATTGTAAAGGCCTTCGGCGAGGCGGCCCGCAGGGCGCGCGCATGGGGTTTTGACGGGGTTCAGCTTCACGGCGCGCACGGATACCTTATCAACCAGTTTCTCTCCCCGCAGACCAATCGCCGGGCGGACAGATACGGCGGTAATATTGAGAACCGCGGCCGATTCCTCTTCGAGACATACGAAGAGGTGCGCCGCGCCGTGGGGGCTGATTATCCCGTGATGATAAAATTTACTGGCTCTGACAACATGGCCGGCGGCCTTACAAAAGAAGACGCCAAATATGCGGCCGCGAGGCTCTCGGATATGGGCATTGACGCCATAGAGGTCTCTTCGGGCACAAGGGTATCGGGAGATATGAACCCGGCCAGAGAGCAGATAGACGCTCCTTACAAGGAGGCATACAACCTGGGGCTTGCCCGCGGTATAAAAGAGGCCGTAAATCAAGAGGTTAAGGTGATGGCCGTGGGAGGGTTCAGGAGTTATGAAGTGGCCGAAGGAGCGGTAAGCGATGGTTCCATTGACCTTGTCGCCCTCTCAAGGCCCCTTATCTGGGAGCCGGACCTGCCGGCGCGCTGGATGAGCGGCGACAGGAGTCCCGCGAGGTGTATCTCCTGCAACGGCTGTTTCCTGCCCGGCATCAAGGAGGGAGGCATCTACTGCGTGGTGAAGAAAAGGTGGGAAGGGAGGCTGTAGGCCGGCGTGACAGCGGCCCTTTCATGGCGCTCCGCAAGCCCCCTTTTAAGGCCCTCTGGCAGTTGATTTTTACTGAAATTTATTGCAATAAGCCTCTTCTTGGGGTATCGTATCCCTCTCTCACCGAGGTCTATTTGAAAACCCGGGGCCTGTTAGAGATGGGGCTGATTACATAAACCCGGGGCATTGGATAAAATCGCCGCGGGCCTTGAATATCGGCGACGCTATTTTTCGGCTACCGAGGGCCGCGAAAAACTTATACCCCATGCAGGGGGTACTTCATGAAGAGGGAGGTCCATAATGATATCTTCAGATATGGCAAAGGCATTGAACAGGCAGCTTAACGCCGAATTATATTCATCGTACCTCTATCTTTCCATGTCGGCCTACGCGTCATTCAAGGGTTTGAAAGGCGCGGCCAGCTGGTTTTACGTGCAGGTTAAGGAGGAGCTCTTTCACGTGCAGAAGATGTATGATTATATCGATAGTCAGGGGGCTCAGGTAATCCTTGAAACAGTGGAGAAGCCGCCAACGGATTTCGGTTCGGTCATGGACCTCTTTAAGGCCGTTCTCGCCCACGAGCAGAAGGTCACGGGCCTTATAAATACCCTCATGGGGCAGGCGGTGGCGGAAAACGACCATGCCACGCAGACCTATCTCCAGTGGTTCGTAACGGAACAGACAGAGGAGGAGAAGAGCTGTCAGGAGATAATAGACAGGCTCAAGCTCGCCGGAGAGACGGGTCCGGGCATATTCATGATAGACACAGAGCTTGCCGCAAGGGTCTTTACCCCACCGGCCATGTAGTATCAGGGTTTTTTGGGCTTGAAGAAGTATAAAAAGGGCGTGCGAGGCAGGGTTTATAAGAGGGGGGGAGGGAGCAGGGCCTTCTCTCAAGGCTTTTGCCGCCGTTAACCTTAATTTCAAAGAAAGAGGATATGTATAATAAAATACTCGAATATCTTAAAGCACACGAGGGGCCGCTGGACTCCGAGGATGCCGTGCTTGAGTGGTGGCAGGGCCTCGAAGGGGCGGCCTCCTCTCTTGACGACCTTACGGAGGCCCTTGAGTATCTTGAGGACCACGGGTCCATTGAAAAGCAGCAGGTAGAGAAAGAGCTCTTTATATACAGGATTCTCACAAAGGCATGATGGGGGGCGCTGCGTCTGCGCCTCTCTTATACCGCGTAGCCCAATGCTTCTAAGAGAGGGGCAATGACAGCGGCTCTCAGTTCTCACGGGTCTTTTTGCCATCTTCTCTCATTGCGCGGGCCTATCCATAAGGCAAGATAAACAGGGGTTTGCAGCAGTCCTCTTTTCTATTAAACCCTTGCCTCTTCATAATATTTTTGGTAAATTATGTAAAAATTTTCATCATCAAAGGAGGCTATATGAAAAGGACGTTCTTATCTCTCACGTTGAGCATTTTGCTCCTTGCCCCTCTCTCGGCCATGGCCGCCGGCTCTGGCAACTCAAAAACACAGTCAGGCAGGTGGAGCGAGACAGAGAGGTTAAGCTATATTTTCGGAACCAAGATAGGCGAGGTCAGCAAAGACAATGAGATGACCATAGACATGAAGCTCTTCTCGCAGGGGCTTAATGACGTTGTAGGCAATAAAGACCTTGCCCTGAGCCCCTCGCAGATAAGGGCATCCATGGCCAACTTTCAGAAGAAGGTCATGGCGAAACGCCGGGCCCAGCTGAAGTCCCAGAGAGCGGCAAACGCAAAAGAAGGCAGGGAGTTTCTTGCGGCCAATAAAAAGAAAAAAGGTGTTGTTACCACGCCAAGCGGTCTGCAGTACAGGGTGATTAAGAAGGGCAACGGCGCCAGGCCCACGGCATCGGACAAGGTGAGGGTGCAGTATCGGGGTAAACTCATCGACGGCACGGAGTTTGACAGCTCATACAAACGCAATAAACCCGCCGAGTTCGGTCTGAAAAAGGTTATAAAGGGTTGGACCGAGGGGCTTCAGCTCATGAAGGAAGGGGCCAAGTACGAGTTTTACATTCCCGCCAGCCTGGCCTATGGAAAGAACGGCCCGCCCGTAATAGGACCGGAGAAGACACTTATTTTCGAGGTTGAGTTGCTGAAGATTCTAAAGTAAGAGGCCGCGTCTGTCTTTGAGGCGCTCCATCTTCAGGATTAGTTGGGCGGGGCGGCATTTTGCCGCCCCCCTTATATTATGTTAGCGCGCCATAGCGCGGTAAATTTCAGTCAAGGAACTCTCATATGAAAGAAGGGAGTCTCCCCGCTCAAAGGGCCCCTGCCATTCATGGCGGGCCTTTCATTTCCTGTATCCGTAGAATCCCATCTTTGATAGTCTTCACTCCATGGCGCTTTGGCGCCTTATCAGTAAAGGAGGATTAACCTTGATCAGGGGTCTTAAAAGGATGGGTCTTGCCTCCTTGTTATTCCCTCTTATTCTCCTCTATCCCCTTGGGGGCAGCGCTGCGGCCCGCCCTGCGCTTGATATGGATTATCGGTTTGGCGTTGGATACAGGATGGATAATCTGAACTGGAATATAGCCGGCGGGTCCGACGGCACGGGTCCTAATATACTCTCTGAGCTGAAGTGGAGTGATCTAATATCCGTAGAGCTTAAAGGCCTTGTGCGGGCCGTACTTTTGGATAGGATATACTTCAGGGGCTCCCTGCAGGGCGGCCCCATATTGTCGGGGGATGTGACGGACTCTGATTTTAATGGAGACAACAGGACCATGGAGTTTTCACGCTCTGATAACGCCTCGGAGAGGGGCAATGTCTGGGACGCCTCCGGCGGCCTTGGCTACAGGAGCGCCATCCCGGTCCTCTCCGGCTCTCTGGAGCTTGTTCCCCTTGCGGGGCTTTCCTTCCATAAGCAGAACCTCACCCTTACGGATGGGTTTCAGACCATACCGCTTACCGGTTCCTTTGCCGGGCTTAATAGCACGTACAGCGCGCGCTGGTACGGGCCGTGGCTGGGCGCCGACATATCCTATGCCATCGCTGACCTCACCGTCAGGGCATCAGCGGAGTATCACTATCTTTTTTACAGGGGCCTTGCCAACTGGAACCTGAGAACGGATTTTGCCCACCCCACGAGTTTCGAGCACACCGCAGAAGGGTCGGGCCTGCTTATAACCACGGCTATCGAGTATGCGCTGAAAGACCATCTGGGGGTATCCCTGGATTTTGAGTACAACAATTGGGAGACCGGCCCCGGTAATGACAGGACTTTTTTTGCCAACGGTCTTGTGATGGACACACAGCTGAACGTCGTTAATTGGGATTCCACCTCTCTTATGCTGGCGCTGTCATGGAGTTTTTAAGCGGTAATTATTAAAAAGGCCATCTCAAGGCATATATCTCCCGGCGGCGCAATTTTTTTTAGATTTCAGGTAGATGCATTTTTTCATTGACAGTTACAGGCTTTTAATGTAATTTTGAAAAGTAAGTTCATAGTAGGATTTTGTACAGCGGGGCTCTAATACCTTTGATTGCACAA
>CAZMKZ010000072.1:0-8682 GCA_964567185.1 uncultured Thermodesulfobacteriota bacterium
CCCCGGAAGGCTCAGGGCCGTAACCCTGAAACGCTCGAACTGCTGCACAAGGCTGTGTACAAGGGCGCAGAGTTTATCGTTGCCGCAGGCCTTGAGAAATGTATCGTGAAACTGGTTATCAAAACGGAAAAAACCCTTTACATCGCCCCTGTCGGCGCACCTTTCCATGGCCGTGTTCAGGCCCTCAAGCCTCTTTATGTCACGCGGGGTAAGGGCGTCGCAGGCAGTCCTCGCGGCATAGCCCTCGAGAAGGCTCTTTATGGCGTAGAACTCCACAACGTCCTTGTCCGTTATGGGGCTTACGACTGCGCCTTTTCTCGGGATAAGGGAGATGAACCCCTCGGTCTCAAGCTGCCTGAAGGCCTCTCTTATGGGGGTCCTGCTGATGCCGAAGTTTGCGGCTATCTCCTGCTCCGGGACGCGCTCGCCCGGTTTTAGCCTGCCGCTTACAACGGCGTCCTTTATGAACTCGACTATCCTCTCCCTGAGGGTAAGGGGCTTTTCCACGGGATAATCAAGCACTCTTATCTTTTCCATAGGGCCATCTGCGCCACTCAGGGCGCGATGCGGTAGATGTTTTTTTAAGATAGGCAGTTGCCTGAAAAAGATATCTCATAAACCGGCGGAGGCACTATAAAATAAAGTGATAAACTGGCGGAGGACCGTAGTGATGTGAGCCGCAAAAGATGTTATTATGTATACAGTATACATTCATTGAAGTCAAGTTCTTTTTGCCTTTCAAACCCTTATGTTTTCCTCTTTTTCTTCGCCCGGTTCATAAAGATGGGGCGGGGCAGGCAGGCGGCGGGGCCGGTTTTTTCTTGCCAGCGGCCTGCGTTGCGGTGTTTAATGTCTTCAGGAGAGTGACGTATATGGATAAAAGCAGAGAAAAGATACAGGTGCACGTGCCCTACCCCTTGCTCTCGGCGAGGTTTGCCGAGGTGCTCGGCCTCGGCATCGACCCGGAGGTCTATATTGACGGAGCTGACCTTGAGGCACCTGAGAGGGGTTTTCTACGGCGAGTACGGGATGAGTTCGGCGCCCGCGGGCTGAGGATTACCCAGCACGGGCCATATCTCGGCATTAACCCGGCAAGCCTTGACGAGGGAAAAAGAACCCTCACCGTAAAAAAATACAGAGAGGCCTTTACTGCCGCCGAGGCCATGGGCGCAATAAATATCGTGCTCCACGCGGGATACGACAGGAAGACCTTCAAGGGAGATGTGAATCACTGGCTGGAGCGAAGCATGAAGACATGGCCGGAGTTCGTAGGAAGGGCCGAAGACTCGGGCATTACCATAGCCGCAGAGAATATCTTCGAGGTCGAACCCGCGCCGCTAAAAAGGCTCATCGAGGAGATAAACTCGCCGAACTTCCGGCTCTGCATTGATTCCGGCCACCTTAACGTCTTTTCCGAGGTGAGTTTTGATGTCTGGTTCGAGGAGCTTGGCCCTTTTATCGCCGAACTGCACCTTCATGACAACAGCGGCAAGTCCGATGAGCATCTGCCCATGGGCAAGGGCTCCATAGACTTTACAGCGTACTTCGGTCTCTTGAGAAAATACGGGGTAAGGCCCATATACACCATAGAGCCACATAGCGAAGAGGCATTTCCCCTGGCCATCGAGGCGGCAAGAAGATTTATCTCTTCCGGTGCGGCTTAATCACTCCTTATCTTCATCTTCCTCAAGGCCGCAGTTGTAGGCGATTATCCTTATCTTCTCAATGGTAATAAGCCCCTTGTGGTTCATCTTTGTTATAAGGGGTATAAAATCTTTGATGCGGTCCTCTGTGTCCACTATCTCCACGACCATGGGCAGGTCCTCGGAGAGCATGAAGACCTTGGCCGTGTGCAGCTTGCAGTGCGCGCCGTAGCCGAGCATACCCCGCAGGACCGTTGCCCCCATGAGGCCCATGTCTCTGGCGGCCTCGACAATGGCCTCATATACGGGCTTACCCTCAAACTTCTGCTGTTCGCCCACGAAAACCCGTAATAAATCGACCTCACATGGTATCTCCATAAAGCCCCCTATTTTAATAAACCCGAAACCCCCTTTAATAAAAGAGGGACCGCTTTTAATATTCCGGTCCCCTTTGACTTCCAGCCGGTGTCTACAAGAGGCGTCCCGCCGCGAGGCCGAAAACAAGGACTATTATCCCCGTGACGTTCTGCAATACGAGGTTGCCAGCGGCCATGAACCACTGACCGTCTCTCAGGAACTGCCCCGTCTCGAACATGAAGGTGGAAAAGGTGGTAAAGGCGCCCATGAAACCGCCGAGCACGATAATCCTCGTATGAGCGCCTATTAGAAAACGCTCCTCCGAGAGGCTCCAGACAAGACCGAAGAGAAAGGCCCCTGCTATATTAACCGTAAAGGTACCCCATGGGAATTCACCGCCGTATATCCGCTGCACAAAACCGGCGAGAAGGTACCTTGAGAGGGTCCCTCCGGCCCCGGCGAGGCAAAGCCATAGCAACTCCATTGGCGCTCCTTTGATGAAGATTACGTTTATGCCAGAGTGGCCTTTATCTTATAACAGATACCCTGACAAAAGCAAAAAACTTTTAGTCCGGCTCTGGTTGACTTCACGAGGCCAATCATGTTATTTTCAAAAGATATTCAAATAACCGCTTTTCCGGCCATCTGGCCCGGCTAAAGATAAAGAGGAGGTTACCTGCAAATTGAACCCAACGGCAATAGGCGTCCACATCGGGCTATGGGCCATGGTGGCACACGCCGGCCCCATAGTAAAACTCGTGCTACTCGTCCTGCTCATATTCTCCATCTTCTCATGGGCCATTATCATCTACAAGCTGCTGGTCCTTAAAAAGATAGAACAAGAGACTGCCCACTTTTACGAGGTCTTCTGGGAAAAGAGACAGTTCTCCCATATAGCCTCCATAACGGGCTCATACAAACACACTCCACTTGTGCCGCTTTTCTCCGCTGTCTACAACGAGCTCTCCAACCTAATGAAGGGCGGGGGTGATGAGAGGCTGGGCGCGGGACGTGACAAGATGGAGCGTATTGAACGCATATTGAAAAAATCAAGCGCCGTTCAGAACACCAAGATGGAGTACGCCGTTAGTTTTCTTGCCACGGCAGGCAACACGGCCCCCTTCATCGGTCTCTTCGGCACGGTCTGGGGCATAATGAGTTCGTTTCAGGACATCGGCGCCAGCGGGGCCGCTAACCTCGCCGTAGTGGCGCCGGGCATATCCGAGGCCCTTGTGGCCACGGCCATGGGCCTTGTGGTGGCCATACCAGCGGTGGTGGGATACAACCACATCTTATCAAAAATCAACCGCGTGGCCACGGAGATGGATAATTTTTCATCTGACCTTCTGAACATAGTGGAAAAACAACTCTCCCGTTAGGACGGGGGTCAAATTTTGAGATGAGCGGGCCGCCACCTTTACGGTGCTTCATAAGCATAGCGGAGAAGCGGCGCTCCCGTTAAAAAAACAGGTTTTTTTATGGCAATCAACTCCGGCGGCGACAGAAAACTCATGTCGCAGATAAACGTAACGCCCTTTGTGGACGTTATGCTCGTTCTGCTCATCATCTTCATGGTGACGGCCCCCATGATGCAGTCCGGCATTGACGTAAATCTGCCAAAGGTCACCTCCAGCGCCGTCAACACAAAGACCGAGCCCCTTGTGGTGACCATAGACAGAAGAGAGCGCACGTATCTCGGAGACACGCGCCTCAGCTCCTCGAGGCTCGCCAAAAAACTACGCGCCATAAACAAGATGAAACCCGGCAGTATGGTCCTGCTGAAGGCCGACAAGAAGGTGCCTTACGGGTATGTGGTAAAGATTATCTCCCAGATACGTAAATCAGGCATCACAAAGATAGGCATGATAACAGAATCGGCCTCCAGCAAAAGATGAACCTGCCGCAGAGGCGTAGTGAATATAGAGCGCGTCACGTAAAAAAACCTTTCCTTAACCCCGTCCCAGGTCCTTAAAATAACAGATGGAGAATTTTCTCGGCCATACCCCCAGGGTCTTTAAAAAAATACTTTACGTCTCCATAGCGGCGCATATAATCGTCATAGCCGTGCTGGGCATATACCTGGGGGGCAAGAAAAAGGTCTTCTTCAGCCCTGTATACACGGTAAGCCTTGTGGAGCACGCAAGGCGCCCGGCAAGAAAAAGGACCCGGAAGGTCCATATCAGGGCCGCCAGGAAGAAAAAAGCCGTAAAAAAGCACGTTATCAAGAAAAAAGCGGCAAAAAAAGCCGTAGTGGTAAAAAAGAAAAAAGCCTCGGTAAAGGCAAAAAAACCGGCCAGGGCCCTTGAAAAAGACCTCTCGGACGCCATAAGCACGATTCGCAAGAGGGTACGGGCTAAAGAGGAGCAAAAACTTATCGCCTCGAAGATAGAGGCCATAAAAAAACGTCAGGAGGCCGAAGAACTGGCCCGGCGGCTGGAAAAGATACGGGGCTCCATAAAGGAGGCCCCCGCCGGGGCGGCCACGGGCAAGTCAACGCCTCTTCGGGCCGCCGCATCAAGCGGGTTAAGCAAAGAGAGCCTCCAGATAAAACACAAGGCATACTTCTCCTTGATAAGGGACCGTGTGCAGGAGAACTGGATATACCCGGAAACCCTTGACAACGAAAAAATCTCTGTAATCGTATCCATACGTATCGGAAGAGATGGTGAACTCATTAAGAGCTGGGTGGAAAAGGGCTCGGGGAACAGGCAATTTGACGACTCTCTGCTTAAGGCCGTTAAAAAGGCATCGCCCTTTCCGCCTCTACCGGAGGACTTCCAAGAAGATATACTGGAAACGGGTCTCAGGTTCTGCCCGGGATGTGAGTGAGATATGAAAAAAATTCTGCTTTTCGCCATATTAGTATTGTCCCTCAGCCTTCATGGCCGGTCCGCCGGCGCCAAGGTCTATATAGACCTTGCGGCCCCGTCCATAAAGAGGCTCCCCCTTGCCATTCAGGAGTTCAGGTATCTGGGGAAGGACCCCTTCTCCGCCGAGGAAAGGGCGAGCATAAAGACCACGGCCAGGACCATACTGAATACCCTTAAAAAAGATATGTATTTTTCAGGGGTCTTCAAGGTGCTTGACAACGACGCCTTCCTCGAGGAGCCTGAAAAGGCGGGTTTTGACATGGACGAAATAGGCTTCAAGGACTGGCGGATGATAGGGGCCGACGCCCTTGTGGAGGGCAGGTTCAGGTTTATTGAAAACAGGCTCGTCGTGGAGGTGAGGCTCTTTGACAGCGTCCGGCAGACCATCATAATGAGCAAGCGGTTCATAGGAAATCCCGATAGACCGGACCGTCTCGCGCACTTTATCTCAGACCGCGTCTACAGGGAGATAACGGGCAGAAAGGGCATATTCACCACAAAGATGCTCTTTGTCTCAAAGGCGACGGGCAATAAAGAGATCTACCTCTCTGATTACGACGGCGGGCACAGGGTGCGGATTACGGCCAACAAGTCGATAAATCTCTCTCCAAGGTGGTCTCCAGACGGGGAGAAGATGATATACACCTCTTACAAGAGGGGTTACCCATACCTCTATATCTTTGATATGCTGACAGGCCATGACGAGGTTCTCTCAAGCAAACAGGGCATAAACATAGGGGGCAGGTTCTCGCCTGACGGAAAAAAAATAGCCCTTACTCTAAGCACCAGGACAGGCCCGGATCTCTTTCTCCTCAAACTCGGCGGAGGCGGGTACGAACGCCTTACAAACAACTACGGTATCGACGTATCGCCCACATGGTCGCCTGACGGGACAAAGATAGCGTTTGTATCAGATAGAAGTGGAAATCCCCATATATTTGTGTTAGACTTGCGAACCAACAGAACCAGGCGCCTTACCTATGGTGGCAGATATAACGCAAGCCCCGCCTGGTCGCCCGACGGAACAAAAATAGCCTTTGCCCGCGCGGACCGCGGCGTATTCAACATATGGGTAGTAGACGCCGCACGGGGAGGTCAGGTTCAGCTTACTTACGAGGGCAACAACAAGGCCCCTTCCTGGTCGCCTGACGGCAGGTTCATCGCCTTCACCCGAACCTCCGGCGGCAAGGGTACACTCTACATCATGGGCGCCGACGGCATGGGGCTCCGAAAAATACCAACGGGCGCCGGCGATGTGAGCACACCGTCGTGGTCGCCTTTTCTGCATTAACCGGCAAGGCTCTGATATACAAAAAAATTCACTTAATATTAATAACGAACCAAGGAGGCACCCATGAAAAAATTCCTGAGATTCTTGCCGCTTTTACTCATCTGTCTTTCCCTTGTGGCATGCGCGGGCAAGACCACCGTAAGAGAAGATTACTCCACCGCCGCGAATAAGAAGGGCGCCGAAGGGACCACGGTAGTCCCTGAAGAAGGGGTAGGCGTTGGTGAGTCCGGCGTTAAGGAATCGGATATAGGAGGCAAATACCGTGAGGCCTTCACATCTGAAGAAGAGAGAGCCGCGGCAACGGCGGCGGCCCTGAAAGCCGGTCTCAAGACCGTGCACTTCGAGTTCGACAAATACACCATAAAGGACAGCGATATCGGGATATTAAAAAGCGACGCCCAGTGGCTGAAAGACCACCCCGGCGTTGATGTCCGCATAGAAGGCCACGCCGACGAGCGCGGCGAGACCGAGTATAACATGGCGCTTGGCGAAAAAAGGGCCATGAGCGTAAAACGCTACATCGAGTCCCTCGGCGTCTCCGGAAGGAGGCTCTCCGTCATCAGTTACGGCGAGGAAGACCCTGCCGACCCCGGTCACAACGAAGAGGCCTGGGCAAAGAACAGACGTGTTGAGTTCGAAAAACTAAAATAATTTCGCCTTCACGGCCCCAAGAGGTTTAACGCCTATGAAGATATTCACAGAGGCCCGCAGTCTCTTTAAGCATCGCGGCCTTCTTATGCTCCCTGTCCTGCTTCTGCTCATCTACGGATGCGGCCCGGGTTTTCCCATTGTCACAGAGGAGCAGCAGGACCTTATTGACAAGGTAGACACTACCTCAAAAAAGACCCAAACCCTTGAGCAACGTCTCACCACTCTTGAGAGCAGAGGCGCGGACAAAGAGGGGGTGGAGGAGCTGAAGCTCCGCCTTGCCGAGACCACAAAGGCCGTGGAGGACATGGGCAGGGAATTTTCCTTTATCCGCGGCAGTATTGAGGAATCCGGCAACGCGCGGGCCCAGACCAGCAGCGAGATAACCTCTCTGGAAGAGTCGGCGCGGGGGCTGAATGAGCGGCTGAGGGCCCTTGAGGCCGCCTCCACAGGCAACCTTGAAGAGGTCTCGAAGTTAAAAGAGGAGCTAATCGCCTCCACCAAAAAAATAGCCTCCCTTGAGGACGAGCTCAAAGCCCTTAAGGAGACCATTGAGAGACCGGCAGAGACGGGCGTGGCCGGGAGTACGGCCATTACCGGAGGGACCGCCGCGCAGAATGCCGCCCCAATAAATGAAAAGATTAAAGGACCCGTTGCCAAGGCCGCCAGGGCAAAAGAGACCCCGGAAGCGGCGATAAAAAAAGGTGACCCCGAGGCGCTTTACTTCCAGGGTTTCAAGCTCACCAAGGATAAAGAATTTGATAAGGCCGCCGTGGTCTTCAAGCGCTTTTTGAGCCTCTATCCCAGAAACAGGCTCGCCGACCACGCCAGATACTGGATCGGGGAAATATACTACTCCAGGGGTAACTGGGAGAGGGCCATACTCGAATTCGACAGGGTTATAAAAGAGTACCCCGGCGGGGACAAGGTGCCGGCGGCCATCCTGAAAGAGGGCTTTTCCTTTGAGAGACTTGGCTCAAAGAAAGAGGCCCGCCTTCTGCTTGAGAGGCTTGTTGAAAAATACCCCAATAGCCCGGAAGCAAAGATGGCAGGTGAGCGCATTAAAAAGATGAAAAAATAGACCCGCGCCTTCCCGGGATCACCCCCTCTCGCACACCCATCGCACCCCCACTGCCGGCCACAGCCCTCAGGACCAGACAGGGGGCCTGAAAAAGCCCCTCACCCGCATCCTGCATGGATATTATCCGAAGATACCCGGACCGAGGTCCTGGCAAAGTTAATCGTTCATGAGAGAAAACCCGGTCTTTTGTCTTGCCTGACAAGAGACTCGGATGAGTGAAGGATGGTGTTTTTTTGATTCCCGCGGACAAAAGTCATGGTCCCCGCCCCGGGCTTTTGATATATAATAAACAATACAGGTTAGGGCATATATGAGTCACTGCGTATCACTAAAAAAATGCTCCGGTTACGGCCGGGATGAGGTTTACGAGGCCGTCCGGGAGTCCATTGAGCTCCTCGGGGGCATGGGCCGTTTTGTCTCCAGTGGAGAACGCATACTCCTTAAGCCGAACCTGCTCACCGCCAAACCGGCCGCCTCGGCGGTGACAACGCACCCGGAAGTGGTTCGCGCCCTTATAAGGCTTGTAAAAGAGGCCGGCGCCACCCCCTTTGTGGGCGATAGCCCGGCCATAGGAAAACCGCGCAAAGTTGCGCAGCGATGCGGCATATTCGAGGTATGCGAAGATGAAGGCGTTGAGTTCATTGACTTTAACGAGGCCGTGGATGTAGATAACCCCGGGGGACACATATTCAAGCGTCTCGAGGTGGCGCGCGCCGTGATTGAGGCGGACGGCGTAATCAACGTGCCAAAACTCAAGACCCACGCGCAGATGCTCCTTACCATGGGCGTAAA
>CAZMKZ010000073.1:0-8483 GCA_964567185.1 uncultured Thermodesulfobacteriota bacterium
ACGAGTCCATGATAAGCGGCGAGAGCATGCCTGTAACTAAAAAAGAAGGCGATACCGTAATAGGTGCCACGGTGAACGGCATTGGGGCTTTTCGCTTCAGGGCCGAGAAGGTGGGTAAAGATACGGCCCTTGCCCAGATAATACGTATGGTCGAAGAGGCGCAGGGCTCCAAGCCCCCCATAGCGAGGCTCGCCGACCTTATCGCCTCGTACTTCGTGCCGGTGGTAATCGGTATTGCCGTATTGACCTTCATTGTCTGGTACGCATTCGGCCCGGTCCCGGCTCTCACCTATGCCATGCTTAATTTTGTCGCCGTCCTTATAATAGCCTGTCCCTGCGCACTTGGCCTCGCCACCCCTACGTCCATAATGGTGGGCACGGGACTGGGCGCCGAGAACGGCATACTCATAAAAGGCGGCGAGGCACTTGAGACGGCCCACGGGCTTACGGCCATAGTCCTTGACAAGACAGGGACCCTCACAGAGGGCAGACCCTCTGTAACGGACGTTGTTACGGCCGGCGGTTTTACCGAAGAGGATATCCTTCTTTATACCGCCTCGGCGGAAAAATCATCTGAGCATCCCCTTGGAGAGGCCATTGTCCGCGAGGCCGAGTCACGTAAAATTAAACTCTCCAAACCCGATAAATTCGAGGCCGTCCCGGGCAAGGGCATAAGGGCCCTTATAAAGGATAGAGAGCTTCTTCTTGGCAATAAGAGGTTCATGGACGATAGCAAGATAGATGTCTCAGAGCTGGAGACAAGAGAGCAGGAGCTTGCCGAAGAGGGAAAGACCCCCATGTACGTGGCCATTGATAAAAAAGCTACCGGTATTGTGAGCGTTGCCGATACACTTAAACCAAACTCAAAGGAGGCCGTGGCCGCGCTTCGCAGGATGGGACTCGATGTGGTGATGATTACGGGCGACAACAGCCGTACGGCCCATGCCATAGGCAGGGAGATAGGGCTTACGAGCGTTCTGGCCGAGGTCCTGCCCGAAGACAAGGCGCGGGAGGTAAAGAAACTTCAGGCCGCAGGAAAAAAAGTAGCCATGGTGGGAGACGGCATCAACGACGCCCCGGCGCTTGCGCAGGCCGATATCGGCATAGCCATAGGAACGGGCACGGACGTTGCCATGGAGGCCTCGGATATCACTCTCATAGGCGGGGATTTGCGCGCTATTGTCACGGCCATTGCTCTTAGCAGGGCCACCATCCGCAACATAAGACAGAATCTCTTCTGGGCCTTTTTCTACAACACCATGCTCATACCGCTTGCCGCCGGCGCCCTCTATCCATTCTTTGGCATACTCCTTAACCCCATATTCGCCGCCGCGGCCATGGGTCTGTCTTCCGTAACTGTTCTGTCCAACGCCCTCAGGTTACGGTGGTTCAAGCCGCCGGTGAAGGTATGATATGGTATAATATGGTATAGGATTAGAAGGAGGTAACTTATGGACAATATCAGACATCACCGCATAAGGTACACTTATTATGGAGATAAGCTCAAGGATCCGGCAGGAGCCATTAAACGGCTCAAGGGCGTGGTTAGCGTGGAGATAGACGGCGCGGCCAAAGAGGTTCTTGTGGAGTACGATCTGCTCAAATGCACAGAGGCCGATATTGAGAATAAGATGATAGAGGAGGGTTTTACCCTTGATGCGAGCATAGGGCAGAGGCTGAAGAGGGGTTGGCTTCACTACACCGAAGATAACGAGCAGGAGGCCATGCGCGCCGAGCCCAAACCCTGTTGCACCATTGATGAGAATAAGAAGGACGCTCTTGATGAGGATTGAGAAGCCCTGAATGACCGTGGATGGGTGTCCGGAGGTTTTCTTGGACTCTGTTGAGTTTTTGAGGTGAGACCATTTCCCTGAGGTCTGCGAAGGGGTGGTTTATGCTTATTTTTATTGAATGTTTTTCTTCCCGGGTTTTTTCTACTGCGGGGCATGGGCGGTGCGGTTAAAGAGTTGACTCAATATGGCCGTAGTAGTACAATCGCCCTGATATGCCCCACGTCATGATCAATCTCATATGAGGCAATACAATCTATTGTATTCTATGAACAATTATCATAAGTGAGGTCAGCATGGGAGCCCTCTCAGGAGAACTTGACGACGTCGATTGCGGTCACGCGGTGGAGATAGCACCAAGGGTTTGGTGGGTTGGCCAGGAGCTTAAGGGGGACGCCTTTCAATGCCACGTCTACCTTATCGAGCATGGCGACCAGTCCGTGCTCATCGACCCCGGTTCCGTACTTACCTTTAATGATACCTTTCGCAAGATAGAAGAGATTATCCCCTTTTCAGATATACGCTACTTTATCTGCCACCATCAGGACCCGGACATAACCGGCGCCCTTGACATGATAGACAATCTCATTACCCGCGATGACGCCTGTATCGTAACGCACTGGCGCGCCGAGGTTCTTCTTAAACACTTCAATCTAAAGACCCCCATGTGGCTCGTTGACGGCAACGATTGGCGCCTCGACCTCGGCGGCAGGGTACTTAGTTTTATTTTTACTCCCTACCTTCATTTTCCCGGTGCCTTCTGCACCTTTGACGGTCAGAGCGGGATACTCTTTTCCAGCGATTTGTTTGGGGGTTTTGGCGGCGAGTTCTCACTCTTTGCCAGGGACGAGTCATGTTTTGAGCCCATTAAGACCTTCCATGAGCACTATATGCCCGGAGGGGATATCCTGAGGCATTCGCTTCAGGTTTTGGAGAAAGAGCCGATATCCATGATAGCTCCGCAGCACGGCTCCATTATTCCGACACCCCTTGTGAGACCCATAATAGAGAAGCTCAAAGGCCTTGAATGCGGCCTCTATCTCATGGCAAGGTCGGATACGGATATACACCGCCTCATTCAGCTGAATCATATGCTGAAGAGCTTCATGAAGGCCATGGTCCTTTACAGGGATTTTGGTGATATGGCGCAAAACCTTCTCGTCCTGGCAAAAGAGGTCCTTCCCGTGGATGGCATAGAGTTTTACGTCCAGGGTGGTGAAGGCGGGACAATAACGCACTTTAGCGAGCAGAACCGTTACCACGGCGAGAGTTCGGAGCCCACGGATTTTTTTCCGGCCCTCCTTGAGAGTGACGATGATAATACGGAGGTTAGCGCCCTCCATTACGAGCGGTTTACGGTAGAGCGGGATGATGTGGAAAAAAAGGCCCTCCTGCTTCCGCTTCGGACCCAACGCCGGGGCTCCGGCAGGGCCGCTGCCCTCCTGGTCCTTTCCGGTCCCATGGAAATAAGCGATGAGCTCAATGAGATACTCGACCAGATGCTCATACCTCTCTCCGTTGCCATAGAGCGCGAGAACATATACCGCATGCTCGAGAGTGAGCGCAACGTCATATACAGCCGGTCCATAAGGGATTCACTTACGGGGCTCTACAACAGGCAGTACATGGAAGAGGCCGTTAACCGCCTTGTGGAGAGCCACAACAGAAACTACACAGACGGCCTTGCCCTGATAATCGTGGATATCGACAACTTCAAGGATATAAACGATACGTACGGACATTCCTTTGGGGACGAGGTCCTCAAGGTTACGGGAGAGACGCTACGGGAGAAGTTGCGCAAGGTCGATATCCCCGTGCGCTACGGCGGCGATGAGTTCTGTTTTTTCATATTGTCGCGCACACTGAACGAATCCGTTATCGTGGCCGAGCGCATGAGAGAGACGGTAAAAGAGCTGGACTTTCATAAAGGCGACGCCTCTTTAAAGGTTACTATCAGCGCCGGAGTTGCCCTGCACAGACAACACGAGACTCTTGATGATTTTATCAAGCGCGCGGACCGGGGTCTCTATGAGGCCAAGAAGAAGGGGCGTGACTGCGTGGACAAGGTCTGAGGGGCCCTCTTTCAGACGCCGGCCTCAATGACAGCCCCCACATGGCAAAGAGGGCGGTCAATACTGGCAGCATGAGATATCAATAAGAAATACGCCTGCGTTATTAGATAGTTGGCAGTAATATTTAATATCTATCCGCATCTACCTCCGCGTGCATGGCATCTTTGACGGCCTCTCTTACGGGCCTTGAATCCGCCGGTCCTTTTTTCTTTGGGAGCCCCTGTAAAAGTAAAGGGCGAAGGGCCCGGTAGGGTCAGGGTTTTGAAATTCACATTTTTTTTTACAGGAGTTACACTCATGCTACGTTCCATAAAGACCTTTTTTGACAAGAAGATAAAGGACCCCCGCGGGGTGACCTCAACGAGGGCCACGGACGACTCACTGAAGATGGCCACGGCGGCCCTTCTCGTTGAGGCCGTTAAGGCGGATGATAATGTCTCGGAGGAGGAGTTGTGCGCCCTCAGGGGCGGGCTTGGTAAAAAATTTGGCATAGATGCCGCTGAGACTGAAGCACTCATCAGGCTTGCCGAAGAGGAGACCTCAGAGGCCGTCTCTCTCTATGGTTTTACCCGTCTTATTGACAAGGGCTTCAAGTATGATGACAAGAAAGATATAATCGAACTTCTCTGGGAGGTTGTCTATGCCGATAGCGTCCTTGAAAAGCACGAAGAGCACCTTGTGCGGAGGATTGCCGACCTTCTTCAGGTCTCGCACAAGGATTTTATCGAGGCAAAACTGCGCGTAAAGGGCAGGGGCCTTGATAGGGGAGATGACGAATGACTACGGTAGCAAGCCCCGGATACGGCTTCACACTGCGGCTCCGATCAATAAACCAGCCCGGCATGGTGGGGCTTATAACCTCCACCATAGGTCATATGGGCGGTGACATCGGAGCAATAGATATTGCAAACGCCGATAAGAAGAGCATCACCCGTGACTACACCATAAGCGCCCGAGGCATTGAGCACAGCAGAATAATAGTAGATAAGATACGAAAGATAAGCGGCGTCGATGTCCTTAATGTATCGGACAGGACATTTCTCATCCACCTTGGCGGCAAGATAAGGATAGAAAACAGTGTTCCCCTCAAGACGCGCGACGACCTCTCCATGGCATATACGCCGGGTGTGGCACGGGTCTGCGAGGAGATAGCCAGAGACAGGTCCAAGGTCTATAACCTTACCATAAAGAGAAACACCGTGGCCATTGTCACGGACGGCTCGGCGGTGCTCGGGCTCGGCGACATAGGCCCGGAGGCATCACTGCCCGTAATGGAGGGCAAATGCATGCTCTTTCGGAAGTTTGCCGGGCTGAACGCCTTTCCCATCGCCCTTGCCACAAAGGACGTTGATGAGATAGTGGATACTGTGGCACGCATATCCCCCATATTCGGGGGCATAAACCTTGAGGACATATCCTCGCCGCGTTGTTTCGAGATAGAGGAGAGGCTTTCCGCGCGTCTTGATATACCCGTATTCCATGACGACCAGCACGGCACGGCCGTGGTGGTCACCGCGGCGGTGACAAACGCCTTGAAGGTTATCGGCAAGGAGATTGCCGAGATAAAGATAGTCATTTGCGGCCTCGGGGCCGCCGGTATCTCCTGCGCCAGGCTCTTGCATGCCTGCGGGGCGAGGTTTATCGTGGGCGTGGACTCGGAGGGCATCGTCTACAAGGGCAGAAGCAAGAGGATGAACGATGTAAAGCGGGATTTGCTCAACGTGACAAATCCGGGGTGCGAGAAAGGCGGGCTTGACGAGGCCATGGTGGGGGCCGACCTTTTTATAGGCGTCTCCGGAGCCAACATAGTGACCGTTGATATGCTAAAGACAATGAACCCCGATGCCGTGCTCATGGCCCTTGCCAACCCCACACCCGAGATAGACCCCCATCTGGCGGATCCCCATGTGCGCATCATGGCCACTGGGCGCTCGGACTTTCCAAATCAGGTCAATAATGTCCTCTGTTTTCCGGGGTTTTTCAGGGGCCTCCTTGATTGCCACGCAAGTGAGGTGAATGTGGAGATGAAACTGGCGGCCGCAAAGGCCATTGCCTCTGTTGTGGGCAGGGATGAGCTCAGCGAAGACTATATCATACCCGGGGTATTTGATGAGCGGGTGGCCCCGAAGGTGGCCGAGGCCGTTATAAAGGCCGCCGTAAAGAGCGGCGCGGCGCGGAGGGTGCCGAGAAAGATGCCGCTGGACCCGAAGTGAGCCGGTCGGGTGGTGAGGGTTATCGGCGGCGCGGCTACGGCGTAAAGTAGCCATTACCGGCAATGGAGCCCTCAGCGCCTACTGATACATCCAGGTCCAGAGTATTACCTTTACATCTTTGAGTCTTTTTCTATCCCTTAGGTGCTCGCTTATCTCCAGCTTGTTCCATCCTAATATGAACTCCGAGCTTCGGTCCGTAAAGTGACCGGCCCCTCCGTAGTTTGTCCTGAAGGAGTTTTGCCCTTCGAACCCCGCGGGGGTCCTCTTTTTCGTGTCCCTGTCCACTATCCATACATCGTAGAGTGTATTGGGGCGTAGTGAGTAGACGTTTACATGCAGGAGTCTTTCAGTGGGGATAAAACCAACGGGTTCTATGAATATGTAGCCGTGCGCCTCGTCTTTGGGGTCGGTTTTGTAGAGTCTTATCTCCCTGTAATCCGCCATGGCAAGAGCGGCGTGAAAGAGAAAAATGAGAGAGAGGGCCAGTAGCGGGAGGGTTGTTTTTTTCCTTAACATAATTGTCCTCCAGTTGAAATTAGTTGGAATGTTGATATAGTTACTTTTGTAGGAGGGGGGATTTTATTACCCTCTTGTGGATACGTTTTGAGGCGCCGCGCGTATATCTGTAAGAGACGCCCAGACCCTTAAATAGCGAGGTTGCCATGCAGATAGGTTTCATAGGGCTCGGCAAGATGGGGCTAAATATGGTCAGGAGGCTCCTTACGGCCGATGAGCACGAGCTTGTAGTCTTTAATAAGGATAAAGGACCCGTGGCCGAGGCCGTTAAATACGGGGCGACAAGGGCAAGGTCTTTAAAGGACCTTGCGGGAAAACTCCGCGGCCCGAGGACCATATGGCTCATGATACCCGCGGGCAGACCCGTTGACGGCGCCATTGAAAAACTTACTCCGCTACTCTCAAAGGGTGACTGTATTATAGACGGAGGCAACTCCAATTACAAGGATTCAGTGCGAAGGGCAAAGGCTCTGGGGAAGCTGGGCATAGACTTTCTTGACGCCGGCACGAGCGGCGGGGTCTGGGGGCTTACCGAGGGCTATTGCCTCATGGTGGGCGGTAAGGCAAGCGCCTTCAAGAGGCGTGAGTCCGTCTTCAGGACCCTTGCCCCTGAAAACGGCTATGAGTACATGGGCGGGCCCGGGGCCGGCCATTACGTGAAGATGGTCCATAACGGCATAGAGTACGGTCTCATGCAGGCCTATGCCGAGGGGTTTTCTCTCCTTGAGTCCTCGGAGTACGGGCTGGACCTTGAGAAGATTTCCGCTGTCTGGAACCACGGCAGTGTCATAAGGTCGTGGCTCCTTGAACTCGCGGAGAGGGCCTTTAATAAGGACGGCGTGCTTACCGATATAAAACCCTATGTAGCCGATTCGGGAGAGGGCAGGTGGACGGTCATTGACGGGCTGGAAAAAGACATCTCCATACCCGTAATCACGCTTTCTCTTCTATATCGGCTTCGTTCAAGAGAGGAAAATCCCTTTGCCGCGCGTCTTTTAGCGGCGCTTCGTGACCAGTTTGGAGGGCACGGTTTTAAAAAATAGTCCAGAACCCGGCTGAAGGCCCTGATAATGTAGGGCCCACTGCCTGCATGATACAAAAAAATTGAGAGGCCCCTATGTTTGACAGCACACCATCACCCACCACCATGGTGATATTCGGCGCCACGGGAGACCTTACAAGAAGAAAACTCCTGCCCGCTCTATACAGGCTCAAGGTCCTTGGCCTTATGCCCGAGCGATTTAATATCGTGGGTTTTTCCACAAGAAACCTTTCGGACAGCGGCTACAGGGACTTTGCCATGGAGGCGATAAGGGAGTTTTCGCCGCATGACCCCCTGGCCACGGAGCTTGACGGCCTCTTACAGAATACTCGTTTTGTCTCTTCTTCCTTTGAAGACCAGAGTGGATATGAGAGGCTCGCTACGGTCCTTGATGAGCTGGATGCTAATAAAACGCCCCCGGCCTCAAGGATATTCTACTTTGCCACGCCGCCGAGTTTTTTTAAGGTCATCATTGAGAGGCTCGATACCTCCGGGCTCGCGCAGGGGGACGGAAAGGCCCTTGAAAGACCAAAGCTGATTATAGAAAAACCCTTTGGCAGAGACCTGGAGAGCGCACGCAAACTGAATGAACTAATCGCACGGTATTTTGACGAGGAGCAGGTTTACAGGATAGACCATTACCTCGGCAAGGAGACGGTTCAGAATATACTCTTCTTCAGGTTTGCAAACGGCATCTATGAGCCCATATGGAACAGGCGGTTCATAGACCATGTGCAGATTACCGCCGCCGAGACAAATGGCGTGGGCAAGCGTGGCAGATACTTTGAAGAGTCAGGGACAATGAGGGATATGGTGCAGAACCACCTCATGCAGCTCCTTACCCTTGTGG
>CAZMKZ010000074.1:0-8351 GCA_964567185.1 uncultured Thermodesulfobacteriota bacterium
GATATATTCGCCGGAAGGGCGCACTCAAGGGACGGAAAGGTTCAGGTGGAGCTCGCCCAGCTGAAGTATTTGCTTCCGAGGCTAACGGGCAAGGGCACGGCGCTTTCTCGTCTTATGGGAGGCATCGGGGGCAGGGGGCCCGGCGAGACGCGCCTTGAGATGGACAGACGTAAGGTGCAAAAAAGGATACATCACCTTGAGGAGCAGTTGAAGGCGTTAAGCAGAGGCAGATACGCCAGACGAAAGAAACGTGCGCAGAGCGGAATACCCATAATATCCATAGCGGGTTATACAAACGCCGGAAAATCAACACTCTTGAACAGCCTTACAAAGAGCGCCACCCTTGCCGAGGACAAGCTTTTCGCCACCCTTGACACCATGACAAGGAGGCTCCGTTTTCCACGTGAGAGGGACGCCGTTATTACCGATACCGTTGGTTTTATCCGGGACCTTCCGGCGGACCTCATGAAGGCCTTTCGAGCCACACTGGAGGAGATGGAGGACGCGGACCTCATTATTCACCTCGTTGATATATCAAGCCCCTATTTTGAGGAGCGTATGGATACGGTAGAGGGGATATTCCATGATATCGGCATCGGCGAGATACCGAGGCTCCTTGTTTTCAATAAGATTGACCTTGTGGAGAGCCGGACGCTTCCTGCCCTTTTGCACAGATACAAGGCCATAGGCGTTTCGGCGAAAGACCCGAAGACCCTCGGCCCTCTCTTGAAAAATCTTGAGACACGGCTCTGGCCTCTGGAAGGGTTTGCCTATGCCCCGGAGGGTGAAGCCGATGAAGGGGGCGGGGGAGAGGGGGTAGGTTAGCCCTTTTTTGTGAGCCCATGGAGTTTCAGCCCGATAAGCAGGACCTTGCCGTTGATTGGCGTATCCTCAAGGAGCCTCAATGCCCCGTCCCAGGTGGTGTTGAAGGAGTCGGTCTCTTCTTCGAGTTCGAGCGTCCTCACAAGACACTCGAAGTTACTGAAGGTAATCTTTATGGAGACGGCCCGGCAGAGGCGCTTTTCTGCTTTAAGGCGCAGGGTCAGCCCTTCAGTAAGCATGTAGAGGGTCTCTTTTATAAGGGAGGCCTCTTTCGCGCCTTCCTCAAAGGTTACCTCATCGCCTATGCCGCCAGCTTCAAAAAAGGGCCTTACCTCAACGGGTCCCAGGTTGCGGGAGCTCTCGTAGATAATCTTTCCTCTGAATCTTCCGAAGTTTTTTTCAAAAAAGAGTAGAGGCGTCTTTGATAACTCCTCAACGGTGCCCATGTTAATGGCCTTCAGGCGTTTTTCCGCATCCCTGTCAACCTCGGGCAGGCTACTTATGGGAAGGGTCTTCATGAAGGCAGAGCTCTCGTTTTTAGTGACTGCTTTGATGCCGTCTTTTTTTGCTCTCAGCCCCGCGAGCCTTGCAAGGGGTTTATTGGGGGCGATGCCAATGGCGGTATGAAGACCAAGTTTTTTAATGAGGCGGGCCTGTAAGACGGCGGCGAGTTTCTTTGCCGCAGAGTAGACCCCCTCCTGACCCTCGGGGGTCTCGCCGCGGAGATTTACAGCGATAAAGGCCGCGTCAAGGCCGAATGATTCCACAATAGAGGCAGTTTCCCCTAATATGGCGAAAAATTGCTCCGAGAGGGTCTCATAGGCCTCGTATCGCGGCAAAAGGGCCGTTATTGCCGGCGCGGCCTTCAGGGCCTTACGCATGCTCTGGCCCGTCCTTACGCCAATGGCCAGGGCCTCGGACGAGGCGGCTATGACGAGACCTTTTTTTATCTCACCCCCCTCGCCCCCTATTATAAAGGGGCGGCCTCGGAGGCCGGGGTTATCCTTCAGCTCCGCTGTGATGAAGAGGTCGATGATGGCTATATGCAGGAGCGCGTCTTTTTTCAATTTTGTGAAAGCCTGTGTATTAAGAGATTAAAACGGCACGGGCCGCGGGTACGGCTTGTTTCAATGGAGGGGGCTTGCAGAAATGTATCACAATAAAGAGAGAATTCAAAGGAGATGGGGGAGGGGCGGTTAAACCCGTGCGTCTGCGGCGGCTTCTATCTGTTGCGGGGTGAGGGGCGTGAGAGAAGGAATACGGCTCAGGCGCAGTACTTTTGCACGGAGCGGATTATCTCGTCGGCAAAGTAGGGTTTTCTTATGAACTCGTCTACCATGCCCTCTTTTACGCCACGGAGGATGACGTCCTCGGCGTCACGGAAGTACCCTGTAAAGAGTATGACCGTGGTCCCGGGCCTTATCCGTGCTATCTCTCTGTAAGTCTCAAGGCCGTTCATGCCGGGCATGATGATGTCCATGAATATAAGCCTGAAGTCTTTATCTTCAACGGCCTTCACGGCCTCTTTGCCGTTTATCACGTAGGCGGCGTCAAAGCCCACGTCTTTTAGCATCTCGCTCATGCCGAGGCCGACGCTCTCCTCATCGTCCACTATGAGTATGCTGGATTTGTTTTTTACCGGGGCCATGGATGCTCCTCCCTTATGGATAATATACAAGTATGTGAGTTTGGGTATATGCCTGTGCGGCGCATGCGCGGCCCCATGATGCTGATGTCTTTCATGGAGTGTTGATAAATCGGCCCGCCTTATATAACATCGGTGATTACGCCGGGGGCTTGAAATAAAAAAAACGCCGCAGACAATAATGGCGCACCGCAGTAGTGAGAGGCGCCTTGATTATCGCGGGCCCTGAAAGTTTTTTAGATAATTGGCGCCCCCATGATAGCGCGCTCAGATGATAAGTCGTGGTGAGGTTTTTTTAGAAAATGCGTCCGTCCGGGCTGTTATTGATGATGTTGCTCTGGAAATCCGCTGGGATGAGGGCTCGTGGTGGTACTTGCCTGATAATATTCGTCTGGCCGGTATCTTCTTACGAGGCTACTCTGAATTTGTCGGGGTGATGTGCCCGTCCGGAAATTTGCCCCCCTCAGGGCAGGGTTTTAAGGGGAGAAGGTCTCTGGATACGGTCCGTCTTATCGCAGTGTATGCGGCAGTTCTTCTCTGGTTTGGGCCTCTGGTTCGAGCAGTGCGTCATGGTACACGACATCCTCGACGGCAGGCCCTGTTTCAGCGGCAAGGCGAGGGAAATAAGCATGAAGACGGGTATTAAAAAGCTTGCAAGGATAGCTCCTCTTCCCGGTCTCGTTCCGTCTTTGGTCCTGGCCTTTTCTCCAAGGAGCCGCCCGATTCTTTCTTCCACAGAGCCGTGGCGGCCCAGTATGGAGGCCATCTCCACGGGATGTATCGAGACCGTGTCGGCGAGTTTTAGAAGGGCCCCGGCAATGCTGAAGGGCTCACGCATATAGGAAACGGCCATGTCATCGGCGCGTTTTTCCTGTTTGTCTCTTATATGCCCCGATGCATGGGACGCAAGGGGGATAAAGAAAAGGATATCTTTCAATATGGAGAGGAGGAAAAAGCGCAGGGGGTCTCTGTTTTTCTTGTGGCAGAGCTCATGGTGGAAAACGGCCCGGAGCTCTGTGGAATCAAGGCCCTTCATAAGGCCCCTTGAGATGTATATCCTCGGATGTATGATGCCATGCGTAAAGGCCGTGGCAATGGTGCTGTCCTTTATGAGGACAAGCTCGGCCTTTTTGTTCTTTAGGGGGAGCCTGTTCAGGGCCCTCCTTGATCTTATGAGTGTTGATACGGCCCTGAAGCCCGCGAAGGCAAGGCCGGAGAGCAGTGTCAGCCCCAGGCCCCAGAGCAGGGTCATACGGCCAAGAGCTACATAGCCGAGACACTGGCTGAAGATACCCTCGCATAACCGCGTCATGATACGGACAATATCGGCAAGCCCTTCAAGGGCGGTCAGGGACCAGAGTATGAGACCGAAGATTGCGCCCGTAAGGGCCACGACTGCCAAAAGCATGCCAATAGGCTTATTGGTCTTTTGGGGGTTTTCTGCTATTTTCCTCATTTTTACATTCTATTTAAAAACTTTCTGCATGTCAAAGGGTATTTTGATAATTCTTCTATTTTTTTTGCTTTTTACGGCCCCAGAATAGGGGCCTTATCTTAATGAGCTTGCCTGCGAGGGAAGATTACTGTAATATCTAAAAAAATATTTTTATGGAGAAGGGCCTGTTTTTATAACATTCGAGGGCATAGAGGGTTCGGGAAAGAGCACGCAGATGAAGCTTCTCAAAGGGTATCTCGAGAAGAGGGGCAGGTCTGTGCTCTCCCTGCGCGAGCCCGGAGGCACGGAGCTTGGCGAGTCTGTAAGGACCATACTCCTTACCGTAGGCGATGAGGATATATCTCCCGTGGCCGAGCTTTTTTTATATGAGGCCTGCAGGGCCCAGCTTGTCTCCAATGTCATAAGGCCCGCACTTGGCGCGGGGGTGATTGTGCTCTGCGACCGCTTTATTGATTCCACACTGGCCTATCAGGGCCATGGCAGGGGGATTGACGCCGGGCGCATTGAGTCCATGAACGAGACTGCCTCGGGGGGGCTCAAGCCGGATATCACTTTTTTTCTTGATATAGAGGCCGAGGCCGGGCTGAAAAGGGCCTGGTCGAGGATAGATAACGGGGAGGGGGCAGAGGGTGTAAAGGAAGACCGCTTCGAGCGTGAGGACATGGCCTTTCATGAGCGGGTAAGGCGTGGTTTCCTTGAGATAGCAGAGCGCGAGAAGAGGGTGCGGGTCATAGACGGAAGGGGAGAAATCCATTCCATACATGAAGAGATATGTGCTATCATGGACGAGATGACCCTATGATTTTCAGTGAGATAGCGGGACACGGCAGAGAGAAGGAACTACTGAGAAGGGCCCTTGAGTCAGGGCGCGTGGCGCATGCCTATCTTTTTTCAGGCCCGCCCGGCACCGGTAAGAGGACTCTGGCCATGGCCTTTGCAAAGGCCATGAACTGCGCCGAGGCCGAGCTTGGGTACTGCGGCCAATGCCGCGATTGTGCGGCCGTAGACAGCCACAACCACCAGAATGTAATAGAGGTGGCGCCTGTGGACAAGGACGGTGTGCCCTCAAGCACGGGGCTTATAAGGATAGCCCGTGTGCGTGAGGTTATCGCGGCTTTGCGCTTCTCGGTTCAGAGGGGCAGGCGGGTAGTAGTAATCGACGAGGCCCATAAATTTGCCCCGGAAGCGGCCAACGCCATGCTCAAGACCCTTGAGGAGCCGCCGTCCGGAGCCGTGATTATACTTGTAAGCTCCATGGCAAGACTGCTCTTGCCAACCATTGTCTCACGGTGTCAGCGTCTGAACTTCAGGCCCCTTACAGTAGAGGCCGTAAAGGAGTTTTTAATAGCAAAGAAGGGTATCTCCCCTTCAACTGCCGCGGTATGGGCGAGGTTCTCCGAGGGGTCTGTTACGCGGGCCCTTGGATGCTCGTCATCTACGGCCATGGAAAAGCGGGCGGAGATACTTGAAGGGCTCTGCTCCGTAAGGTCGCAGGGCCAGAGGCGGCTCCTTGCCCTTGCCCTTGAGCTATCAAAGGACCCGGACCTTGATGAGATTCTGGAGTTTTTGAAGACCTGGTGCAGGGACATGGCCCTTATGTCAGAGGGCATGGACGGGCTTATGGTCAATGGAGACCTTAAGTCTTTTATGAGGTCCGGGGTATTGTTACGTCCGGTCCTTGAGACCTATGAGAAGATAGAGGCCGCAAGGACGGCCATCGCGCCTCCCCGTTACGGCAACAAGCTCCTTGCCATGGAGGTCCTGCTCATGGACATGGCGGATAGCGGTCTTATATGAATATTTTTGAGGTATTATAATGATAAAAGTAGTTGATATACGCTTCAAGAGGGCCTGCAAGGTCTATGAATTTGACTGCGGGGGCCATTTTGAGCTCTTGCCGGGCGACCTTGTGATAGTGGAGGTGGATAAGGGCCTTGGCATGGGCACCGTAGTCTGCCCGCCCAGAGACGCGTCCGAAGAGAAAAGGCAGCGGCCCCTTAAGAAGGTCATAAGAAAGGCCAGTCCCGCGGATATGGAGAGGCTGGAGTTCAACGCGAAACGCGAAGAAGAGTCGCTGAGAGTATGCTCGGAGAAGATAAAGTCCTATGGTCTTCCCATGAAACTTGTGAGGGCCGAGTATCTTTTTGACTCAAGCAAGGCCATATTCTACTTCACATCAGACTCGCGGGTGGACTTCAGGAGGCTGGTAAAAGACCTGGCCTCGTCCTTCCATACTCGTATAGAGATGCGGCAGATAGGCGTTAGAGACGAGGCCAAGATGCTCGGCGGCATAGGCCCCTGCGGCAGGGAACTCTGCTGCTCGTCCTTTCTTCCCGACTTTACCCCCGTTACCATAAAGATGGCCAAGCAGCAGAACCTGGCCCTTAATCCATCGAAGATATCCGGCGTCTGCGGCAGGCTCATGTGCTGTCTTTCCTATGAGCACCGGGGCTACGGCGCCTACGACAAAGGCCGGCGTCCCGGAAAGTCCTGCTGTGACAGAAAGACAGGGAATGCGGGTGGGCCTGAAAGCGAGAGCAAGCCGGTAAAAGAGAGAAGGCCTAATGACGGCAGGGGCGGAGAGAGAAAGGCCGGCGGAGCGAGAAGGCCTGAGGGCGAGAGAAGGCCCAGAAGTGAAAGAAGGTCTGGAAGAGGCCGCAGGGGCGGCGGAGCGAGAAGGGCCGAAAGCGAGAGAAAGGCCGGCGGCGAAAGAAGGCCCGAGGGCGGCGGCGGAGATAACAAACCTGAAAGCAACGGCTGAGATAAAAGCCAACGGTACTCCATGGCAGGCCCATGAGGCTTGCCGTGTTCAGTCCCCTTATTCGAGGGGATATTATTTGTCGTCTGTTTTTCTAATACTTTAAAAGTATCTTAGTATCTTAAGAAAGGGCTCAAGGTATGAGCGAAAAGACTTTTTATATTACAACACCCATCTATTACGTCAATGACGTGCCCCATATCGGCCATGCCTATACCACGGTGGCCGCCGATGCGCTGGCCCGTTACAAGAGGCTCAAGGGCTTTAGGGTCCTCTTTCTTACGGGCACGGACGAGCACGGGCAGAAGGTGGAAAAGGCGGCCCTTTCAGCAGGGCTGGGGCCAAAAGAGTTTGCCGACAGCGTTATGGTACGCTTTCGCGACTTATGGAAGGTCCTTGATATTTCAAATGACGATTTTATCAGGACAACGGAGAGCCGGCACGAGAAGGCGGCAGTCGCTTTCTGGCAGAGGGTGGCCGATACAGGGGACATATACCTTGGCGAGTACGAGGACTGGTACTGCACGCCCTGTGAGAATTTTCTTACGGAGAATCAGCTTGATGACAGGGGCCGGTGTCCGGACTGCGGCCGTGAGGTGGAGAGGCTCCGCGAGGAGAGTTTTTTCTTCAGGCTATCAAAGTACGGAGATAAGGTCCTTGAGCATATTGAGGGGCATCCGGGGTTTATAGGTCCCGAGGGAAAGAGGCGTGAAGTCCTGGCCTTTCTCCGCGAGGGGCTCCGTGACCTCAGCATCAGCAGGACGACTTTTTCGTGGGGCGTGCCCGTGCCGGGCAGTGACACACACGTCATGTATGTCTGGTTCGAGGCCCTCATAAATTACCTTACCGCCGCGGGATACCCCGATGAGATGGATAAAAAGGGCTTCTGGCCCGCCAGCGTCCACGTAATAGGAAAGGATATTCTGAGGTTTCACGCCGTGTTCTGGCCAGCCTTTCTGCTCAGCGCGGGGCTGGAATTGCCGAAAAAGGTCTTTGCCCATGGCTGGTGGACCGTAGACGGGGTGAAGATGAGCAAATCTCTTGGCAACGTCGTGGATCCCGTGGAGGTAATCGCGAAGTACGGCGTTGACCCTTTCAGGTATTTTCTTCTTCGTGAGGTGCGGTTCGGCCATGACGGGGATTTTTCCATCAAGGCCCTTGAGGGCCGCATCAACAGCGACCTTGCAAATGACCTTGGAAACCTTCTAAGCAGGACGCTTGCCATGGTCGTGAAATATCGCGGGGGCCTTGTGCCTGAAGGCGGCGAGGAGATTTCCCGGCCCGAGCTTGAGGGCAAGGCCCGTCTGAGGCTTGCCTCTCTGAAAGGCTCCTTTGAGGCGAAGATGGAGGAGCTGAATTTTTACGACGCCCTCTTTGAGATATGGGGCGTTATAAGCGAGTTCAACGGGTATGTGGAACGCGCCGCACCATGGAAAGAAAAGGACGAGGCAGTGCTCTCGAATATTCTTTATACACTTTGCGAGGGGCTGAGGATACTCGCCATATACGTCTTTCCCTTCATGCCCGGCTCGGCCTTGAAGATATGGGGGGCCCTTGGCATAAGCGGCTCGCCCGAAGGCGCTGATTTTGATTCTGATACGGCGTGGGGCGGGCTTCCCGCAGGGTTGAAGGTAGAGAGGATAGCGCCGCTATTTCCGAGGATTGATTGA
>CAZMKZ010000075.1:0-4513 GCA_964567185.1 uncultured Thermodesulfobacteriota bacterium
AGCAGGGGTCTCATAAGCCCCGTGTCGGTGGTTCGAGTCCACCCACCGCCACCATTATTCCCTTGATATAAGATACTGCCTCCGGGTCACGGTTTTCCCACTTCTTTAAGGGCAAAAGCCCCGGACCCTTCTACTCTAAAAAGCCTCTTGCCATAAAGGCTGTTTGTGATTAGCCCAACTACTTCCCATGCGCTTCTGTCTTTTCGAGCGGTACCCTTATCAGGGCGGGCGCAAGGCAGAGGGTCTCGTTACATGCCTGAACCCGCAGGCTGAGAGCGGGAGGGGCAGGCAAAGAGCCCTGCGGCAGACGCGCCTTCAGTGTAATACTCCCATCGTATACAGCGATACCTTGAGGCGCGAATTTTGCCTTAAAGGTCTTTGACGCCGGATAATCGACCTTTACCCCGGGGTAACCCTTGACGAGGAGCTCTGTGGCAACGAGATAGGAAGGTGATGGCGGGTTGGCGTTGATGTGATAACCGGGGTCAATGTTAACCGTGAGAATGAGATTGGGTGTTTCACCGGAGGATAACCATTGACCTCTGACGCGCACGTGTCCGGCTGAATCAGTCATGCCTTGATTCTTTGCGGAACGGCGGGCCTTTACCGCGGAATCAAGGGCCCTCCGAAGATTCGGTTTTTCAAGCGAGGTCAATAGGGCGGCCCAGTTGGAGGGATTGGCGCTGATTATATCTTGCAGAGGCATAAGGGCACTGAGTGCTGTAAGGGAATAACGCTCCTCATGGGCGCTTGCGGCAAGGTCCAGCAGAAGGCCCATGGCCGCGGATATCCCCGAAGGTTTGCCCGAGTCTCCCCTTGCCGGGGGCGCGGCAAGAAGGCCGCTTCTGTCCCAGCTCGTGGCAAGGGACCCATGGGGCAGTGCGAAGCGCCGAAGCATGGACCCGGCCACCTGCTCTGCGCGCGCGAGCCAGAGGCCGTCGTTGGTGCTGTGATAGAGCTCCATAAAGGCCCTGCCAATAAGGGCGTAATCATCGAGAAAACCCGGCCCCCCGGGAAGGCCCTTGAAAAACTGGTGCCTGAGCTCGCCGCTCTTGGGGTCATAGGCCTGCTCCCAGAGGCGTTGGGCGGTTTTAACGGCCCTTTTCGTAAGCCCGGCATTGTGGAGCGCCTCTCCGGCTTCAGTAAATCCGATTATCGCAAGGGCGTTGTCAGAGGTGACTATCTTTTCATCACGGGCAGGCTGTATGCGTGCTCTGCGCGCTGAGAGGAGTTTTTTCCGCATGGGGGCGAGGGCCTCTATGGCCGCGGCCAGCCCATTGTCACCGGCCGGTTTCCGGGCACTCTCACGCTTTAACCGCAGTACACCGCCAGGGGTCTGTCTGTGGCCTGCCAGGGCGGGAGGCATGGGCGTAAGGTCATAGAGCGTAAAAAACCTACGGGCCTTTTCAGCGCCAAGGACTCTCTCTATCTGCCTTCGGGTCCAGACATAGCTCCCACCTTCAATGCCCCCTGCCTCGGCGTCCTGCGCGCTGTAAAAACCATTGCCCGGCGCCTGCATCTCTTCTGTAAGATAACGGACCGTACGAAGGGCCGCCTGCCTAAATAGCGGTCTTTTTGTGACAGCGTAGGCTTGTGCGTATAAACCCAGCAACTGGGCGTTATCAACGAGCATCTTCTCAAAATGGGGTATTGACCAGTCAGAGGTCGTGCTGTAACGGTGGAAACCGCCGCCAAGCTGATCCATGATGCCGCCCTCGGCCATGGCCGTAAGCGTGCGTGTAACCATCTTCAGGGATTTTTCATTATGACCATCTCTGTATGCGGCAAGGAGCATGGAGAGCCTCGGCGTATTTGGAAACTTCGTTGGGCCGTTCACAAATCCGGCCTCGGCCTCGTCAAAGGCCGTAGCGGCCTCGTTACGGGCCTCATCAAGCCATTGTCCCATATTCAGGGGCCTCTCAGAGGCAATGACGCCCTCCCCGGCGGCCTTGTGGAGCGCATTGTAAACCTCGCCGGCCACTTCATCTACGCGGCCGCGGTCAAGGGTCCATGCCTTATGCAGACCCCTTAAGACATCGGGAAAACCAGGGCGTCCGCCGCCGGCCTTTGGAGGAAAATAGCTTCCGGCAAAGAATGGTCTCAGGCGAGGGGTAAGAAAGACGTTGTTCGGCCAGCCGCCGTGGCCGGTCAAGACCTCTCTGGCCTGCATGTATACGCCGTCGAGGTCAGGACGCTCCTCTCTATCTACCTTGATGTTGATGAACCACTTATTCATCAGCTTCGCTATCTTCGGGTCTGAGTAGAGCTCCCGCTCGGCAACATGACACCAGTAGCAGGTGGAGTAGCCGATGGAGACGAATATGGGCTTGTTTTCTCGCCTGGCCCTCTCCAGGGCCTCGGGACCCCATGGGTACCAATCCACGGGATTGTGGGCATGCAGGAGCAGATAGGGGTCGCGGCTCTTTATAAGGCGGTTGGTGTAAGCTTCTTTAGCCTCCCCGGCGGCGGCCGCGGGGAGGGTGAAGATCACGGTGAGGCCGAGTGTGAGGAGGCATATTATCTCCATGAGGGGCAATCGCCGGCGCCGGCGCAACACGCGGTGACGGCCCCTGACTCTGGTAGCAACCGGTATTTTCATTGCCGACATCTCTTCTGATATTTCCATGCTTTTTCTCTCTCCTCCTCCTTAAATGGGGTCTATGCCTGTCTGTTTATTATATCCCATATGCGCCGCGGATAGAGGACCTCTTTCAATAAACTCCATATTTGACCTTGCAGATTGATTTAGAGTAAGATGTAGATATATCCACAATCGCGGGAAGGCTTTTCTTATTCAGGGAAGAATAATACCCATGGCAGGGAGTATAAAATTTTCGGATATACAGAAACTATTTCCCGATGACATCTGGGACGTAGGCATGCTCACCGAAGAGCAGTTGAAAAAGTGCGCCTATTCTCCCATCAAGGGAAAGGCGCAGGAGTACGGCTCCGATTACACGAACAACATCCATTTTCTCTCTATCGTCAACTGCATCGTCCTTGCCCGCCATTCTCCCGACTCCTGGGATTACTCACTCTATAAAGAGGCCGATGAGATATTGACAAAAAGCGGCCTTAAGGACTGGTTTCCCATCTATACGAACTTCAAGATGGCCGCTATCCTCTCGGGCCTCGGTGTAAGGGCCAGGAACTCCCTTGTCTATGGTTATAAATTCGGCTTTGACATGAAGGTCTGTGTCGTGGGCTTTGACGACAGGATTACGGGCTGTCCTGCACCGGCTCGAATCGAGTCGGGGTATTGGGAAAGATGCGAGGGCTGCTCGGACTGCCGTCTGGCCTGTCCGGCGGGGGCCATACATAATGAAGAGGAGCCCTACTGGCTCGATAGCGGCAGGTGCGACGATTTTATCGGTTTTGGCGATGATGCGCGCATACCATCCATAAAAAAATTCTGGCACAAGCACGTTCATCCCGAGGTGCCGCGCGAAAGGGTAGACAAGATGACAAGCTGTACGGACCTTGGCGGAGAACTCGTCTTTGACGCCAATGGCTATACCCTGGACATGGTCTCGGGAGTCCTTAAGGACGGCGTGGCCATACCCGTGCCCTTTTGCAGGGAATGTCAGGCACAGCCCCGTTGCAGTAAGTGGAAGGGCAGGTACCCCTATGAGTCGGTCTAAGGCCGCCCCGGTTACCTGTCCATTTAAAAAATGCCTCCTCCTTGCGGACATGGGGATTATCCGCTATAGTTTAATCTTAAATAACCTTAAAGGCGCAAAAAACCCTTGCAACTGTAATATCCCTTACATCTTTTAACCAGAGGTTAGATTAGACTGGCCCATATTCATAAAGCGTAGGGTTGTAAATTTAACAGACCTTATGAGAATTATGGGGTGAAAGGTGGAAGGATTTTTCTAAGTGAGTGCGGTAGTCAGGAGATTTCCTGGCGTGACGGTCGGTTCAATCCAGATAGACAATATAAAAAGGAGAATCTGATATGATACGCAAGAGACTAAGTATTTTAATGGGCCTGTTGATGTTTTTTGTCTTTACCGGAATGTCTGTTCAGCCCGCCCCGGCACAGGGCCTTCTGCTTGCCATGGGAAAGCATCCGGCCAAGACAGAGAATCCCTGCAGTATGAAGAAAAACCCCTGCTCCATGAAGGCCAATCCATGTTCCATGAAAATGAATCCCTGCGCCGCTAACCCCTGCAGCATGAAGAACCCCTGCTCCATGAAGGCCAATCCTTGTTCAAAAAACCCATGTTCCATGAAGATGAATCCCTGCAGTATGAAGAATCCCTGCTCCATGAAGATGAACCCCTGTTCAAAAAATCCCTGTTCCATGAAAATGAACCCATGCTCAAAGAACCCCTGCTCCATGAAGAACCCATGCTACAGTAATCCCTGCTCAAATAAAGACAATAAGTGGTGATAATGTTCTTGCGTTCATAATAGAGAGGAGGACAGATTAAGATGTGGAATAGATTAAGTGTCTTAACCGCTATCATCGCTTTTTCAGCCTTTGCCGCGTTCTCACTCTCTTCGGCGC
>CAZMKZ010000075.1:4613-8219 GCA_964567185.1 uncultured Thermodesulfobacteriota bacterium
GGGCTAAGAACCCATGCTCCGGCAATCCCTGTTCCATGAAGGCTAACCCATGTTCCATGGGGGCAAATCCCTGTGCAACGAAAAATCCCTGCGCCTCCTCCGGTGTCATCCCCCTCCGTGCCAGGCACTTGAAGAGCACGAAGAAGCTCAGAAAGATGGCCGGAAGACTCTGGAAGGATACTTCTCTGGGAACAGCCGGTGTCTCATGCAGCACATGTCATCCAAATGGTGCGGGGCTGAAGAAAAAACCCTTTCCCAAGTATGTGAAGATGCCAAACGACATTGTGACCATGGACCAGATGATAAACTACTGTGTGCTTAACCCCATGAAGGGCAAGGCCCTCGCGTGGAACTCTCAGGAGATGACGGCCCTTGCGGCTTATGTCGCCGCCAATATGAGAGGCGGCAAGCCGGCCATGAACCCGTGCAGCATGAAGGGTAATCCCTGCAGCATGAAGAACCCCTGCGGCATGAGAAACCCGTGCTCCGCCAATCCCTGTTCCATGAAGTCGAATCCATGCGGGATGAAAAAGAATCCCTGCTCCAGGTGAGAGGAGGAGCTTTTCCATTCAACGGTTCGGTTTAACAGCCCTTATCTTTCTTGTAATCACCGCCTCTTCCTCCCTTTCTCTGGGAGGAGAGGGGGCGGTTACACAGCACTGGAAGCGTCCTATCGTTAACAGTCCATCCTTCTCTGCAAGAGACCTTCGTCCCAAAACCTGCGGCGCCTGCCATGTTGAAAAACTCCGCGACTGGAGCGCTTCCCTGCACAGCAAAAGCATGGGGCCGGGTCTGCTCTTTCAGCTCGACCCTCTTGCCGACCCTGAGACGGCTATTGCCTGCTATTTTTGCCATGCCCCCTTATCCGTACAGAATGAGACGATTCATACGAACCCATACTCCGGCGAGGGAGTTTATCTTAAAAACAGGGACTTTGACGCAACTCTGAAGGCAACGGGCGTAAGCTGCGCCGTCTGCCACGCGCGCGGCGCAGGTGTCACCGGGCCTACATCTCCCCGGCTCAAGGGGCTCGCTAAGGGTGTAAAGGCAAACCACGGCGTGAGGCAAGAGGGTTTTTTCGAGAAGGCCGAGTTCTGCGCGGCCTGTCATCAGCTAAAAGACGGTTTTCGTCTTAATGGCCGCCTCCTTGTTAATACATACGATGAGTGGAAGGAGAGCGCCTACGGGCGGGCGGGTATACCCTGCCAGAGCTGTCATATGCCCGGAAGACGCCATCTCTTCAGGGGCATACACGACGCGGAGATGGCCAGAAAGGGCATCAAGGTGGAAGTGGCCGGCGTACAAGGGCCTCATGGCGCTTCGGCGAGGCTTACCATCACCAACACCGGCGCGGGCCATTACTACCCCACCTACGCCACGCCGCTAATCGTTGTAAAGGGCTACCTTGTTGACTCGAAGGGGCAAGAGATTAAGGACACGGTTTTAGAGGCCTACATAGGCAGAAAGCTGGCCCTTGACCTCTCGGAAGAGTACTTTGATACAAGGATAGCCCCCCTTGATAGCGTGACGCTTGAGTATCCGCTGAGAGAGACCAGGGGGGCGGAAAAGCTCGTCTTCGAGGCTACGGTCTATCCCGATGAGTTTTACAACAGGTTCTATGAGTATTACCTGAGACAGAAGACCACCGAGAGAAAAAAAAAGCAGATTGAGGAGGCCCACAAGCGAAGCTCTAATTCTGCCTATGAGTTATTCAGAAAAGATCTGCCGTTAAAGAACCTTACCCTTAAGCGTCGTAGCCTGGACCGCTGAGCTGGTACATCCCTGAAAACCCACCAGGCGCGTGGAGCGCGCCCATAACATTAAAAAATTTACAATCAGGTCGTCATGCCATTGTTATCGTAGTGCAAGTGAAGGAATTGCCTGCTTATGCACGATGATGACATGAAAAAGGCAGAGAAATAGATATTGGCAGGTAATGAGACCTTTTGGAACGATACTCTTGCGGATCTTTGTTATTATATGCTAAACTGTAACTAATGCAGTAGATATAAAACGTTTTGTGAGGCCCCACCCCGCCCCACCCGACCCCGCCCATCTAATTGGAGATAAGTCTTAGTATGCAAAAGTATAAATTTTCGCTATCCAAGAAGTTCTTTTTACTCCTCTGCGCGATTCTTTTTCCCGTGATTGTGGGTTTCTCCTACAGCTACACAAGGGATGGAAGTATTGTCAAGAAACAGATACTCGAGAGCCTGACTCTTCTTGCAGATGCCTACGAGGGGCAGGTCTACGGTTTTATCGAGATGAGCAAGATGCGCGCAGAGGACTTTTCAAGCGACGGCTTTGTAAAAAAGGAGCTTGAGAAGATCTCAAAAGACAAAAAAGGGGACAACGCCGCCCTGACCATGCATCTTATAAAAGACAAGCTCCCCCTTAGCGGTCACATTAAAAATATACTCGTTATGAACCTTGACGGGAGCGTTGTCGCTTCAACATCTCCGGCCATGGATGGAAAAGATGTCTCAAAGGCGGATTTTTTCACCGAGGGCAAAAAGGTCACTTCAGTGCTGGATGGTTCTTTCGACCTCTCCCCCGAGCCGGAGCTTGCGGTCTCAACCCCTGTAAGGAGCGCAAAAACGGGCAAAATAATCGGGGTACTATCTAATATCATGCCCCTTTCCAGAATCGACGGGGTCCTGAACGGAAAAATCAACAGGGACCTTGGTGCCTTATCGTGGAGGAAGGGCAAGCTGAAGACATTGGAAGTTTATCTTGTTGATAGAGATAAACGCGTGATTGCGTCCTCCCTGCCCAAGAAATTAAGGGAGGCCAGGCAAAGGATAGACACCCTGCCCGTTAAATCTTCTCTTGAGTCCGGCAAGGAGATAAGCGCCTTTTATAAAGATTACAGGGGAGTGGACGTGGCGGGAGCTTCCATGTACCTGCCTAATCTGAAGTGGACCCTCATTGTAAAATACGATACCGCCGAGGCCTTTGCCTCGCTCATGCCGCTAAAAAAGTCCATAATGCTAACCAGCCTTGTAACGATGAGCCTTGCTCTCATCTTGTTTTTGTTCTTTTATCAAAGGGTCGTCTCTTACATCAAAAAGATCTCCTCAAAGGCTGAAATCATGGCTGGCGGGGAATACGGTATAAACATACCTATTACGACTAATGATGAATTGGGGGGGCTCGCCTCCACCTTCAACCGCATGGCCTCCCAGATAAAACAACGCGATTTCGAACTCACAAAGACTGCAGAGGGGTTAACGAAGGCACAGCATATAGCCCGCATGGGAAGCTGGGAGTGGGATATTGTGCGGAACACGGTAATGTGGTCTGCAGAGGTGTACAGGATATTCGGCCTGGAAAAAGATGAGTTCAGACCCACCTTTGATGCCTTCCTGGAAGCCATCCCTCCTGATGACAGGGAGGTTGTAAAGAGGTCCATTGACGAGGCTATTCATGAAAGAAAGCCCTATTCCGTGGACTACAGGATAGTGAGGCGCGACGGCGAAGAGCGGCACTTTCATAGCGAGGCTGAGGTGATATTGGATGAAGCCGGTAAAGCCGTAAAGCTGATGGGTACCGTACAGGATATTACCGAAAGAAAGAGGGCTGAGGAGGATGAGAGGAAGAGGTTGG
>CAZMKZ010000076.1:0-8193 GCA_964567185.1 uncultured Thermodesulfobacteriota bacterium
GCTCCACAGTGGGCACGGCATCGGAGATTAACGACTACATACGGCTCATCTTCTCCCGCATCGGCAGACTGCACTGCCCCAAATGCAAGGTAGAGATAAGGCCGGACGAACCCTCGGAGGTAGCCGAGCGGCTTATCAAAGAAAACGCGGATATGCGGGCCGCCATGGGCTTCACTGTCTCTTTGAATGCAGAGAAGGGCGAAGAGGGAGAGGCCGGGTTAATTGCCGGACTTCTCTCAAGGGGCTTTTCCCGTGTTCGCCTTAACTCCGAGATATACGACCTCAATGAAAAACAGCCCTGTCTCAGCGGGATAAAAGACCTTGACGTGGTATTGGACAGGGTAATATTACGGGAAAGCGCGAGAGATAGGCTTACAGGATCGCTTGAGAACGCCTACAAAGAGGGCGGGGACGCGGCCTGGGTCGTGGTGGAAGGCAAAAGCCTCACGCGCTTCAGACGCGCCCCAGTATGCCGCTCCTGCGGCCTTGCCACAACGCGGCCCACGCCCCTTGCCCTCTCCTTCAACCACCCAGTAGGGGCCTGCCCTGAATGCCGGGGGTTTGGCAACGTGCTCCTTTACGACGAGGACAAGATAATACCCGATAAGACCCTCTCGCTCAGGCAGGGCGCCATCGCGCCCTGGACAAAGCCCTCCTATATCTGGCTCTATGAAGAACTTGAGCAGAGCGCCCCCGGGTACGGCATTGACCTCGACGCGCCATACAAAGACCTTCCCGCCGAGACGCAAAGGCTCATACACGAGGGCACGCCGGGGTTTCACGGCATAGACGAGTTCTTCGCGGGGCTCGACAAAAAGCAGTACAAGCTCCATATAAAGGTCTTTACCTCAAGGTACAAGTCCTTTTCCACCTGCTCTCTCTGTGAGGGCAGGCGCCTCAACGACGCGGCCCTTAACCTCACCATAAACAACAGAGACATAGCACAGATAAACGCCATGACCATCAAAGAGGCGCGGGAGTTCTTCGGTGCCTTAATGCTCGGCCCCATGGAAAAAAAGATATCAGGCGAGGCCGTAAGGCAGGTAGCGTGCAAGCTGGAGTTCCTCTTTCAGACCGGTCTCGGCTATATCTCCCTCTCACGCGCCACAAAGACCCTCTCAGGCGGAGAGATACAGCGTGTAACCCTTGCCACGCAATTGGCCTCGTCGCTTACGGGCGTGCTGTACGTCCTGGATGAGCCCTCCGTGGGACTGCACCCCGTTGATATCGAGGCCCTGAAGGCTCAGATGGAAAAACTCTGCTCAAGGGGCAATACCATCGTCGTAGTGGAGCACGACGCCGATATCATCAGAAGCTCGGATTACATTGTGGAGCTCGGCCCCGGTGCCGGAGAATCGGGCGGACGCGCCGTATTCACGGGAGATACTGAAGCCTTCCTTAAAGAGGCCCGGACCCTTACCTCGGACTACCTTACGGGTAGATTATCCATTCCCGTGCCCCGCTGGAGACGCCGCGGCAGCGGCAGGCACCTCTGCCTCGAAGGCGCAACCGGCAACAACCTCAGGGGCATAAATATCCGCATACCGCTGAGGACCCTTACCTGCGTCACCGGGGTCTCGGGCTCGGGCAAGAGCACCCTGCTCATAGAGACCCTGTACAGGGCCCTTGCCCGGCGTTTTTCCATTAAGGCAGAACGCCCCCTGCCCTTTACCGCCATCCATGGAGCCGAATATGTCCACGGCCTGAAACTTGTGGACCAGGACCCCATTGGACGGACCCACAGGAGCATACCAGTTACATACATCGGGGCATTTGACTCCATACGGAAGATCTTCGCCGCCCGGCCCCTTGCGCGCGCCTCGGGGCTGACGGCGGGCAACTTTTCCTTCAACGTCCCGGGCGGCAGATGCGAGAGATGCAAGGGCGAGGGAGTATTGAAGATGGATATGTACTTTCTTCCCGATGTGTATATAAAATGCCCCGCCTGCAAGGGCAGGCGTTTCGGCAGAAAGACTCTCGCCATAAGATACCGGGGGCTTGGCATAAGCGATGTCCTTCAAATGACCTTTAACGAGGCCGGCCGCCTCTTCAGGGGCAACGCGGACCTGCACAGGAGGTTCAAGGTCATGGTAGAGGTGGGGCTCGGGTACCTGCGTCTCGGGCAACCCGCCCCGAGACTCTCCGGAGGCGAGGCCCAGAGGATAAAAGTCGCACGAGAGCTCTTAAAGGGGGCGACCGAGGATACGCTCTACATCCTTGACGAGCCCACAAGGGGCCTGCACACCGATGATATCAAAAAACTCCTGAGCCTCCTCGGACGTCTCGTGGACTCGGGCAATACCGTAGTTATAATAGAGCATAACATGGAGGTCATAAAGACGGCGGACCATGTCATCGACATGGGGCCGGGAAGCGGGCCGCAGGGCGGAGGCCTTGTCTGCTCCGGGACGCCCGAGCAAGTGGCAAAGGCACGGGGAGGAAAAACAGGGCCTTTTCTTTCAAAGGCCCTGGGGCTTTAAAAACAGCGTCCATTCCGTGGGCAAGAGAATGCCCTGAGAGAGGAGGAGAGCGGAGAAAAAAGACCATGGCTCAAGACCAAAAGACAGGGCTTTTATCTTGACAGAGCGCGGTGAAGCATATAGTATCTATCTATACTGCAAAAGGTCTATACTCGAATATAATGAGGCTGGTATAAGACGGGGCCGGCATATGCAGGACGTTATAAAACGGGGGCCGGCGAATAAATAGGGCCCATGTATAAAACAGTGGCCCATACATAAAAAGGGGCCGATGCAGCAACAGGCCGATGCAAGAGGAATGGCATAAATCGAGGAGGCATAAAAAAACTTCCTGTGACCAGGGCCACGGCGCCCCATTACAGGGGGTGTTTATAATAAAGAGTAATATTTTAGAATAATCGTCTTGTTTCGCTTAACCAAACTGTCGGGCCTTTACTTATGGGGCCTTGACCATAAAAAGAGATAATATGAAAAAAATCATCTTTGTAGAACCAAAACCGCCGGACCTTCACGTATTCGCGAGGATGCCTCTTCCGAGGCTCGGCACCGTGCTTCTCGGCACAACCCTGAAAAAACATGGTTATGATGTAAAGACCTATGTCGAGGTAGTCGAAGAAATTGACCTTGAGGATATCCTCAGCGCCGATCTCGTAGGTCTATCTTCATTAACATCCACATCCGCGCGCACCTACGAGATAGCCCGGATAGTCAAGGAAGCCGGCATACCCGTATTCATGGGAGGCCCTCACGTTACCTTTCTACCCGAAGAGGCCCTTGAGTACTGCGACTACGTCCTTCGCGGCGAGGTGGACGATATTATCATGGACTTCATAAAGGCCCTTGAGACGGGCAAGGGCTTCGAAGCCATCCCCGGCATTGTCTTCAAAAAACCTGACGGCACTATCTTCAAGAATAAAACAGTGCCATTCTGCAAGGACGTCAACACCATACCCGTGCCTGACTTTACCCTTGTGCATGGTTTCGAGAAAGACCCCTACAAAAAAGTATGCATCACCCCCATCATGACATCAAGGGGCTGTCCCTATGACTGCAACTTCTGCTCCGTAACCGCCATGTTCGGGAGAAAATACCGCTTCAGAAAGACAGAGCTCGTCCTTGAGGAACTGCGCAGAAACAAAGAGGGAGGCGGCAAATGGGTCTTCTTCTATGACGACAACTTCGTGGCCAACAAAAAGAGGACCAAGGCCCTCCTGAAGGCCATGATAGAGGCTGACCTTACGCCCAACTGGACGGCACAGGTACGCGTAGACGTGGCCAAGGACCCCGAGCTCATGGACCTCATGAAAAGGGCGGGCTGTCACACCGTCTACATAGGCTTTGAATCCGTGAACCCGAAGACCCTTGAGGTATACAACAAAAACCAGACGGTAGAAGACATCGAGTGGTGCATAAACAAACTGCACTCCAACGGCATACGCATTCACGGCATGTTCGTCTTTGGCTCGGATTATGACGATGTGAGCACCATCCACGACACCGTGCGGTTCGCCAAGAAAAACGACCTTGAGACCGTGCAGTTCCTCATACTTACGCCGCTTCCCGGCACAGGTTGCTACAAAGACCTCGATGACGCCGGACGCATCGTCTCCAAAGACTGGAGCCTCTATGACGCGCACCACATAGTCTTCACGCCCAAGAACATGAGCTACTATGAGCTTCAATCCGAGACCATTCAGGCCGCGCGCAGGTTCTACTCCATACCTCAGATAGTCAAACGCGCGCTGAGGCTCGACCTCTTCAACGTATCGCTGAAGGCATACGGCAGAAGCGTCACAAAGCGCTGGATAAAACAGAATCAGGCCTTCATGGAGCAAACCCGGAAGTTTGCCACCGCCGGAAAATCCATAGAGACGATAGCAAAGGACACTGCCGCGGACATAAGGCAGAAGTTCAGCCAGATAAAACCCGTCAGGCCAGCTCACTCCAAACCACACTAACTCCGGAGACAGGGGACGTTTTATGGGAAAGATATCCACCGGGCTTTTTCTATCCATACTGCTATGCCTCGGGCTCGCCCCCGGGGCCATGGCAGGCCTGACGGACAGTTGCCCGCAAGACCATTACGGCCCTGTCTCCGAGGTCTGTACCAGCGTGTCCGCGGTCATGCATTCCCGCGAGCTCCTGCCGCCTCCGGCGCCTGCCGAGGCCGTCACAGACAACCCCTACCTTGGGGGTGATGGCGGCGGCCAGGAAGACCCGCCGCTGCCGGACATACCTATTGTTGTAAATAACAGCGTTGAATCCTTCATAAAATACTTCCAGACAAGCGGACGGCCGTACTTTGAAAAGTGGCTGGCCCGCATGGGCGGATACAGGGCGCTCATTGAGAAGATACTCCGCAGAGAAGGCATGCCCGAAGACCTCTTTTACGTCGCCCTCATCGAGAGCGGCCTGAACCCCAGGGCAAAGTCGGGCAGGTCCGCCGTGGGCATGTGGCAGTTCATACGCGCCACGGGCAGGCGCTACGGACTCAGAGTGGACTGGTGGATAGACGAGAGGATGGACCCGGAAAAGTCCACTGTCGCCGCTTCCAGGTATCTGAAAAAACTCTATGAACGATTCGGCTCATGGCAGCTCGCCATGGCGGGATACAACGCCGGAGAGGGCCGGATAGCGCGGGCCATCAAAAGATACAAGACCGATGACTTCTGGAAACTCGCCCGTCACAGGCGGCCCTTGAAAAGGGAGACGCGCCAGTATGTGCCCAAATACATGGCCGCCGTCCTCATAGCCAGGGACCCGGAACGCTACGGCTTCAAGGGCCTTGTTTATGATGAGAGCGTTATCTACGAGAAGGTTGATATCCCTCACGCCACGGACATAAAGGTCATAGCCAACGCCGCGGGCATAAGCGTAAAAGAGTTAAAACACCTGAACCCCGAACTCATACGCTGGTTCACTCCGCCCGATTACTCTGCCTACCAGATAAAACTCCCCCCTGACAGGGTGGACCGTTTCAAGGAAAACTTCAGTAAAATTGCCCCGAAGGACAGGCTCAGGTTCTACAAGCACCGCGTAAGACGCGGAGATACGCTCTGGGCCATAGCGAGAAAATACAGGACAAGGATAAGCCTCATCCTTTATCTCAATGACCTCTCCAACCCTCGCTACATCCGCCCGGGTAAACTCATAGTAATACCTGTAAGGGCCAGAAAAACAAAAAAACGTCATACACGGAAGGCGGCCCTCAGACAGTGGAGCACTACGGCCGCGGCTTGAATCGCTTTACCTGACAGCCGACCACTGCATGCAAAGGCCCTCTCTTTGACGGCCCGCAGGGCCGGGGCCTGACGATATGTTTTTCTTCCCCCTGAACAGGAAATTTTGCTCAATAAAGGTGAAAAGATGCTAAAGGTAAACGAGGCCATAGAGCTTATACTCGCTGAGATCAAGACCCTCGGCGTAGAGACAGTAGACATATCAGATTCCGCCGGCAGGGTGCTGGCCGAGGACATAATAGCGGGCCGGGGCAACCCGCCGTGGGACAACTCGGCCATGGACGGATACGCCCTTCAATCAGCCGATGTCGCGGAAGCCTCTGAAGAGTCCCCCGTTACGCTCAAGGTCCTCTATGATCTGCCCGCCGGAGGCGTGCCGGCCGGTCCCATAGGGCCGGGCGAGGCCGTAAGGATAATGACCGGCGCGCCCACGCCGGAGGGCGCCGACGCCGTTGTCATGGTAGAGAGGACGCGCAAGGCCGGAGATAACGCGGTGGAGATACTCGTCCCCGCCCGCCACGGCGCCAACATCAGAAAAGAGGGCGAGGACTTCGCCACCGGAGATACTGTCATCAACGCAGGCAGTCTTATCCGCCCCGCCGAGATTCTCATGCTCGCCACAATCGGCAGGGCAAAGGTCCCCGTATACCGGAGGCCGCGCGTGGCCGTGGTCTCAACAGGCGACGAGCTCGTGGACATTGATACGCCCCCTGCCCCGGGCAAGATTACCAACAGCAATGGATACGCCCTCGCAAGCCTCGCCAGAGAAACAGGCGCCGAGTGCGTAAACCTCGGCATCGCACCTGACGACAGGGAAGTCCTCAACGAAAAATTCACCGAGGCCGCGGGCTACGACTGCATAATATCCTCGGGCGGCGTCTCCGTGGGCGATTACGACCTTGTGAAAGAGGTGCTTAAAGACCTGGGCTCGGAGATGAAGTTCTGGAAGGTGGCCCTGAAGCCTGGAAAACCCCTTGCCTTCGGCGTCATAGGCGAAAAGCCCGCCTTCGGCCTTCCGGGAAACCCCGTATCTTCTATGGTGGCCTTCGAGCAGTTCGTCCGTCCCGCTCTGCTCAAGATGGCGGGCAGAAGTGATATCTTCAAGGGCGCCTTTACGGCCCGCCTTACCTCCACGATAAGAAAAAAACCGGGGAGGATGAATTTTCTCCGTGGCGTGCTTGAGATAAAAGACAACGAGTACCTTGCAACCCCCCTTGTGGGGCAGGGTTCGGGCATGATAACCTCCATGGTCAAGGCGGATATCTTCATAATAGCCCCGGAAGAGTGCGAGGTGATTATGGCCGGTGAAGATGTCCTTATTCAGCCCATGGGAAACGGGGCCCTTCAGAGCGAAAGACCGGTCTATTAAAAAGAGACTATTAAAAAAAAGCCAAAGGAGTGGAGTCTGAATATGTTCAAGACCATAGAGTGGATGGATAGAGGCGTGCGCATGATAGACCAGAGGGTACTGCCGTCGCGCGAGGTTTACAGGACGTACAGGGGATACAAAGAGGTGGCCGGGGCCATAAAAGACATGGTGGTAAGGGGCGCGCCCGCCATCGGTGTGGCCGGGGCCATGGGCATAGCGCTTGGCGCATCAAAGATAAGCTCAGGCGAGATAAAGGCCTTTGGCAAAGATTTCAGAAAGATAGTCCGCCACGTGGCAGGCGCGCGGCCCACGGCGGTGAACCTTGCATGGGCGGCGCGCAGGATGGAGGCCGTCTTCGAGGCCAACAAGGAAAAATCCACGGAAGAAATCAAAAAAATCCTCATAGCCGAGGCCCGCAGGATGCACGATGAGGACATCCTCATAAACAAGAAGATAGGACGTAACGGGGCTCGCCTTCTGAAAAAGAACTCAACGGTCCTTACGCACTGCAACGCCGGGGCCCTTGCCACGGCAGGCTACGGCACGGCCCTCGGCGTAATACGCGGGGCCATCGAAAAGGGAAAGAACATCAAGGTCTTTGCCGATGAGACACGGCCATTTCTGCAGGGCGCGCGCCTTACGGCATGGGAGCTTAAAAAAGACGGCATAGACGTGACGCTCATAGCCGACAACATGGCCGGGTACATGATGAGCAAGGGCCTTGTAGACGCCGTGGTAGTGGGCGCCGACAGGATAGCATCTAACGGCGATACTGCCAACAAGATAGGGACCTACACCGTGGCCGTACTGGCCAGGGCGCACAAGATTCCCTTTTATGTAGCCGCCCCGCTATCCACAATAGACATGGATATTAAAAACGGCGAGGCCATCCCCATTGAGGAGCGCAGCACAAAAGAGATTACGCACATCGCGGGCAAGAGGCTCGCGCCAACAGGTATCAACGTACGAAACCCCGTCTTCGACGTTACGCCCGCAAGGCTTATTACCGCCATCATAACTGAAAAAGGCGTTGTGAAAAAACCCTTCAAGGCCGGCATTATGGCGCTATTCAAGAAATAAGAAAAGCGCCATCGCTTTGCGCCGT
>CAZMKZ010000077.1:0-7875 GCA_964567185.1 uncultured Thermodesulfobacteriota bacterium
GCGTGGATACCTGCGAGTTTTGACCACAGCAACATTACCACTCCCTGCGCCAACTGCCATAACGGCACCACGGCAACGGGTAAACCTCCGGGCCATGTGCAGAGCAGTAACATCTGCGACGATTGCCACAGCACAAAAGCGTGGATACCTGCGAGTTTTGACCACAGCAACATTACCACTCCCTGCGCCAACTGCCATAACGGCACCACGGCAACGGGTAAACCTCCGGGCCATGTGCAGAGCAGTAACATCTGCGACGATTGCCACAGCACAAAAGCGTGGATACCTGCGAGTTTTGACCACAACGGTGTAACGGGCTCCTGCTCTACCTGCCATAACGGCACCAAGGCCACGGGCAAACCGCAGGGGCACTTTGTCACCACACAGGAGTGCAACGAGTGCCACGACACAAGGGCCTGGACACCTGTGACCACGTTCCACCACACCACGGCCTTTTATCCCGGTGACCACAGGTCAAAGGTGGATTGCATTGATTGCCATACCGGAAACTCCGAGGTCATCGCATGGCAATACGGGGCCTACAAGCCCGATTGCGCCGGATGTCACGCCGGAAAGTACAAGGAAAGCAAACACAAAAAGGTGAGCAGCCCCAAGATATACTACACCGTGAGCGAACTGCGGGACTGTTCCGGGGCCTGTCATCGCTATACGGACGCTACATTTACGGTTATCTCAAAACACAAGAGCAGTCATCACCATACAAGCGACGGAGGATGGTAGGACTATGAAAAAAAAGATTATACTTGTCTTGAGTCTGGCCCTGTTCACCATTCTTCAAGTTCCGGGTAGCGCCTTTGCGAGGCGCTTTCAGATACTCGATGAGGTCAGTCTTGAGGAGCACCAGGAGTGCAGGTTCATTGAAGTGAAGTTCAACATACCCATGCGCTACATCAAGCACTTTCCCTTTGAGAGCGGCACGGACCTGCGTATTCAGTTGCATCCGCTGGCCATAAATCCTTCGGATGAGTCGGCCCAGTTCAGGCGTGAGTACCCCGGCACCGTATCCTCGGATGTTGCCGATATAGCGGATGTGATATTTGAGGGCGATGTTGAGGGCGGGCCTTTTCTGGCCCTCTACTTCCATAACCCCGTCTCTTTCAGGGTCTGGCAGGGCGCGGACTTCAGGAGCCTCGTAATCGCCATCTCGGACAAGGAAAATACGCCCTGTGACCCCCGGCGCTGAGCGCACACGTCAGGGCTCCGGACAGGTTGGATAAAAAGGCTTTTAAATAGAAGTAAGCGGCCCCGCTTAAGCGGTCTATATACTTAAAGGCACACTTAATGACAAAATTGTTTTTTCCCGCTCACCGGGCCGTCACTTTATCAGGACTGATTCTTGTCGTGATAATGGTCTTTGGATGCGGCATCTCCTATGGCGGCAACTCCGGCGGGACAGCTGTGGACCTGAGTTATCCCTACGCGCTGAATCTTTTTTCTTCAACAAGGCCCATTGACGCGGCGGCCCTTCCCGGCCCCTTGCTCTTCAAGGGATACAGGCTTTACAAGACAAAGCACAAGAGCAGGAAGGGTGTGCTCTGGCACAGGCTCCGTATGGGTTTTTTCCCCTCACGGAGGGCCGCGGAGCGCAAGCTTGCCGTGATGAAGGCCAGATTTCCCCACGCCTGGATAGCAAAGGTGTCCAGAGAGGAGAGGAACGCTTCGGCGGCCCTTGTAGTGATACCCGGTGTGAGAGCAAAAGGCCGGGCAAGGGCCGCCGCGAGGCCGGAAGAGAAAAAGGGCAGGGGCCTATGGGCCCTGACGCTCTTTCTTTCACCCCGGCCCGTGAAGTCCGGGGACGTGCCGAAGCTCGATGTTTTTGGTAAATACCGCCTCTACACGCTACCATACAAGGGCAAGGCGCAGTCGTGGTATATCCTGCGTCTGGGTTTTTTCCCATCGAGAAAGGCCGCTGAAAGTGTGCGTAATGACCTTGACGTGACATTTCCACAGGCCATGGTAACGAGGGTCCCCCTGGGGGAGAAGAAAAGATCAATAAAAAATATTATCAAGCCCGGGGGCTCCTCCAGGGGCGCGCCCATTGGCAGGAAAAAGGTAACCCTCTCGAAAAAGACATCAAAGCGCGTGCAGGGCATGCTCAAGGCCGCGAAAAAGGCCATGACCAGGGGCAATAATAAAGAGGCCGTAAGGCTCCTCTCAAAGGTCCTCAAATTTCCAGAGAACAAATACAGCCCCGAGGCCCTTGAGCTGCTGGGACTTGCCTATGAGCGGAACGGCCAGGCCGGAAAGGCCCAGGCAATATACAGGGAGTACATGCTGTTTTACCCCGAGGGCGAGGGCGGCCGCCGCGTTGGCCAGCGTCTTGCCGGGCTGGAAACGGCGCGGGAGACGCCTAAAAAAAGACTGACGCGCAGGAGAACGTCGCGGAATGTAAGCGAATTTTACGGCACCTTATCCCAGTTCTATAACCGCGACGCAAGCTATACGGACATCGGGGGGAGCGTCCTCAACCGCTCATCCCTCTCAACAGACATTGACTTTACCTACAGGAGGCGCACCGCCGACTATGATATCCGCTCCGTATTCATCGGCGGCTACGAGTATGACTTTCTTGATAGTAACAACAGCGAGGGCCGGGTAAGCCGCATGTACCTCGATGTCCTGGACCGCAACAGGAATATCTCCGGCCGTGTGGGACGGCAGTGGTACAGCACCGGAGGCGTGCTTGGCCGTTTTGACGGCGGGCTCTTGAGCTACTCAAAGGTTCCCCGTGTAAAGTTCAACTTTGTAGCCGGCTTTCCGGCGGATTCGAGCAGTCTTACGAGCGTTGATACGGACAAGAACTTTTTCGGCCTCAACGTGGACCTTGGAACTTTCTGGAAAAGATGGGACTTTAACGTCTTTGCCATCAACCAGCGGGTGGACGGCATAACGGACCGCAGGGCAGTGGGCGGAGAGGCGCGGTACAACTACTCAAAGGGGTCTTATTTCTCCCTCGTTGATTACGATACGTCTTTTGACAGGCTAAATACCTTTCTCTTTGTGGGCAACTGGATACTCGCAGGCAATAGAACGGTGAACCTCTCCATGGATTACAGGCAGACCCCTTCGCTGAGCACAAGCAACGCACTTGTGGGGCAGAATGTAAATTCCGTATCCGAGCTCATGAATTCCATGTCAGAAGACGATGTCCGCAGACTGGCCCTTGACCGCACGGCCCAGAACTGGTCCGTTACCCTCGGCGGAACGAGTCCCCTTAATGACAAGTACCAGTTAAGCGGAACCGTGACCGTATCGGAGCTTACCGGCACGGAGACCTCCGGCGGTGTGGCAAAAGTCCCGGGCACGGGTCCCGAGTACTTTTACTCCTTGCAGCTCATCGCCAACAACCTCCTGATAAAAAACGATCTCGTCATCGCCGGGCTCCGCTACTCGGACACCAGCGCCTCGAATACCACCACCCTCAGCCTTAACACACGCTTTACCGTTAAAAGGGACTGGCGCATCAACCCGAGGATACTCTTTGATTACAGCAAGAATAACAACAGCGTGGGCAGCCAATACAGGATAAGGCCCACACTGCGGACGGAGTATCACTGGAAAAAGCGTTTTCACCTCGAGTTCGAGGGCGGACTTGAGTGGATATACGACCGGACCGGGGACCAGACCGATTATACGCGCGATTACTTTCTCATCACGGGATACCGCATGGATTTCTAAAGGCGGGCATCCTGTATGCATGGTTTGATTAATGCCCCTTTTTCCCTTCTTGCTTTAGTGGTATTATCAAAAGATGGAAAGCAAGGCAAAAGGCGGCATCAGGGTGCGTAAAACCATGAGGAAGGTCATCACCTCCCTTCTCATCCTTTCCTTTCTTCTTGTCCTGTCCACATATTTTTTCATGAAGAGCACATACCCGGCGCTCCTTATCGTCTCCGCGGCAAGGAGGGCCACGGGTATGGATGTGGAGATCCAATCCCTCACCACGGGGCCGTGGCTCAGGCTCTCGCTAAAGGGCCTTAAGATAGGCCATGGCAAGGCGCCCCTCCTCTACGCGGACCGCCTTGATATAGAGCTTGACCCCAGGGGGCTCACAAGCGGCAGGGTAGTGAGCCTCAGCGTAGGTAACCCCGTAATATCTCTATCGGCGCTTCCCTCCCCTTCACCCGCCCCATCTGGTGAGCAGGCCGCTCCCAAAGTGAGCCGGCCCCTTCTCTCCATACCGTGGTTTTTTAACGAGCTAATCGTAAAGGACGGCCTTGTCCGCCGGCACGGCGCCCGGTCCCGCCTCCTCGTAGGCCCTCTGAACCTGCACATTACGGCGAGGCACGGCAACAGGGCCGGGGTGGAGGCAAAGGCCTATCTGCCCCTGCTGAGGACCTCTGCCTCTATTAACGCCGAGGTGGATATCAAGGAGCTCGGTCTTGATAAGGGACACGTTAGCCTCGGCCTTATAAAACTTGAGGACATGGACGCCGGGGGGCTCTCCATCATCAGGGGCGGGCACGGGACCGTAAAGGCGGATTTTAGTCTTGAGAGAAGAGACTCCCGCCTTAGAGCAGTCATGAAGTGGGAGTTTAAGGATGTCTCTCTTCCGGTCCTGCCCAAGGTGGCGCCGGCCTCTGGAAGGCTTACGGGCTCCGTTGCCTTGAACAACGCCCTCAGCAGGGCCGAGCTCAGGGGCGGCCTCTTTCTCAAGGAGCCGGGGGCAGGACGCGCGGCTTACCGCGCCGTCTTCGTCAAGGGCGCTTATGATATAAAACAAAAAGAACTGAAGATAACAAAGGCCGCCGTCACCATCCCCTCTCTTGGCTCCATTCATCTAATCGGCATTGTCAACGGCCTGCCGGACCGCCCTGTGAGCTGTGATATCCACTTGCGGGCCGAGCGGGTCTCCCTTGCCCTCTTGAATGAGGCTCTCTTAAGGCCCCTGTCCATTGAGATAAGCGGGTCCGAAGGCGACGGATTAAGCGGCGCGGCCGACCTGAAGGGTATGGTCAGAGAGGGCCTTGAATGGGATATGGACCTTACCCTCGCAAACCCCGTCAGGTACGGGCAATACCTTCTGAACCTCAAGGATAACCCCCTCAAAGTAAGCTCAAAGGGGGTTTACTCCATGTCCAGCGATAGACTGAAGATAGGGGCTTTAAGGGCGGGCCTCGGTTTTGCCGGGCCGCTTACCCTGAAGGGTACGCTGAAGGGCGTTGTATCGGGAAATCCGGAGATGGACCTTGCGCTCCGCGGCCGCGCCATTGACCTTGCCGGAGTCAAAAGCGCCGTATCAGGTCCCTTATTGTCCGATATGACGCTGAAGGGGAAGCTGGCGGCCCTGCTTTCCATAAAAGGCGGGCTTTACTCCCCCCGCATAAGGGGCAAGGCTACACTTGAAAATACGACCCTTACGGGCAGGGACCTTGCCGTAAGGGGGATGGAGGCGGGCCTTGACTTTGGCTACGATAAGAAAGGGCTTACAATGGATAGCCTCCTTGTAAGGTCCGGCTCCATGGGGCTAAAGGGGGCCGGACCGCTCCCGAAGCTCCTGAAGACAGGGCTTGCCATTGCTTCCATTACATACGACGGAGAGCTTATCAAGGCAAGGGGCATAAAAATCAAGGTTGATAGGACAATTCTTGCTCATTCCGGCCCAAAGGGAGCCAAGGCATGGGCCGGTCCCTTACCGCGGCTCCTCAGGACGGGTCTCACGCTCCGTTCCATTACATACGACGGAAAGCTCGTAAGGGCGGGTGGCCTGAATCTCAAGATAGACAAGGCCTTTCTTGCACAGTCCGGACCAAAGGGCGGCAAGGGGACTGCGGCATTTGAGGGGCCATTGCCCAAACTCCTGAAGACAGGTCTCACGGTCGGTTCCATTACATACGACGGAGAGCTCATCCGGGCCGGCGGTGTAACCCTTAATGTGGATAAGGCCATATTTCTTAAGGCGGGAAGGCCTTTATTTGAGGAGAAAAACCTCACCCTATCGGGCGCATTTGCCGGGGATATGGCAAAGAGCCGCTTTAAGGCGAGCCCTCTGGCCTTTAGTGCCGGGCAAGATTCGGGAGGCATTGGGGTTATAAAGGGCGAGATCACCGGGGCTACCCTTGATATGGCCGGCCCGGTAAAGGCCAGTGCCTTTATCGGCCTTCATGGCCTGAGCGTGGATAGGCTCCGCGCTATTATCCCGGAATTAACGGGCATGGGCGCGGATATGGAGGCCTCGGGGGTCCTGGATACTGGCCTTGACGTGGATATGGTCATGGGTAGTAAAGAGACCGGCATAAAGGCCGGGATTAAACTCGGCATGAAGGACGGCGCCTTTGCCTCTGCTGACGGCAGTATAGCCGGAGAGGGCCTGCGGCTAAAGGCCGTGGGCAACCTTGACCTATCCCTCCCCTCCATGAAGGCCGCCTTTTCCATGAAGGCCACGGCCCGTGACCTGGAGCTTCTGGCCGGCAGTTTTTACGGGAGTTTCAAGGATAGACCCATTGAGGTGAGCGCGAGGGGGTCTTATGACCCCGACAAAGACGAGCTCAAGATTCCCGCCCTTGCCGTGAGCCTGAAGCCCCTGGGCGCGCTTAAGATGGCCGTCGGGGTCAGCTCCCCTGGCGCCGAGCCGCGCTTTGAGGCCCGTATAGGCCTTTTGGAGATTGAAAATCGAGAGCTCTATGACCTTTTTCTCCGCGATATGCTCGGCGAGACCATGCCTCTCCTTGCAACCCTTGACGTAGAGGGCCGCACAAGGCTCACCATGGCCGCAGAGGGGACCTTTAAAGACCTTGCCCTCAAGGGCGAGCTCCGGCTTCGTGACGCGGGCCTGAAGACCCGGGACAACGGACTAACCGTCCGGGGGATAGAGCTCACCCTGCCCATTGAGTTAAGATACCCCGAAGCAAAGACCAGCGGTGCTAGAGGAGGGAGAAGGGGCAGAAGGGGCAGGGGCGCGGTAAAAGGCTTTGGAGACCTGAAGATAGGGCAGGCCTCCATTGGGCCTGTAAGCATCACGGCCCTGAAGGCCTCGCCCGCCATAGAGGGCAATGCCCTTGAGTTTGGCGGGGACATTGTCTTGCCGCTCTTTGGCGGGACCGTTACCCTTGGAGACATTGTCTTCAAGGACCTCTTAAGCCAGAATAGAGAGCTTGGCCTGCATATGGACGTTGTTGGCATAGACCTTAAAGAGGCCAGTCTTGCCCTTGGCCTGCCGCCCTTTGGCGGGTCGCTCTCCGGGAGTATACCCGGCATAAGGCTCGCGGAGGGCAACCTCACCACAGAGGGGGAGATAAAGTTAAAACTCTTTGGCGGCGAGTTACGGCTTACTCATATGGCGGTGGGCGAGGTCTTCAGCCCCGTGCCGTCCTTTAAATCCAGCATAGAGATACGGGAGATAAACCTCGGGGAGCTTACCAGCGCCTTTGAGTTCGGCAGTATTACAGGCGTTCTTCAGGGCAGGATAGAGGACCTTGTTCTTGTAAAAGGTCAGCCCGAGAGCTTTTTCATGGATATAAAAACCGTAAGCAGGCGGGGGGTAAGCCAGAGGATTAACACAAAGGCCCTTGAGAACGTATCCATACTGGGCACGGGAGCGGCGGCCTCTGTCCTCAACAGGGGCATATACAGGCTCTTCGATGAATACAGGTACGCGAAGATGGGCTTTCAGGGACAGCTTAAAAATGACGAGTTACTGCTTTTAGGTATTGAGACAGAGGGCGATAAAGGATATATTATAAAAGGAGCTACTTTTCCCCCAAAGGTCGATGTGGTGAGCTATACGCAGCGTATCTCCTTCAAGGAGATGATGAAGAGGCTGGGCCGCGTAGACCTTTCGGCCACGGGCGACGCGGTTATTAAATAGGGGCAGAGGTGAAGGGGCAAAAAGGGGCGGGGGACCTGAGTGCCGAG
>CAZMKZ010000078.1:0-7827 GCA_964567185.1 uncultured Thermodesulfobacteriota bacterium
GGTCATGGGGCGTGGACGTAATAGGCATGACCAATATCCCCGAGGCCAAGCTCGCAAGAGAGGCCGGGATATGCTACGCCACCATAGCCCTCTCAACGGATTACGACTGCTGGCACGAAGAGGAGGAATCCGTAACCGTGGAGATGATACTTGATACCATAAAAAAGAACGTGGCCATGGCCCGGGCGATTATCTGCGCCGCCGCGCCGAGCGCGGGACGCGAATGCTCCTGCGGGTGCAAGGATGCCATGCGTTACGCCGCCGTAACGCAGAGAGAGGCCATACCCGAAGAGACGAAAGAGGCCCTCTCTATTATAATGGGAAAATATCTTTAATCCCTGCCTGTACGGGGGCATTTAAAAAGGAGTGAGGAGTTATGAGCATACTTGTAGTCGGTTCCGTGGCCTTTGACAGCATAAAGACCCCCTTCGGCGAGGTCGACGAGGTCCTTGGCGGCTCGGGGACGTATTTTTCCACTGCCGCGAGCTACTTCAGCGATGTAAAACTCGTGGCCGTAGTGGGCGAGGACTTTCCCGATGAGCATATAGAGACCTTAAAGGGCCACGGCGTGGACGTATCGGCCCTGAAGAAGGTGCCGGGCAAGACCTTCCGCTGGAAGGGATACTACGAGTACGACCTTAACCAGGCCCATACCCTGAAAACCGAGCTTAACGTCTTTAGCGATTTCAGCCCCGAGATACCCGACGGCCATGGTGACTCGCCCTTTCTCTTCCTTGCCAATATAGACCCCGAGCTTCAGCTAAAGGTCCTGGAGCAGGTACGGACCCCGAAACTCATTGCCTGCGACACCATGAACTTCTGGATAGAGAGCAAACCCGAGGCACTTAGAAAACTTCTCAAAAAGGTAGAGGTATGTGTCATAAACGAGGGCGAGGCAAGGGAGCTTGCCGGTGAGGCGAGCCTTGTCAAGGCGGCGAGGGTGATAATGAAGATGGGACCCCGCACCCTTATAGTGAAGCGCGGCGAGTACGGGGCCATTATGTTCGGCTCTTCTTTCATATTCAGCGCCCCTGCCTATCCCCTTGAGGATATATTCGACCCCACGGGCGCTGGAGACAGCTTTGCCGGCGGTTTCATGGGGTATCTGGCCAACACGGGAGACCTCTCTGATGAGAACCTCAGGCGGGCCATAATATTCGGCAGTGTCATGGCATCGTTTAACGTGGAGGCCTTCAGTCTTAAAAGGCTTGGTTCCCTGAAGCAGGAAGAGATTCGCTCCCGTTACAGGGAGTTTAAGCAGTTGACCCATTTTACGGATATATGATATTTTATAAAGAGGACCGGGTTTTACAACGCCCCTTATCCGGGGCCTTTACCTGGCCCGGCAAGGTCTGCGTCACGGTGGCGCCCTCTGGCGCCGGTCTGCGGCCTTTTATTAGAAGATGTTTTTAATATGGCGCTATTGCCGGATACAAAAAAAATATTCACACATATTGCCCCGGGGCTCCTTACCCTTCTCCTTCTCCTTGTCCTCCTCATCCCCTTTTCCGGTTGCGCCCATACAGGGGGTAAGCTGAAAGAGAAGTCCGGAGTTCACTACAGGCTCGGCAATGAGTATTACAAGGCCGGCAATATAGCCGACGCCCTGAAGGAGTACACAAAGGCCGTCACCATATACCCCGAGGAGCCGTCCTATCACCTCATGCTTGGTTTCGCCTATTCATCACGCGAGCTTGACGAGAGGGCCGAGAAGGAGATGAAAAAGGCCATAGGGCTGAACCCCATGTTTTCCGAGGCCCATATAGGGCTGGCATTTATGTATAAAAAGTCGGGCAACTGGGACAAGGTAATTGAGGAGTGCAAACTCGCCCTTAAAAATATATACTATAAGACGCCGGAGGTGGCCTATCTTAACATGGGTATCGCCTATTACGAGAAGGGCGATTACGAGGCCAGCGTCGAGAATCTTAAAAAGGCCGCGTCCCTCAAGGCGGGGATGGCCGTAACATACTACAATATGGGCCTCGCCTTTGAGAGGCTGAAAAAGAGGCATGAGGCCGTTGCCTCGTACCGTAAGGCCGTGGAGTTGAGGCCCGGGTACATGGAGCCTTATTTCAGGCTTGGTGTTCTCCTTGTAAAGACCGGAGAAAATGGAGAGGCCAGAAGGGCCTTTGAAAAGGTTCTGGAGCTCGCCCCCAATAGCGCCATGGCAGGGTCGGCAAGGGACTATCTGGACCTGTTGAGGTAGAAGGGGCCGGGGGCCGGAAGGGGAGAGGCGACGCGGCGCGAAATAGCCGGTCCTCCTCTCCTGTGATGCGGGGTAATGAGGTCATAGGGTAGTCATGAAGTAGAGGGGGGGGTGTAAGGGCCCCTTTTAGAGATGTCGCTTTCCATAAAATTTTCACATGGAGATGAAAGAGGTAGAGGTATGGAGAGTCCCGGCGCCTGCATCAAGAGGGAAAGGGAACTCAGGGGCTTTTCTATTCAGGATGTCCATGAGGCAACGCGCATACCCATTAAGATACTGGTGGCCCTCGAGGCCGATAACTTCGAGGCCCTGCCGCAGGCGGCCTTTGTCAAGGGGTATATAAAGGCATCCTGCAAGTTTATGGGCCTTGACGAGACGGATCTGCTCCTTCGCTACGAGCTGTTCATGAAGGACAACGCCCCCGTCGAGGAGACGCCCGCGGAGGCCACGCACCCCCCGGGCCCGGCCAGGGCCATCTCCTTGAGCTCGAAGAGGGTGGTGGGTCTTCTGCTGGCCCTGGGCCTCTTGATAATAATAGGTTTCTATCTCCTTAGCGGCATTGGCCGGGAAGGTGATATCCTGAAGACGCCGTCTGCGCCAACGCCCATCGAAAAGGCAGAGGCCCCGGCAGTGGCCCCGGAGACCGTGAAGGCCCCGGCAAAAAAGGTTACGCCGCCGGGACACGTGCTCAAGGTGATTGCCACGGATGATGTCTGGATAAAGCTGACCATCGATAAAAAGAAGCCCTTTGAGGTTCTCTTCAAAAAAGGCGATAGCAGACAGTGGCTCATGAAGACCGGGGTCAACCTTGTAGTCGGCAATGCCGGCGGGGTGACCCTTGTCTTTGACGGTAAGCCCGTGAAGATGGTAAATATGCCGGGCCGCGTCATAAGGATGAAACTGCCGGCATCGAAGTGAGCCTGCCGGGGCGGGAAGATGGGGAGGGAGGGGCCTGCCGAAGAGCCTGCGCGCTTGCGCGGGGTTCAAGGAGGCGCGCAAGCCATGACGCCCGTTACGAGAGGCGGCCACCGGGTTTAAGAGTAATATCTAAAATGGAGAAAAGATGGAATCTGTAATAAGGTGCAGAAAATGCGGCAAGAAGATGCATTCCGTAAAGGTCGATGACTACAAGATAAAGTCCTATTGCGACTGCGGTTACTCCGAGTACAAGACGGCCTCTGCCGCGAGTAAGACCATAAACCCCCATCTCTCGAAGCAGAATCTCATGCCCCTTGTCTTTGACGAGAACGGCAGATTCTTTTTTGAGGCCGAGCGCGCCGACAGGGAGAAGCAGGAGATAATGACCCTTGAGGAGCTGAGCATGCTCGCCTCCTCTGATTATGATATCAGGGATATATTGAAGACAGTGGCCGAGAAGACGGCCAAGCGCATCGGCGTTGATATCTGTTCCATATATTTATGGGAGGGAGCTCACCTTGTCCTTGAGGGGACCTTCGGGCTCAGTCAGGACGCCGTGGGTGTGGCGAAGCTCAAGAGCGGCGAGGGCATTACGGGCTCGGCCCTTGAAAAACATCACCCCCTTCTCATAGAGGATGTAGGCACAGACGAGCGCTATCATTATTTTCCCGAGACAAAGGAAGAGCAGTACAGGATAAAGTCCATGTATACCTACCCCATATTCTCCGGCGACGAACCTTTCGGGGCGCTCAATATTCAGACAGTGGTTACAAAGGAATTTACCGATGACGAGCTGAGTTTTGTTGCCGTTGTGGCAAACCTCATCCTCGGGGCGGTGAAGATAAGAAAGAGGGGCTGATGCCGGGCTTTCAGCGGTCAGGGGCATGGGGCAGAACTGCCTTCAGGCGGGGTCTGCTTGCGGTCCTTCTGACCGCGGTATTGCAATTATCTCCCCTTGCCGCCAATATTTCCTCAGCCGCCGGGGCCCCTGCCGCCGTCAACAGGGGCGGGCATTTTCATGTTGTTTTCTATGGCCCCGAGAACACCACGGCCGCTCACCTCATATCCCTTGTCCTTGAGGAGGCATATCGAAAAGTAGGCGCGGACCTGCTCTTCTGGCCCACCGGGAGCATCGGCGCCGTGCTTTATCCGAAGAAGGATTTTTTTGATATTACGAGAAGCCCTTCATGGGTGGGGGCCATATATGACGGAAAGATAAAGATGCCCGCCGGCGGTGTTGTGGAGCGCACCGGGGAGCTCGAAAGGGTCATATTCCACGAGTATACCCATGCCCTTGTGTACAGGCTCTCAAGGGGACGGGCCCCGGCATGGCTGAACGAGGGGCTTGCCCAGTACGAGGAGGGCGTGCGCAGGCCGGGTTTTGGGGAGCGCGCAAAGGCCCTTGTAGCTGAAGGCGGAATGCCGCTAAAGTCCATTCAGGGGTCCTTTATGAACATGGCGCCGGAAAGGGCGTCAAAGGCCTATACGCTGAGCCTCTCTGTGACGGCCTTTATCATAGACGAGTTCGGTTTTTCTTCTCTTAAGAGGATACTTACGGGCCTTGGCAGGGGCCTTGATGTGGACGCCGCCCTCAGGTCCTCGATATTTCTCTCTTACGAGGCCCTTGAGGAGAGCTGGCGCGCTTCTGCTCTGCGTTAAAGGCTGGCCCGCAGGGGCATGACCGGGACCTCTTGAAGGACAGTTTTTTCTTTAAACTCAGCTACCCATATGTTATATTTTCATAAAATAAAAGTGGAGGTAAGATAGGGATGAAAAAGCAAACAAGCCGGAGGGCCTTCTTTCCGGGATCATTTGTCCTCTTGTTCCTTGTGGTAGCCGTGCTGACGCTCGCCGGATGCGGCGGTGAAAAAAAGCAGGCGCCTGCCGCAAAAAAGGCAGAGGCCCCTGCAGGCGCAAAGCAGGCCCTGCCAACAGGACACCCCTCGTTGGAAAAGACCACAAGTGATATTACCAAGGCCTCCCATTCGCTTATTAAGACAAAAAAGGCCGTGAAGGTATCCGATGAGGTCAGGAAAAAATGGAAGTCAGTAACGCTGGAGATATCCGACCTCTCGGAAAAGGCCACAAAGACCGTTGACCTCAAGGTGGGCTCCACCACTCAGCTTACCGATGACGGTTACAAGGTAAAGATTGAGATACTGGTGCCTGATTACGCTATCGTGGGAGACCACATCGAGAGCCGCTCCAATGACCCGAAAAATCCCGCGGCCCTCATAGACCTCATGAAGGGCGGCAAGGTAGAGACAAGGGGCTGGATATTCACCCAGTTCCCGGAGTTCAACTCCTTTAATAATAAGAGATTCCGTTTTGTCTTAAAGGCGCCGGCACTGCATAAATAAGGTTTTTTATGGGGTTTGATTTAAAACAGGCTCACAGCGGTCTTGCGTCAGAACATACGAGGAGAGATGCCCGAGAGGCTGAAGGGGGCTGACTCGAAATCAGTTGTCCCGCTTGCGGGACCGGGGGTTCAAATCCCTCTCTCTCCGCCATCTTTCGTTTCTATGCTCCGCAGAGGAGTGCAGTACGCGAGCTTTCCGAAGCCCGCCGGTTCAGTGTCAGCTTCATCTCTTTGGCCGGGGCGTCAGGGGCCTTGCAAAGAGCAATGTACAGGAGAGATGCCCGAGAGGCTGAAGGGGCGCGACTGGAAATCGCGTGTGCATTCGCGTGTACCGAGGGTTCGAATCCCTCTCTCTCCGCCATTATTCTGTCTGTCTCGTTTACAGGCGCTGTTGATAGCCGGGTCTTGCGCAATGGCAGGGTCGCCAACCCCGTCAGGTCCGGAAGGAAGCAGCGGCCGCGGCCCGTCACCATGTGCCGTAAGGGTGCCTGGCTATCAACAGCGCCTGTAAGCCTTTACCCGGCCCGGGTTATCCGGGCGGGATATTAGCGGGGGCCTTACCTTCGGGGAGCCATTGTATCCGGGGCCAACCCGGGGGTCAATGTTCACTTCAAGCCGCAATTTAATCCGCGACACCATGAATCCGGGGCATTAGCATGGCCGGATTACTCTCAACCTCGTGCTAAGGTAACTTCGGGCTACTATCAAAAAAAAACACTCAGGGTATAGGCCGCTCATGTCCTCTTATCTCGTAATAGCGCGTAAATGGAGACCAAATGTCTTCGATGAGATAATAGGGCAGGACCACGTCACAAAGACCCTTAAAAACGCCATCTCCACGGGGCGTGTGGCGCAGGCATATCTCTTTTCCGGCCCGCGCGGCGTGGGCAAGACCACGGCGGCGAGGATACTGGCCAAATGCCTTAACTGCACGGCCGACGCCGCTCTTGCCCCATGCAATGAATGTGCCTCATGCAGGGCTATTACGAATGGCTCGTCCGTTGATGTCCTTGAGATAGACGGCGCCTCGAATACGGGCGTGGAAAATGTCCGCGAACTGCGTGAGAATATAATGTATATGCCCGCCGGCGGCAGGCGCAAGATATACATTATAGACGAGGTCCATATGCTCAGCATATCGGCCTTTAACGCCCTTCTGAAGACCCTTGAGGAACCCCCGTCGCACGTTGTCTTTATCTTCGCCACCACCGAGGTGCGCAAGATTCCCCTTACCATTCTATCAAGATGCCAGAGGTTCGAGTTCCGGCGTATCCCTGTCATCAAGATGGAGGCCCATCTTAAGAAGATTCTTCTTACGGAAAAGATAGCCTTCGAGGAGGACGCCCTCTTCGCCATAGCGAGAGAGGCGGACGGGAGCCTGCGCGACGCCGAGAGCCTCCTTGACCAGGTCCTTGCCTTTGGCGGCGAGGCCGTAAGGCTCATCGATGTCACAGAGGCCCTCGGCCTCATGGACAGGTCCGTGCTTCTTGAGCTAATGAGGGCTATTGTTGATAAAAAGGGCGGCGCGTCGCTAAATATTATTGAAAAGATATATGATTTCGGTTATGATTTAAGAAAAGCATGCGGAGAGCTTCTTGCCATAACAAGAGACATGACGGCCATCAAGGTTACGGGCGGGACAGCTGTCATCGAGGCCCCGGCTCATGAGCTTACAGCGCTGAAAGAGATGGCCGAGGCACGCACTGTAGAGGACCTTCATATGCTATTTCTTCTCTTGCAGAAGGGCTATGAAGGTATCGCAAGAAGCGCCTTCGCGCGGCATGCATTTGAGATGACGGTCTTGAGGGCCTCGTCTTTTGATTCCCTTGGCCCCATTGATGAACTTTTAAAGAAGCTTGAATCCCTGGGGCCGGGTCCCGGAGGGGGCGGCCGGGCCGGTAACCTTGAAAAAGACTCCGGTGTCTCGCAAAAGGGGGCTGTCAGGGACAGGTCCGCGGCGGCCAGGGCCTCAAGAGGTTTGCCCTGGCAAAAGACGGCTCCTGCCCTTAAAAAGGGGGCCCATAATTCCACAAAGGGGCCTGATAATTTTAAAAAGGGGCCTGATAAACGTGCAACAGGGCCTGACAATCTAACAGAGGGGCCTGATAGACTAACAGCAGGGCCTGATAATTTCACAAAAGGGGCTGATAATTCATACGGGGGGCCTGATAGTTTTAAAAAGGGGCCAGCAAAGGAGCCTGATAACCTCAGAGCAGGGCCTGATGATTCAGGCAACAGGCCCGATAATCTCGATAAAGGGCCGGTTGATTCCGGAAAAGGGCCCATACACGGCCCGCAGGGGCAGGGTTCTCCCTCTCTTGCCATGGAGGCGGGCGCTCCT
>CAZMKZ010000079.1:0-6897 GCA_964567185.1 uncultured Thermodesulfobacteriota bacterium
AATTCAGCCTACCTGCCTGAAAAACTTTGACCATACGGAATAATACAGCCTGCTTCCAAGGACCTTTTTGGCCGCGCTCTTCATGCAGTGTATGCCGCGGTCCCTGACCACGAGCCTCATGTCCCCATTGGCCATGGCAGTAAATCTCTCCAAGGGTGTCTTCTGCGTCACAACGAAACGCCTCAGCGTCACCGGCCCTGCCCTGCGGAATGCCGCGTTGTTCAGCCCGGGAACCGAGGTATATACGGCCTCGTACCCCGCTCCAAGAGCGGCCGCCAAAACCCGGGGGGAACCAAAGCCCCCGGGAAGCGAGATGGAGTTTATGCCCGTGCCGAGCCCGTCTTCGAGCCTGGCCTTTGAATCCGCCAGCTCGGCTGAAAGTTCCTTATCGTCAAGGTCCGACAAAAACCTGTGTGTAACTCCATGAGAACCAATGGCCATGCCCGCATCACGCAGTTCCCGTATCTGCCCCATATCCATGTATCCCTTTGTCCCGGTCCATGCCGTGGTAATGAAGAATGTGGCGTGAAAACCATATTTCTCCAGTATGGGCAGTGCAACGAAAAAGTTACTCTCATCGCCGTCATCAAAGGTTATGGCTATGCTTTTTGCCGTGCCTCGGGCAGGGCCGGTAAGGACCTCTTCTCCGGCAAGGCCCCTGAAGCCGTTTTCGCTGAGATATCTTATATGCTTCTCGAATTCAACACTGCTCACGGCGTATTTCTCATCATGAGCCTCTTCCGTAAAAAGGTGATGATATAATAGTATGGGTATACCCGGCATTTTCATGAACCTTTTTTGTATATTCTTTTCATCATGCCTCTACGGTCTGGCCAATACGGGCTGTCTCTCCCGTGAGCCCCGTATATATGGCCAGATACTCTCGTGCCATCTTCTCGGATGAGTAATCCTCAAGCACCTTTTTGTATCCCCTTTTTCCCATGAGACGCATCTCTTTCTTGTCCTTTATGAGGGCAGTAAGGGCCGCGGCCAGTGAGTGCACATCGCCCGGTTCTACAAGAAGACCGCACTTGGCCTCTTCCACCACCTTTGGTATGGCCCCCACCCTTGAGGCAACTACGGGCTTACAAGAGGCCATGGCCTCAAGAAGAACCATTGGAAGCCCCTCTCGTAAAGAGGGCAGTACAAAGAGGTCAAGGCACCGGAGCATGTCCTCAACATCTGTCCTGTATCCCGTAAAGATAACGTTATTCTCAATGCCAAGGCCCCTTGCCTCGGCCTCAAGTTCTTCTCTCAACTCGCCGTCTCCCACTATGAGGAACTTTACTTCCTTCTTGCATGAGCGCAAGACCTCTACGGCGGCCCTTAAAAGGAACGTATGCCCCTTGACGCTCTTAAGGCTTCCCGCCGTGCCTATTATCACGGCGTCTTTATCTATCCCCAGTTCTTTTCTTGTGGAGGCGGCGTTAGTTTTGTCTTTGAATCTACTCATATTAACGCCGTTATCGATTACAGTAATCTTCTCCGCCGGAACGCCGTGCGCCTCCATATCGGCCCTTATGTCTTCCGAGACACCTACGATAGCGTCAAAACGCCTGATGAAGTGACTGTCGATAAAGCAATAGAGCCTGAGCTTCCAGTGTGACCTTATCCAGTTATGGTTTGTTGCCACGGTTGGCACAAGGCCGCGCGATGCCAGATATCCGTAGAAGTTGGACTTGTAGCCATGACAGTGCACGATATCAACGCCCTCTTGCCTGATGTACTCTCTTATCCGCGCTACGGCCTTTGTGTTGAAGCGCCCGTCACAGTCAAAGTTCACGGACTTGATACCAAGCCTCTTGGCCTCGTCGCCCACTTCCGTATGCGGAGAGAGGCTGTTTTTTATCACCCCCATTACAGGGGTCTCTCCAAAGCTGTCCTTCAGGGTCAGGGCAAGCTCCAGGGCCACCCTCTCGGCCCCGAAGAGGCCGGAACTGCTTATGAGGTTAAGTATCTTCACCCACTCAATCCTTGTTCAGGCCGCGCCTTACACGGGGAGGGCATCCCTGCCCCGGGCCATCCTCTGAACACCCTTTTTCCCTCTTTGCGATGCTGAAAATGGTCTGCAGTATAATCCATACGTCGAAGGGGACCGATGAACGCCTTATATACTCTTCGGCGTATTTTATCTTTACAGGGAGATGCACCTCTCGGTAATACCTTTCCGGGTCGTCCTGACTCGCGAGCACTCCTTCCTCGTCCCTGAACCTGAGTGAAGCTATGTCGGTAATACCCGGCCTTACGGAGAGGACTTTTGCATACTCTTTTCTGTAAAGTTCCACATACTTTTCCACCTCTGGCCTTGGCCCCACAAAACTCATCTCTCCCTTAAGGACGTTGATAAGTTGCGGCAGTTCGTCAATCTTGGTCTTTCTGAGTATTCTGCCAACCCCTGTAACCCTGCTGTCGCCCCCGAAAGTGATAAGCGAGCCTTTTTTCTCGGCGTCCACCACCATGGTGCGGAACTTGAGTATCCTGAAGGGTCTGAAACCGCGGCCCATGCGCACCTGTTTGTAGAAGACCGGCCCCGGACTGCCAAGCTTTACGGCCAGTGCCGAGACGATGAAGACAGGAGACAGAAGGGCCAGGCCCGCGATAGAGAAAAATATGTCAAAAGCGCGCTTCACCGGGCGTTCCTTCTCGCTATCTCCCCAACCGCCTCAATGACACGCGTTACGTCCCCGGCGCTCATCCTCGGGTATATGGGAAGCGATAGCATCTTTGTGTACGCCTCATAGGCGCGGGGGAAATCCTGCGGAGCATACCCGTAGGTTTCGCTATAATAGGGTTGTATATGGAGCGGTATGAAGTGAACGGACGTGCCTATGCCCCGGTTCTTGAGCTCTTCAATAAAGCTGTTCCTGTCTATGGAAAGGCGCTTTGAGTCGATTTTTATGACATAAAGGTGCCAGGAATGTCTTGTTCCCTCTTCAAGAGGCATGGCCGGGGGCACGATGCCGGGAATATCCCTGAATGCCTCATAGTACGCAAGGGCGATTTCCCTTCGCCCCTTCCATAGCCTTCCGGCCTTTCGAAGCTGAGCGAGCCCAAGGGACGAGGCAATGTCGGTAAGGTTGTACTTGTACCCCGGGGCTACTATCTCGTAATACCAGTTGCCCTCGGAAGTGTACCTCTTCCATGCGTCCTTGCTTATGCCGTGAAGGCTCATTACCCTGATGCGCTCGGCCCATTCGCCGTTATTGGTGGCGACCATGCCGCCTTCGCCCGTTGTGATGTTCTTTGTGGCGTAGAAACTGAAACAGGTGATATCCCCGTTGGAGCCGATAATTCTGTCTTTGTAATAGGCCGGAAAGGCGTGGGCCGCGTCTTCCACTACCTTGAGGCCGAACTCCCCGGCCAGCGCCCGTATGCCGTCCATATTGCAGGGATAACCGGCGAAGTGGACGGGCAATATGGCCTTCAGCCTCCCCCCCTTGACGCCTGCCTTTACTGCCTTCTCAAGCTCCGCGAGGTCCATGTTCATGGACACAGGGTCTATATCCACAAATACAGGTCTGGCGTTAAAATACCGGATGACCTCGGCCGTGGCCGCAAAGGTCATGGGCGTGGTTATTACCTCGTCGCCCTCTCCTATGCCTACGGCCTCAAGGGCAAGGTGCAGGGCCGCTGTGCAGGAATTCACGGCAATGGCGTGCTTTGCACCCACAAAAGCGGCAAATTCCCTCTCAAATTGCCGGGTCTTGGGCCCCGTGGTAAGCCAGCCCGACCTCAGGGTATCGGTAACCTCACGAATATCTTCTTCTTCAATAAGGGGCCGCGAGAACGGGAGAAATGGTTTTTTCTCTATTGTCATGGTCTTATCCGCCTTTATCTGAAACGTCTGCCTTTTTCAATGAAGCGTTTTATATCACTTTTCTTCGGCCAACCGAAGTACCTGCCTTTTTTCATGTTAAGGGTTCTGGTCTTCACCTTTCCTGATTCTATCATCTTTACGGCGTCAACGACCATCTCGGCGCCTATACGCTTGGAGCGTATTATGAGGCCGTCAAGGGAATCATCGGGCCCTATCTCGTATCTTCGCTGTATGAGGACGTCTCCGGCGTCTATCTTCTCGTTGACATAGAATATCGTAACGCCTGCCTCCTTTTCTCCGTTGGCAAGGACCCAGAAAGAGGGCATGACGCCCCTGTAATCCGGAAGCAGTGAGCCGTGCAGATTAAGGCAACCCCTGGGGGCGAGGTCTATGAGTTTTTTCTTGAATATCTGCGGGCATGATATGGATACGAGGAGATCTGTCTTCCACTGCCTGAGACGTGTAAGGCTCTCCTCGCTGTTAAGGTCCTCTTCATGGACATACTCTACGCCGTAGGCATCAAGAAGTGACTCAAGGGAGTAAAAACGCCCTGTTGTCCTTCCATTCCCACCCATCCTGTCCCTCAGATTGTAATAGAGGACCCTGCCCGTAAGAAGGGCCGCCTCTTTTACGCCAAAGGTCTTTGCGTAACGCAGTGCGAGCCCCGTCCTTGTAGTGCCCTTGTATACGGGGGGCACGATGACCACCTTCAGCTCATGCTCCTCTGCCAGCGCGTTGATTATATGCCTGTAGACCTCGGGCAGATAAAAGGGCTCATCCGGGCTCAGAAATACTATGCGCATGCCTTTTCACCGTTCTGGCCCCTCAGCCTCGCAATGGCCTCTGCCATGGTGCCGAAGGGTCTTAATTTAAAAAGATTATAGACCTTTTGGGGAAAACCTTCCCTGCCAAGCCCCTGATGAAGCCGCCTGTACAGCGGAACCACGCTCATCATGTCCTTCAACTCGCCGGGGTTGAACTCATAGGGGTGGCAATACAGGACAAAGGGCCGGCCCTCGCCGTCAAGCTTTTCAAGGGAATACTTCAGGAACCATCCCGGAAGGAGCCTGAAGTAGCCGCCGCCGCCTACGGGGAGCCTTAGCCCTCCAAGCCAGGAGGCGGTAAGGACACTTACGGGAAACTCTTCCACAATACCCGATTCTGTCTTTATCCTGCTGTATCCCCTTTCAAACCCCGATATGCCGTAACGCCTTGTCCTCAAGGGGAATATGGATGAATCAACGGTAATACCGCACTCGGCCATTACATCAAAGGCCCAGAAGGTATCCCTGTCTATGGAAAAATCCGGCGCCCGGAACCCTGTAACGGACTTTCCGATGGCGTCCTCGATATACCTTGAAGTCTCGGTGAGCTCAGTCCTGAATTCATCTGGAGTCATGGTATTTACGGCCCTGTGGGTCAGGCCGTGGGACTGCACCTCGTGGCCCTTTGCGTCTATCTCTATTACAATCGCGGGAAACTTTTTTGCCACAAGGCCCTGCACAAAAAACGTCCCCTTTACACCCGCCTTATCAAGTAGGGCCAGGACCTTTCTGGTATTATCAACGCAGACCGGGCTGATATCCGCTTTCATATCGAATGAAGACTGGTACCAGTCTTCCACGTCTATGGAAAATACATGGAGCGGCGCGCTATGGTCTGTTTTCTTATCTCTCATATAGGGGTCTCTGAAAACATGGGAAGGCTATCGGCTGAGGGATTCAAAGTAACGGGTTTTTGTCCCGAGCAGATTGGTTATAATGGCATAGAGAAAGCCCGTTCCAAAACCTGTATGTATGGCTACAATCGCTGTAAATATGCCCGGCCAGAGTGTAAGGCCGGATTTAAGGGCAAGCCGGAGAGACTCCACCGCAACGGCCCCGGCGTAGAGGCAGGCATATATAATAAAAAGATAAAAGGCCCGCGCGTCAACAACCGAGGCAAGAAGCAGTGCAATAAAGCCGAGTATAAGGAGCGAGGGAAAGAGATGCCTTAGGGACCCCTGCCGCGGGTGTTTCTTAAGGACCGCCACCTTCCAGTACCCGTACTGGAGAAACTGCTTGAAGAGCTGGCGGAACTTCTGCCTCGGGTAGTACTGCACGCGGATCCTGCCGGACTGGAGTATCCTGCCTCCCGCGTCCTTCATACGGAAAGATAGTTCATCGTCCTGGTTCCGCACCATGGTCTCATCATACATGCCAACCTCAATAAGGCGGGCCCTCCTGAAACAGCCGCCGTATACGGCGTCGGTCTCTCCCACAAAATCGCCCCTCGCCCGGAGCGCACCGCCCATGGATATCCTGCTGGCGTAGGCGGCCGATATGCTCTTTTGAACGTAACACGTGCCGCGTGGTTCAAGGACGCCGCCCACGTTGTCCGCCCCGGTACTCTCGCTTAACTCCACAAGGTCCGCGAGGTAACTTTTGGGGTGTACGCACCTCGCGTCGGTCCTTATTATGAACTCGCCGCGGGCCGCCTTGATGCCGAGATTCATGGCGTGGGGCACAATCCTTTCCGGGTTATCAAGCATTCTCAGGTTGGGGTATATGCCTATGAGTCTGGAAAGTGCCTCACGGGTGCCGTCGTCGCTCATGCCGTCAATGACTATTACCTCGAAGGGGCCGCCGGGCTCATCAAAGGCAAAGACATTGCGTATGCAATCATCAATGGAGTTGACCTCGTTCCGGCAGGGAATGAGTACCGAGACCTTGAAGGCAGAGTCATTCATAGACGCCGCTGAGACGGTTTGGGTTTTTTGCATTATGATTATGGTAAATTCGGATAAGGTAGCGTGGCAAGAACAATATCAGCAGACTTTCATCTCATTAAGCCGCCACCGAGCCCAGTGTCCAATCAGTGTGAGAGCACCGGGCCGCGACGGCTGAGAGCTTGGTTCTTCAAGTTAATTCAGCATAGGGATTTTAAAGGTTGATATAGCTTTTTTCAAGACCGTACTTACATCAATGTGACTCGTATGCCCCCATATCGTAGCCCGCGCCAAGGGGCCGCGCGACGCCGTCCTTGTCTGTCGGCACGTCAACCGTAAGGGAAAGTCCTGTGTCTGTGGCGGCGGAGCCGGC
>CAZMKZ010000080.1:0-6626 GCA_964567185.1 uncultured Thermodesulfobacteriota bacterium
CGGATTCGTAGTCCGACGCTCTATCCAGCTGAGCTACAGGCGCAAAAGAAGCATTTTTATTTTAAACTTGCGGCTATCTATTGTAGCCACTATGAAGTAATTATTTGACCCTGCTGTAGTCCATGCCCTTCGGTCCCACTTTAACCGGAGGCCCGAAGCAGTGTTCTTAACTCTTACACTTAAATTTACCCCACCTCGGCAACGGGGAAAGGCTCCTACTCCGGCCCCTTAAGTCCCTTAACCGGCAAAGAGAAGGGGAGCCTGCCAATCTTCCACCCCACTGGCCGTCAGATAGGGTTCTTCTAAAACTGGCCCCCTTAAGTGGCGGAGAGGGAGGGATTCGAACCCTCGGTAGAGAATAAACCCTACAACTGCTTAGCAGGCAGCTGCCTTCAACCGCTCGGCCACCTCTCCATACAAAAAGAGCGCAAAAATTATATACAGGCCGTTAAAGACGATTAAAAACGTCGAGCCACCATTTATTTTTACCACGACTCTGTGCTATAATCAAGGTTACATATAAAGGTCTTTAAAAAAACATGGTAGAGGGCTTATGGATGAAGATGTGAAGATATGTCCGGGGTGCGGTTCCGAGTTTTTCGCTCATATTGAGAGATGCGGCAGGTGCGACCTTCCCCTTATACGCCCCGGAGAGGATCAGCCCATGGCCTCGCCGGCCGATGACAACGAAGCTACCCTTGTACTCCTCGAGAGCGGCTCGCCCGAGGACATGAAGTGGTTCTGCGGCAAGCTTAAAAAGATGGGTTTTCGCCCCCAGGTCCTGAACCTCTCAGGCGGCGGAGGATGTTGTTCATCAGAGGGTTACGGACTCTTCGTGGAAGAGCCCTTTGCCATTGATGCCATGAGGAAGCTGGAGGAAATCCGCCTCAAGGCCAGCCCTGAGCTTGAGGAGATGTCAGATCAGATATCTGCGGGAAAATGTCCTGCCTGCGGAGCCAATATAAGCTTTTCCCTGCACACCTGTCCTGATTGCGGGCTTTCCATAGGCTGACAGCGGGGGGGCCGATGACGCCATAGCGGCCCTTCTTACGTGGTTTGCCCTTCGGCATGGTAGGCGAAAAAGCTCCCCAAGGGCTCTATCCCCTTGCTCACTATCAGCTCACCTTCACGGCCCGTTTTGCCCTGGAGTCAAGGTGTTTACCCCCTTTTTCAAAGATGGGGTATTTTTTTATCCCCCATTTGTGGAGCCTGAACTGCACCGCTGTTGTGAGGACCCCTATGCCGTAGGTCACGCTTCTGCTAAAATTAATGGATGATGCCTCTGGAAAATACTTGGTGGGACAGCTTATCTCTCCTATATTGAAGCCGAAGTAGACGGCCTGGGCGATCATCTGGTTGTCAAAGACAAAGTCATCGGAGTCCTCAAGAAGGGGCAGACGTTCGAGGACCTCCCGTGAAAAGGCCCTGTAACCCGTGTGATACTCCGATAGTTTTTCGCCGAGCAGGATGTTTTCCGTAAGGGTAAGAAACCTGTTGGCCATGTATTTATAAAGGGGCATTCCGCCGGCAAGGGCGCCGCGTCCCAGAATCCTCGATGCGAGCACCGCGTCGAACTCCCCGGAGGCTATCATTGAGGCCATGGCCGTGATGAGTTTGGGCGTATACTGATAATCCGGGTGCAGCATGACGACGATATCGGCCCCAAGCCTCAGGGCCTCGCCGTAGCATGTCTTCTGGTTGCCCCCGTAACCGAGGTTTTGCTCGTGCACGAGTATGTGCTTGATACCGAGCCTGCGTCCCTCCTCAACGGTATTGTCACGGCTGCAGTCGTCTACAAGGACTACCTCGTCAACGATATCATGAGGTATGTCGTTATAGGTCATAACAAGGGTCTTTTCCGCGCGGTAGGCCGGCAGTACAACGGCTATTTTTTTTCCGAGGAGCATTGGTCGTTAGCCTTCTTCTTGTATTAGTGAGACTTGCGTATCAAATAAACTCAGGAAAATTATAATAAAATTAAACCCTTTATGTCAAACAAAAGCCTTTTTTCCCGGCTCCTTGAATAGATGCCCCGGAAAGGCGCACCCCGGCTGTGCGCTTGACCGGTGCGCTGAAATTGTGTTATTTTTCTTATGACTATGGACACGACGCGGGATGAGGACTATTAAAAACAGAGATTCAGCAAAGGCGTGTACGCGCCTTCTTCTATATCTATTCCTGGCCCTGCCCCTCTTTTCGTTCGTTGCGGGATGTACCCCCAATAACCCCTACCGCGCCGACGAGAGGGGAAAGAACATCTTTTACGCCACCTTTACCGAGCCGCCAAAGCACCTCGACCCGGCGCGCTCTTACAGCGCCGATGAGTACAGGCTTATCGCGCAGATTTACGAGCCGCCCCTGCAGTATCATTACCTGAAAAGGCCCTATGAACTCATACCGCTGGCGGCGGTGAGCCTGCCCGTGCCGCGCTATCTTGACAAATTCAATAAACCCCTGCCCGCCGGGGCCGCCCCGGCGCTGGTGGCAAGGGCTATCTACGATATTATGATAAAACAGGGTGTAAGATACGAGGACCACCCGGCCTTTGCTAAAAAAGAAGACGGCACGCCCCTGTACAGGGGTCTCACCGCAGGTGGGCTTGACGGTATCGAGGAGATAAAGGACTTTCCCCATACCGCGACGCGCGAGTTGCTGGCAAAGGACTATGTCCTGGAGATAAAGCGTCTTGCCGACCCCCTTGTGGAGAGTCCGGTTCTGCCCATACTGGAAAAGTACATTCTCGGCCTGAAGGAATTATCCGTAAAGATGAGAGCAGACCTTGCCGCCATAAGGCTGGAAAGAAAGGAAAAGGCCGGTTCGTCCTATAACCAGGGCCTTGACGAGAGGAGCAACCCCATAAGGTTTGATTACGACAAATACGAGCTACCCGGGGCCGAGGTCACAGGGAGGTACACATACAGGATAATATTAAAGAGAAAATACCCCCAGTTCGTCTACTGGCTGGCCATGCCCTTTTTTTCGCCCATGCCTGCCGAGGCCCTTGCCTTTTACGCTCAGGGAGCCCTGGCCGCCAAAAACATCACACTGGACCGCTACCCCGTGGGCACGGGTCCCTTTGTCATGGAGAGCTTTAACCCCAACATGGAGATAATCCTCAAGGCCAACCAAAACTTTCATGGTGAGGCATACCCTGATAGCGGCGAGCCCGGAGATGAGAAAGCAGGTCTCCTCACGGATAGCGGCAAGGCCCTTCCGTTTATAGGGCGCGTGGTCTACAAGCTGGAAAAAGAGGCCATACCCCGATGGAACAAGTTTTTGCAGGGATATTATGACAACTCAGGCATTACCTCCGAGAGTTTTGATCAGGCCGTCACCATGGGAAGCGCAGGAAGGCCGGAGATAACACCATTTATAAGGGATAAGGGCATAAGGCTTCAGACCTCGGTAATGCCCTCTACCTATTACGCGGGTTTCAATATGCTCGATGACGTAGTGGGAGGGTACTCGGAGTCAAAAGACAAGCTCCGTCAGGCCATATCCATTGTCCTTGATTATGAGGAGTATCTGGAGATATTCAATAACGGCAGGGGCATGCCGGCCTTTTCACCCCTGCCGCCGGGCATCTTCGGTCATGTTGAGGGGCGCGGCGGGATAAACCCCTTTGTCTACACATGGGACGAAAAAAGGCAGAGGCCGCAACGAAGGAGCCTGAAGTACGCCAGAAAACTCATGAAAGAGGCGGGCTACCCCGGCGGCAGGGACAGCAATGGCCGTCCCCTTTCCATTACCTTTGACAACGCATGGACAGGCCCCGGACAGGCCGACCTCATAAAATGGTATATAAAAAAATTCAAGCTTCTGGGCATTCAGCTCGTCAACAGGACAACAGACTACAACCGCTTTCAGGAAAAGATGCTTGGCGGCAACTTTCAGTTCTTTTCCTGGGGCTGGAACGCCGATTATCCGGACCCGGAGAATTTTCTCTTTCTCCTTATCGGCTCTAACAGCAAGGCAAGACACCAGGGCGAGAACGTGGCCAACTACATGAACCCAAAGTTCGACCGCCTCTTCGAGGTAATGGAGAATATGGATAACTCCCCGGCGAGGCTCTCTGTCATAAAAAAAATGGTGCGCATAGCACAGAAGGAGTCGCCATGGATATGGGGTTATCATCCCCTCTCCTTCGGGCTATACCATAAATGGGTTAAGAACGTAAAACCCAACGCCATGGCCAATAACACCATTAAATATATACGGATAGACGCGGCGGAGAGGGAAAAAGAACGCAGGGCATGGAACAGGCCGCGTGTCTGGCCCGTGGCCCTGCTGGCAATTGCCCTCACAGGGGTCATACTCTTTGGTATTTACTCCATGAAGAAAAAGAGGGGATAAAAAAATGGCGGAGGCCGGGCTACCATGCTCTCATATATAATTAGGCGGCTCCTCTATGCCGTGCCAATTATCATTGGTGTAAATGTCCTGACGGCCATGCTGTTTTTCCGCATAAACACGCCCGACGATATGGCGCGAAAGATTCTCGGCGACAAATTCGTCACCCCGGCGGCCGTAGAGAACTGGAAAAACGACCACGGTTATAATCTCCCGGCCTTTATAAACACGGAAGAGCATGGGGCAGGCATAATTACTCAGACCATATTCTTTCAGAAATCCGCGCCTCTGCTCTGGTTTGATTTCGGCCGTTCCGACAGAAACAACATTGACATAGGCCGCGAGATTAGCCACAGGATGTGGGCGAGCCTCGCCATAGGCCTGCCTACCTTTGTCATGGCCATATTGATAAACCTCTTTTTCGCCATGATACTCGCCTATCTGCGGGGGAGCTTTATCGACACCGGGGGGCTCTTTATCTGCGTTGTCATGATGTCCGTATCCATGCTTTTTTACATAATAGGGGGGCAATTTCTCCTTGGCAAGGTACTGCGCCTACTGCCCATATCGGGCTACGACACGGGGCTTCATTCCATAAAGTTTCTCATCCTGCCCGTGGTCATAGCTTTGCTTGGCTCCACAGGGGCGGGCGTGCGCTTTTACAGGACCGTCTTTCTTGAGGAAACGGGCCGGGACTACATCCGCACGGCGCGTGCAAAGGGCCTCAGCGAGTCCCGCGTTCTATTCAAGCACGCACTCAAAAACGCCATGATACCCGTACTTACAAACGTCGTGGTCTCCATACCATTTCTCTTTTACGGAAGCCTTATCATGGAGAGTTTTTTCTCCATTCCCGGACTCGGCAGTTTCACCATCGACGCCATACAGGCACAGGACTTCGCCATCGTGCGCTCCATGGTCTATCTCGGCTCCATACTCTACATCGTGGGGCTTATACTGACGGACATAAGCTACACCCTTGTTGACCCAAGGGTGGTCTTTGAATAGAGGAAAGCCGGAATGCCCGTAATACTCGCAACAGACCTTATCGTCTATCTCGTGGCCGGGGCCGCCCTTTACATGGCCTATAAGGGGCTCCGCAACAGGGGGCCGGTCTTTCAGGAGATAAAGAGGAACCGGCTTGCCGCCGTGTCAATGGTATTACTCTCCCTTTACCTCGGCGTGGCCCTTATGGACAGCGTGCGCTGGCGCGACCGCGCGGCAGACGGCAACGGCGCCGCCATCACTGCAAAGGATGGAAAAAGCGTCTACGAGGGCCAGGCCCTGAGCCTCCTTGACAGGGCCCTGAACGGCATCCGCACAGGCACGGAAAAGACCTACTCCGCCCCCATGGCCGGCACCCTCTTTGTAAAGGAGACCATGGAAGGCCCTGACGGAAACCCTGTGCGGGGGTATCCGAAGTTGAAGTACCCTGGCAGGCACTGGCTTGGCACGGACAAGGTGGGCTCCGACGTATTATACACGGCCATAAAGGGCATACGCACGGGCATTGTCATCGGCACGGGCACTACCATAATCGTAATACCCTTCGCCATATTCTTCGGTGTCATAGCCGGATTTTTCGGCGGGTTTGTAGACGATATCATTCAGTACATATACACGACGCTCTCGTCCATACCCGGCGTATTGCTTATCGTGGCCTTCATGCTTTTATTCGGTTCAAGCGGATATCAGGGCGGGCTTGTCTCAAGGAGCGATATCTACCTCGGCCTGTTCGTGCCTAATGACCGCCTGTTCTGGCTCTGCCTCATACTTGGCATAACTTCGTGGACAGATCTCTGCAGGCTGATTCGAGGCGAGGCCATGAAACTACGGGAGCTGGAATACGTGAACGCCGCGCGCGCCTTTGGGGTGCCCAGCGCTGGTATTATCTGGCGGCACATCGTGCCCAACCTCATGCATCTCGTGCTTATAACCATGGTCCTGCAGTTCAGCGGCCTTGTGCTGGCCGAGGCGGTACTTAGCTACATCGGCATAGGCGTTGGGCCTGAAATGGGGTCCTGGGGTAATATGATAAACACGGCAAGGCTGGAGCTGAGCCGTGAGCCCGTTGTCTGGTGGAACCTCTTTGCCTCGTTTCTTTTTATGTTCGGCCTGGTCCTGCCAGCCAATATCTTCGGCGATGCCGTGCGCGACGCCCTTGATCCGAGGCTCAGGTTCAGATAAAGACTTTTTGCTTTCTTTTAGGAAAAAGAAAGCTTGGCAAAGAAAACCAGTAGGGGAAGGGGCTTATTACTTTTGAATATACGCCATAC
>CAZMKZ010000081.1:0-6345 GCA_964567185.1 uncultured Thermodesulfobacteriota bacterium
TTGCTCTCCTCAAGGGCAAGGTCAAGAACCCTTTCCGCCTTTGCGGAGAGTTTTTCCCGCATATTCTCAAGTTCGGTCATCAGGGCTCCTTTTTATCCTCTCGTGGAATCTTGATTACCTAATCCGCCGGACTATCCGCCCTTCTCGGCGAAGCCTGGCACCCGTGACATTATAACGTAAAAAACAAAAGTTTTCCCCTTTATTTTACCATAAGCCCTTTCTCGGGTTAAGAGGGTTCTGCCTCTCAAACTCCTCGACAAGCTCCTTTGACCTTTTGTCAAGGGACTCGGGCAGTGTTATGTTTATCACACAATACTGGTTTCCACGGCCCCCGCGCCTTGAGGCCACGCCCTTGCCCCGAAGCCTCAACTTGCGGCCGCCCTGCGTGCAGGGCGGTATCTTTATCCTCGCAGGCCCCGTAATGGTAGGCACCTCTATCTCGGCGCCAAGGAGGGCCTCCTGTATGGATACGGGAACATTTATGTATATATCGTTGCCCTTTCTCTTGAAATAGCGGTGCGTGCCTACGCTGGTTATGATAAAGAGGTCGCCCGGGGGGCCGCCGTCATAACCCTCGTGTCCCTTGCCGGCCACCCTTACCCTGGCGCCGTCGCTGATACCGGCGGGTATCTTTATGGTGATTTTCTCAGAGCCGCCGTGCCTTGTGACCGTCACCTTAATCTCCGCGCCCCTTACGGCCTGCAGAAAATCAAGGTTCAGACGGTACTCAAGGTCCTCACCCCTGCGGGGTCCCCTTCTTCGGCCCCCCATGCCGAATATTTCGCCGAAGATGTCCTCGAACCCCCCGGCCCCTCCGGGTCCGGCGCCAAAGCCCTCGAACCCGCCCATACCTCCGCCGGGCGGCCAGCCGCCGGGCTCGCCGTGACCGGTGGGCACCCTGCCGGTGAGGTCATAGTCCTCTTTTTTATGCGGGTCGCTTAGCACGGAGTATGCCTCGTTTATCTCCTTGAACTTCTTCTCCATGGCCTTATCGCCGGGGTGAAGGTCCGGGTGATACTTTCTGGCAAGGCCGCGGTATGCCTTTTTTATCTCATCACCGGAGGCGTCACGGGCAACCCCCAGTATCTCGTAAAAATCCTTTCTGACCATATGCCGGCTCTTTATCTCTTTTTCTCGAAGTTATCAACAAAAAACAAGGGGGGCCTGGACGGCTTAAAGCAGCACAGTTACCCCCCTTGAAGGGAAAGATATCACTTAGCGGACTGAAAAACAAGTTTACTCGGCGGCGCTCTCCTTGCCTTCGCCCTCGTCAACTACCTCGGCGTCCACTACATCGCCTTCGGGCGGGGCGCCCTCTTCAGCCGCCCCGCCCTGGCCTGCGGCCTGCTCCGCGGCGGTGGCCTCTTTGTACATCTGTTCCGCGAGCTTATGAGAGGCGCTGTTTATCTTCTCAAGGGCCGCCTTCATCTCATCAACGGATTTGTCGCCCTCAAGGGCGGTCTTGCCCTCGGCAAGGGCCTCATCGACAAGCTTGGCGTCTTCCTCGGAGATCTTTTCTCTATTCTCCTTGAGGAGTTTCTCCGTGGAGTAGACCAGGCTGTCGAGCTGATTTCTCATGTCAATACGGGCCTTCCTGTCCTTGTCTTCCTCGGCATGGGCCTCGGCCTCCTTGACCTTTGCCTCTACCTCGTCTTTAGAAAGTCCGCTTGAGGCGGTTATGGTTATGTTCTGCGTCTTATTCGTGGCCTTGTCCTTTGCCGAGACGTTCAGTATGCCGTTGGCGTCTATGTCAAAGGTCACCTCCACCTGAGGCACGCCCCTCGGTGCGCTTGGTATGCCCACAAGGTGAAACCTTCCCAGTGTGCGGTTATCGGCGGCCATCTGCCTCTCGCCCTGCAGGACGTGTATCTCCACCTGTGTCTGATTGTCCGCGGCAGTGGTAAAGACCTCTTGTTTCTTTGTGGGTATGGTGGTGTTCCTTGAGATAAGCGTAGTCATTACGCCGCCAAGGGTCTCAAGGCCGAGGCTCAAAGGCGTAACGTCAAGAAGGACCACGTCCTTCACGTCACCTGCGAGCACACCGCCCTGAATGGCCGCGCCTATGGCCACCACCTCGTCGGGGTTTACACCCTTGTGAGGATCTTTTCCGAAAAAGTTCTTCACAAAGTCATGTATGGCCGGCATGCGAGTCATGCCCCCAACCATGACCACCTCGTTTATATCCGAGGCCCGTAGCCCCGCATCCTTCAGGGCCGCCTCACAGGGGTGCTTGCTCCTCTTCACAAGGTCCTCGACGAGCTGCTCGAGCTTGGCCCTCGAAAGCCTCATCACAAGGTGCTTGGGCCCCGATGAATCCGCCGTGATAAAGGGCAGGTTTATCTCTGTCTCGGCCACGCTCGAAAGCTCTATCTTTGCCTTCTCGGCGGCCTCTTTAAGCCTCTGCAGGGCCATCTTGTCCTTGGACAAATCAACGCCCTGGTCTTTTTTGAACTCCGCGGTAAGCCAGTCGATGATACGCTGGTCAAAGTTGTCGCCGCCAAGATGGGTATCTCCGTTAGTGGCCTTTACCTCGAATACCCCGTCGCCGACCTCGAGTATGGATACATCAAAGGTGCCGCCGCCAAAATCATAGACAACTATCTTCTCTTCTTTTTTCTTGTCCATGCCATAGGCAAGCGAAGAGGCCGTGGGCTCGTTGATTATCCTCTTTACGTCAAGACCGGCAATTTTGCCGGCGTCCTTGGTGGCCTGACGCTGAGCGTCGTTAAAATAAGCGGGCACGGTAATGACGGCCTCTGTAACGGCCTCGCCAAGGTAGGCCTCTGCGGCGCGCTTGAGCTTTTGCAGTATTACGGCAGATATCTCGGGAGGAAGGTATTCCCTGCCCATGTTGGAGGACATTACGGCGGCACGGCCCTGAGCGTCTTTGACGGCCTTGTACGGCACCATCTTCATCTCTTCTGTGACCTCGTCGAATTTACGACCCATGAAGCGTTTTATGGAAAAGATGGTATTTTCCGGGTTTGTGACGGCCTGCCTCTTGGCAACCTGTCCCACAAGGGTCTCCTTGTCCTTTGTAAAGGCTACAACAGAGGGGGTGATACGGCTCCCTTCCTCGTTGACTATTACCTTCGGCTCTCCGGCCTCCATCACAGCTACGACGGAGTTCGTCGTGCCAAGGTCAATGCCTATTATCTTTCCCATTACTTCCTCCTTGATACTCTTTTTTATGGTGAATCCACGGCCTTTAACCGTAAGAATTCCTTACTGTATTAGTAATGTAGGGTCGAGGGCCTGTAATGTCAAGGCATCCCGGTTTTTTTTGTAATGAAAGGTATTGATACCGCGAGAGATAGCGGCGCAGGGGGATAAATGAGGGCTTAAAGGTCTCCGAGCAGGTTCTGAACTATGGCCACCACGGCGATGGCCGCTGTCTCGGCCCGTAATATCCTCGGCCCCAGGCCGCAGGCTACATAAGCGGAGCGCAGGGCCAAGTCACGCTCTTCATCCGTAAAGCCGCCTTCAGGCCCGATAAGCAGGGCAAGGCCCTGTGGAGAGCGGCCCCTCCATCCTTCAAGCGCCTCGCCAACGGGCCGGCCGCCGTGCTCGTCAAAAAATAGCTTTATTCCCGCGGAAGACGCCCGTGCCATGGCCTCTTTCAGCCCTTGCTCGAAGCTTATGAGCGGCACGGCAGAGCGGCCGCACTGCTTTACCGCCTCAAGCGCGATACGGCCCCATCTATCAAGTCTTTTGTCTGTCCTCGCGCCGCGCGCAAGGGGGACGCTGCGCCCGGCGCAGTAAAATATTATGGACTTCACGCCAAGCTCTGTGGCCTTCTGCACGATAAGGTCCGGTTTTTGCCCCTTTGGAAGACCGGCCAGCAGGACAATATCCAGCGGAGACTCGGCCTGTGAGGGGGCCGCTGACTGAATGGCAACCCCTGCCGCGTCCTTCTTGATAGAGCTAATCACCCCCTTAAACTCCAGCCCCCTGCCGTTAAAGAGGGCAACTCTATCGCCTTCACTCAGCCTGAGGACCTTGAGGTGCCTAAACTCATCGCCCCTTAACCACGCCTGCGTGGAGTCAACGGTCAGCCCTTCAATAAAAAATCTCCTCAAGAGTTGCCCTCCCTTTTTTCAGGGCAGAGGACAAGGGCCGCCCACTCTTGTGAGACAAAGCGCTTGAAGACCCTCATTCCAAGGCCCCTGTATGCCGAGACAAGACCAGGGGCCTGCTCACGGAGTATGCCGGAGAGGACCAGATAGCCGCCCTGCTTATCAGGACCGCGGCCAAGCCTGCCCACAAGCTCCGGCGCGAGACGGCGGAGTTCTTCGGAAAAGAGATTGGCCGTAATTATATTGAAGGTTCCCCGTATATGAGAGAGAGAGTTCCGGCTGAGGCGGGCCTTTACGTTGTTGGTTCGAAGGTTATTGCGCGCCACCTTCATGGCAAGGGGGTCAATCTCTAACCCTACGGCGCCCGTGGCGCCTAATTTCAGGGCCGCTATGAGCAGAATACCCGAACCCGTCCCAACGTCAAGTATGCGGCCCTTTGCCGTTGCATTAACCTGGCCGCCAAGGAGCATTACAAGGGCCTTAAGGCACATCTTTGTTGTGGGGTGAGAGCCCGTGCCAAAGGCCATGGAAGGATCTATTATGACCTCGGCCTCGCCAAACCTTTTAACGGCCTTTGACCAGCTGGTCCGCACAAGAAGGCCCCTGCCTCCTCCACCTTTGTCTCCCCGCCGGCCCCTGAAAGGAAGACGAATGGGCCTCATGCCGGCGCGCCACGCAACGGACCAGTCACGGTCCTCTATGGTAGAGAGGGCCATGGTCCAGCCCAGGGCCCTGAGCCCCTCTCCAAGGGAGGCCAGCGCATCCACCGCCCCTCCTGCAACGCAGGCCGTAAGGAATTTTTCCCGCGCCGATTCAGGGGAGTCGCAGGCGCTCCTGTTGGACTCGATTACAGCACCGCTGCCGGCGCTCACAAGCAGACCAATGGCCTCGTCTTTACGCCCTGCGGGGCCCCTTGCGGTTATCTCGGTCCAGCTCTTAAACGCCGTCGGCAATCATGACCTCATATTGATGAACTGCAGGGCAACATCAAGGTCGCGGGACTTCATGTCCTGAATAACGGCCTGAAGGTCATCGAGCTTTTTACCGGAGACCCTTATCTGGTCGTCCTGAATCTGCGGCTGAACCTTTAGCTTCAGCCCCTTTATCATCTTTACCATGGCCTTTGCCTTGTCCGTGGGTATGCCCTGACGCACCTTTATGACCTGTTTCTTCAGGTCCCCGGACATATCCTCCACCTTCTGAAAATCAAGGAATTTAAGAGAAACGCCCCTCTTCACAAGACGGGCCTCCAGCATATCCACAAGTGCCTTGAGCCTTGCGTCGCTATCGCCTGTGACAACTATCTCTTCTTTTTTGTCCCAGTTTAGCTCGCATTTGGAGCCCTTGAAGTCATAACGGTTCTTGAGCTCGGCCCTGGCCTGATTTACGGCGTTATCCACCTCCTGAACATCTACCTTTGAGACTATATCAAAGCTTGCCATAAGAGAAACGTGCCTCCTGTTTTATTATTACCTGGCTTGACCCTGTTGTTCTATGACGGCCGTGCCCTTTGGAGGCGAAAAAGCAAATAACTCGTCTCCCATGGGCGCGTTTATCTTAATATGAGAAAAGCTCACCTCCGTGGTATTGCCGTAGTGGTCCGTAAGGATGAACTTCTTCACAAGCAGCGTCTTCACCTCCACAACGAGGATAAGCCCTTTTATCTGCGGATCGCTCTGCCGCGGTTCGAGCTTTATCGAAACAAGACCCTTGTCCGCCGGTTCAACCGAGGCAATAAAGTATTTTCTGATACTGCCCATGCCGGAGAGAAAATCAGTGGTGATACCGGGCCTTTTTCCGGCACTCTTGAAGGCCTGATTGAGGTCGGGCTGATAAAACCAGAGGACATTACCGTCCCCTATTATCTCGTCCTGCACCGTCCCCTTATAGACCCACCTTATCCTCGCGGGTTTTTTGAAGTAGACCCGCCCGCCCGATGTCCCGTCCATGGATGCCAGGCCCTTTGAGACCTGCGAAAAGTCGGCCTTCAGGGTTGTGATGGACCGGTATCTCTTCTCAAGACGGCTCACCATATCCGTGCCCCCCCTGCCCCCTTTTGCCATGGCCGGGCAGATGGTAAGGCTAAAGAGAAGGACAAAGACGGTTGAAGATATGGATGTTATAAAAAATTTCATCTATGAACGCTTCAAGACCTCTCTTGGTCTGCTCCCCTGCGGGGGGCCAACTATGCCGTCCTTTTCCATCTTCTCAATGAGGCGGGCCGCCGTGTTGTAGCCTATCCTGAACCTTCTCTGAAGGTATGAGGTGG
>CAZMKZ010000082.1:0-3076 GCA_964567185.1 uncultured Thermodesulfobacteriota bacterium
AAAGAAAACCGGTTTTGCAGGATGGACTTCGCTGCGCGCAACCCATCAAATACAATGTGCAGGGTGAATATGCGCTTTTTTATAAACAAGGAACTTGAGAGACTTCAAAGTAGCGGCCTTCTGCGCCGGACCCGCCTTGTGGAGGGCCCTGTGGGAACAAAGGTCCTCATGGCCGGAGGAGAAAAACTCCTCTTCTGCTCCAACGATTATCTCGGCCTTGCCGGTAACGCCGAGGTAAAAAAAACCGCCATGGAGGCCGTGGCGGGCTACGGCGCAGGGGCCGGGGCCTCGCGCCTTGTCTCTGGTACCATGGGCCTCCATGAGGAGCTTGAGGAGAGGATAAGGTCATTTAAGCGCGCCCCTGCTGTCCTGCTCTTCAACTCCGGTTATTGCGCCAACATGGGGGCCATAACCGCCATTACCGACCGCAGTACGGAAATTTTTTCCGACCGGCTGAACCACGCCTCCATAGTGGACGCCGCGCTCCTTGGCAGGGCGCGGTTCAGGCGTTATCCTCACATGGATGTCAACGCCCTTGAAGGGCTTCTGAAATCCTCAAAGGCCGTGCGGAAACTCATCATCACCGAGGGGGTCTTCAGCATGGACGGCGACGTAGCCCCCCTTCGCGAGATAACGAGTCTTCTGGAGCCTTACAACGCCTTCCTGTACCTTGACGAGGCCCATGCCACGGGCGCAATCGGCCCCACGGGGCGGGGCACGCTGGAGGCCCTTGAGATCGCCCCCGGCAACCCCCGTATCATAGAGATGGGCACGCTTGGAAAGGCCTTCGGCGGCTTCGGGGCCTTTATCGCCGGAAGCTCGGCCCTAAAGGCCCTCCTTACCTCTAAGGCCCGCTCTTATGTATACACCACGGCCCTTCCCCCGGCAATATGCGCCGCCTCCATAAAGGCCATTGATATTGTGGACCAGAACCCCGCGCTTGTAGCGCGTCTGCAGGATAATGCCTCCTACATGAGGGGGGCCATCAAGGGGCTCGGCCTTGATACCATGAATAGCTCCACGCAGATAATCCCCATACTTGTAGGCGACTCAAGGTGGACCATGGAGATAAGCGAGGCCATCTTCGGCAGGGGCGTCTTCATACAGGGGATAAGGCCCCCTACCGTGCCGGAGGGAACGGCGAGGCTGAGGCTTACCGTCTCAACGGGTCACTCACGAGAGGACATTGACAAGGCCGTAAATCTGATAAGAGATTGCTTTCAAGATAAAGGGGGCCAAAATGGGCAAGCGATTAAATAAGATGCTCTTTGTCCACGGATGGGCCACTGACAGGGGCCTGTGGGAGAACACCATCAGTGCCCTTGGCAACGAGGGTGGCGAGGCTTTAAACCCAAATCTGCCGGGACACGGCTCGCCGGCGCGGTGGCTTGAGCCATCGCTGAACCCGGCCCTCCTTGGCGTTGCAAAGGTCTTATTGGCGCAGGAGGAAAGGCTTACAGGTTTTGGCTGGTCCCTGGGGGCGCAGGTGCTCTTGGGGCTGGCCGCGCGTTTTCCCGAAAGGTTTTCCGCCCTTGTCCTCATAGGGGCTACGCCGTGTTTTGTGAAAAAGGCGGATTTTTCTCATGGCCAATCAAGGGCCCTTGTAAGGCGCATGATAATGGATATGAAGCAAGAACCGGAGTCTACCCTTAAGAGGTTCTATGCCCTGAACTTTACCGAAGAGGAGCTCGGGTCCCCGGCGGCCGCCTCTTTTATGGAGCGCTACGCCCCGCCCGGGCCCATTGTCTGCGAGACAGACTCCAGGGGAGGGACGCAGGCCTGTTGCCCTGCCTTTAACTACAGGGACATTACAACGGGCCTTGAGGCCCTTCATAATACGGATATCCGCGGCCTTTTAGGGCAGATAAATACCCCCACGCTAATTGTCCATGGGAGCGATGACAGTGTCGTGCCCCTCGGGGCGGGCGAGTTTATGGCGGACAACATAAAACGCGCGAGGCTGGAGGTCTTTTCCCGTGCCGGGCACGCCCCCTTTATTACCCGGGAGCCGCGCTTTATTGAGGTGGTGAAGGAATTTTTAGGAGATGTGGAGGGAGGAGGCTGAAGGGTCTCTATTTAATGCATTCCGCGAGTGCCTCTTCAGCGATTTAAGAAGATATTTTTTACTGTAGATTAATCCGATAAAAGAATGTTATATAGAAATATCGTTAAAAAAAGGTTCAGCGCCGTTGCCGGCGAGTATGAAGCGCGCGCCGACTTTCAGGCAGAGGTGGCAGGGGAACTGCTCTCCTTCATGAGACGTACGGGGCCCCTCCGCGCCGAGGCGCAGGCAGTATCAGGCACGGACAATCCCTTCAGGGTCCTTGATACGGGCTGCGGCACAGGGCGGCTAATGCGTGAGTTATGCCGATACGAGGAGGCGGCAGGTGGGTACAAGGGCGCCGACTTCTTTGGTCTTGACATGGCCCTGCCCATGCTTATCGAGGCGGGCAGGTGGGGGCGTGACAGGGGCGGCAACAGGGGCCTTGTCAACGCCGCTTGCGAGGCCCTGCCCTTTGGCCGGGCTGTCTTCGACCATGTTGTCTCTAACCTTGCCTATCAGTGGGTTAGAGACCTGCCACGGGCCTTCAGTGAGGTGGAGAGGGTCCTTGCCCCGGGCGGGCGCTTCTCCTTTTCTACCCTTGGCCCGGCTACACTTAATGAGCTTCACACTTCCCTTGAGGTAGCCGATAGCGGCAGGAGCAGGTTCAGCCTTACCCCCTTCGCCGGTATTGAGGAGGTTGAGGACGCCTTGAGGGCCGCCGGTCTTCGTACTCTGCATAAACACGAGAAGACCATGGCAAGGCCTTACGATACCCCCCTTCATCTGCTTAAGACGCTTAAACAAACAGGCGCCTCGGCAAGGGGAAAGGTTCCGGAGAAGACTCTATCAAGGGGGACGTTCCTTAAAAGGGTCATGAATATTTACGAGAAAGAATTTTCCGAACCAAACGGCACGGTGCGGGCTTCATATGAGGTTATCCTTGTTACTGCCGAAAAGGCGAAGTAAACCTTCTTCCACTTTCTTTTGGAAAAAAGAAAGTGGAGCAAAGAAAACCAACAGGGGAACAGGCTC
>CAZMKZ010000082.1:3176-5687 GCA_964567185.1 uncultured Thermodesulfobacteriota bacterium
AGGGGAACAGGCTCATTACACTGGAGATACGCCGTGCTCCCCCGTTGCTTCTGAAAAAAGAAAAAGGGTTTTTTATAGATGAAAAAGGCCGCTGAACGAGAAAGGCTCCAAAGACTGGACAAAACCCATCTCTGGCATCCCTTTACACAGCAGAAGGAGTGGCAGGATGAGGACCCTCTGATGATAGAGAGGGCAAGGGGCAACTACCTCATTGATACCGAGGGCAGGCGCTACCTTGACGGCGTATCTTCGCTCTGGGTCACGGTGCATGGACATGGGAAAAAAGAGCTTAACAGGGCCATAAGCGCACAGCTTGATAAGGTGGCCCATACAACGCTCCTGGGTCTCTCGAGTCCCCCCTCCGTGGAGCTCGCCGCCCGTCTTGCCGAGATAACCCCAAAGGGGCTCTCAAGGGTCTTTTACTCTGACAGCGGTTCCACTGCCGTGGAGATAGCCCTCAAGGTTTCCTTTCAGTTCTGGGGGCAATCCGCCGAAAAAAATAATAAGAGAAGGTTCATTGCCTTTACCGGGGCCTATCACGGCGACACCGTGGGGGCCATGAGCGTGGGGGAGATAGGTCAATACGTAAAAAAATTCCGTCCCCTCCTCTTCAAGGCAATACGCTCGCCTTATCCGTATTGCTACAGGTGCCCCCTTGAGATGAACCCCGATGGGTGCGGCACGGCCTGCCTCGGCGTATTTGAGAAGATACTCGAGAGACACTCCGACGAGATTGCCGCCTGCGTCATAGAACCCCTGGTTCAGGGCGCGGCGGGCATGATTACTGCGCCCCGCGGGTTTCTGAGGGGCGTGCGGAGGCTCACCAAAAAATTTGACGTGCACCTTATCTGCGACGAGGTGGCAACGGGTTTCGGGAGGACCGGCAGGATGTTCGCCAGCGAGCACGAGAACGTAAGGCCGGATATACTCTGCCTTGCCAAGGGCATAACAGGCGGGTATCTGCCCCTTGCGGCGACCCTCTTTACCGAAGAGATTTACAACGCCTTTCTTGGCGCCGTTACGGAACGACGGGCCTTTCTCCACGGGCACACATATACGGGCAACCCCCTGGCCTGCGCATCGGCTCTGGCAAATCTTGATATATTCGAAGACGAGAAGGTATTGGAAGGCGTGCGGAAAAAGGCACGAAGGCTCCGGGGTCTGCTCCGGGGGTTTAAAAAATTAGCGCATGTAGGGGATGTAAGGCAGAAGGGGCTCATGGCCGGAGTGGAGCTTGTAAAGGATAAAAAGACGAAGAAGGGTTTTTCGCCTGCCCTGCGCGTTGGGCACAGGGTATGTATGGACGCGAGAGCATACGGGCTTATCATAAGGCCCCTTGGCGATACCATTGTCCTCATGCCGCCTCTGAGCATTACAGAAGCCGAGCTTGAGAAGATGACAGGTATCATCAGGGCGAGCATAGAGAGGGTTCTCTCATGAAAAAGGCATGTTTTATAACGGGCACTGATACGGGGGTGGGCAAGACCGCCATAGCCGCTTCCATGGCGCGTTGTTTTCATAAGATAGGTGTCAGGGTAGGCGTAATGAAACCCGTTGAGACGGGGTGCCGGTTAAGGGGCGTGGGCCTTGTGGGCGCGGACGCCGCGCTCCTCAAGGAGGCCGCATCCTTTGATCTGCCACTGGAACTTATAAACCCCTATTCTTTTGCCCCGCCGATCTCCCCGGAGCTTGCCGCCCGGCAGGCCGGCGTGGAGATAGACTTTGCCGTAATCCGGGCCTCCTATGAGGAGATTCGCAGGGTAAGCGATGTAATCATAGTAGAGGGCGCAGGGGGCTTGCTGACGCCTCTTGGAAAAGGGGGGGTGGGCAAAGGGGGCGCCACCATGGCCGACCTTGCCGGTTTTCTCGATGTTCCACTTGTAATAGTAGCGCCTTCCCGTATCGGCGTTATCAATCAGTGCCTGCTTACAGTGCGCGCGGCCCACTCAAGGGGGCTTTCCATAATGGGGATTATACTCAACCATCCGGCCGTCTCAGACCGCGGGGACCACAGCCTCGACTCAAATCACGACGAGGTGGCGCGTCATACCGGCGAAGAGGTCCTCGATGAAATCCCTTACACAAAAAGCAAGACCCCTTACGTGGATGTAAGGAGTCTTGTCAAGCACTTGATAGGCGAGGTCTTTTAACTCTTCGCTAATCAGGCCCCGCCCGATACGGTGTAGTTCAGCCTTCCGCCAGCCTTTATCATGGCTATCTGAATGGGCGCGTAGTCGTGGCGCAGCGCTATTTCCTTATCCTTTGTGACGTTTCTGAGGACAAGGCCGCTCCCCGGCGTAAGCCCTCCGGTGAGGCCGTTAATCTCAAGCTCGTCTCCCGCCTCTATGCTATCGAAGTCCGCCGGGTCGTCAAAGACAAGGGGCAGTATGCCGAAGTTGATGAGGTTTGCCTTGTGAATCCTGGCAAAGCTCTTGGCTATAACGGCCTTGATGCCCAGATACATGGGGCAGAGCGCGGCGTGCTCGCGCGATGAGCCCTGTCCGTAGTTCT
>CAZMKZ010000083.1:0-5200 GCA_964567185.1 uncultured Thermodesulfobacteriota bacterium
CAGTTTCCCGGCCTCAGCTGGGAACACGAAAGAATAAAGGCAGAAAACCGGACAAACGAAAAGGGCCGCTCCCCGCATGGGGGCGGCCCTTTTATTTTAAGCAACCTCTGAATAATTAGTCTTTGCATTATTCAGAAAAAAAAGTGCAATTTTTCTTTTTCTCACATCCCTGTGTATAAGGAAGGGCTTAATAACTCAGACCTTCCCCAATCATATGAATACGCAGGTTGAAAAAAAACAGACCTGCGGACAGGGCTTAGATATCGCCCACGTCTCTTACGAATACGTAGTGGAAGGGTTTTTTCAGAAGCGCCTTGGCCGTGCCGTCCACGGAGTTGGTAATAAGCGAGAAGGGAAGGGCCACGATAAATATACCCATTCCGGCGGTCAAGGCCGCCAAACCAACGGGTCTCAAAAAGGCCACATCGGCAAGCACACTGAGGTCAGAGGGCTCTTCATGATGCTCAAGGGCAAAGGCCGCTGAACTACTCATCACAAGGGCGACGAAACAGATGGCTATAACTATCTTCTTCACGCTCTCCTCCTTTTATTCATGCGGTCATGGTATCTGCGGCATACCTTTTCATATTATATACCTTTTTTCCGAAAATCACAGCCTTATTTTACCCCCGCGCCGTGCGATACCCCCGGCCCCCGGAGTTCCCTCTCCACAAGGTCCCTGAAAGATGGATGATAGGGGCCGGCCACAACGCTTTGTTCCAGCGCGGCCGTATGCTGAAGCCCCATCCTGATTATCCTTATGCCGGCCTTGCTGAAAAGCCTTGAAATGTCGGCGCAGAGCGAGACCATCTCTTCCATGGACCATGGCCTGTAAGCGCCCGTAAGGGTCATACTCTCAAGGGGGGTGTCCTTCAAGACCACCGTTGGGTATATGCGCACAAAGTCCGGGGCGAGCCCTATCACCTCTTGCGCCGTGGCCATTACTGTAGAGGCGTCGTCTCCGGGCAGGCCGGGCATGAACTGAAGCCCCACCTTGAGCCCCGCCTCCCTGAGTACCCTGACGGCCTTTAGGGTATCAGCGGCGGTATGGCCCCTGTTGCTCATCTCAAGCACTTTGTCGTCCATTGATTGGACGCCAAGCTCAACCGTGTCCACGCCATGGAGTAATAAAAACTCCGTAATGGAGGCCGAGATGCAGTCAGGACGCGTGGAGACCCGTATGCCGTCTATGCGCCCTGCCCTTAAAAAGACCTCCGCCGGGCCAAGCATGGCCTCCTGCCTGGCCGGCCGCAGGGCCGTAAAGGTTCCGCCGTAGAAGGCCGCCTCAATTCTGCCGCTCCCCTTCCATGAGCCAAGATAAAGCTCTATCTTCTCGGTAATTTCACGGGGTGCGGGCATGTCGGGCGCGCCCGTTATGCCCTTCTGGTCGCAGTAGACGCATATGGACCTGCACCCCTTGAAGGGGATAAAAAAGGGTATGATAAGCATCCTGCTCATGCCTTATCCGCCTCTCCTTTCAAAAACTCAAGGGCATTCCTGGCGGCCGCCTGCTCCGCCTCTTTTTTGCTCTTTCCTTTACCGCCGCCGCATACCCGTCCCTTTATGGAGACCTCTACCTCAAAGGTGCGGGCATGGGGACTGCCGCTCCGTCCCGTAACAGAGTACAGAGGCGCGGCCTTCGTGAGCCTCTGTGCCAGCTCCTGCAGGGCCGGTTTATAATCAAAATAACCGGGTTCTCGTACGGCGTCCTCTATCATATGCGAAAAGAGGCGCTCCACATGGCCCAGAAGCCCGTCAAAACCCTCTTCAATATAGCGGGCCCCAAGGTACGCCTCGAAGAGACCGGCAAGGACCTTCTCGTTTTTAGCGCCCCCTACCCCGGCCATGCCCCTGCCCATGAGGATATAATCTTGCAGGCCCATCTGCCCGGCGAGACCGCAGAGCACGCGCCTGTTTACAAGGCGGGCCCGAAGGCGGGTAAGCCCCCCTTCCTGCATCTCCGGATAAAGGTCGAAGAGTATATGGCTTATGGCCGCGCCAAGCACGGAGTCTCCAAGAAACTCAAGCCTCTCGTTGGAGCGCGTGGCCCCGCCCTCTCCTCCCCCACTATCCCGGGACGCCTCGTTCAAAAAAGAGCTGTGCGTAAAGACCTCTTTAAGAAGGGTCCGGTCCCTGAACGGCGGGGTGAGCGTGGCGTTAAAAGCGCTAAGGCCCTTGAGGTAATCGTCCATGAAGGCAGAGCTTCGCCGTTCTTTCATAAGTTCACCTTACTGACCCTATTGCCCGGCATGTGCCGCGCCGCGGATACAGGCTCGCCCATGAGTCCCTTTTCCGTAACGGGTCCCTTGAGGCGAAGCCGCAGGAGCTCGTTCTCGGCGAGGGCCTCGCCGGGCCTCTCCTCAATAAAAACATTGATGTAGTTTCTCGTTTTGCCATAGGCCAGACCCGTTTTCTTATCACTTTTCCCCTCAATAAGCACCTCGGCGGTAGTGCCGATAAACCTCTTGAAAAAGGCCCTTTTCTTCTCATCGCCAAGCTCGCGAAGCAGGGCGCACCTCTTTTTTATAACCAGACCATTAACGCGGCCCGTAAGGTCAAAGGCCGGTGTGCCGCTACGCGGTGAAAAGGGAAATACGTGCAGATATGCGATGGGCAGGGACTGCAGAAAGGAGTACGTATTCTCAAACTCCCCATCTCCCTCGCCGGGAAAACCAACTATAACGTCAACGCCTATGTTTATGCCGGGAACCCTCTCTGTAAGGGCCATGACCTTCTCGCGAAATAGTGCGCTGTCATGGGCGCGGCGCATCTTTTTAAGTATATCATCGTCGCCGCTCTGAAGGGCCAGATGAAGGTGATTGCATATGGAGCCCGCTCCCGCCATGATATCGATAAAGCCATCTGTCACCTCATCGGGGTCAATGGAGCTTATCCTGAAGCGGCAGGGGTACTTCCTGCGCTCTATCATCTCCAATAAAGAGGTTATCTCCGCCGGCGGTGCGAGGTCACGGCCCCAACCGCCAAGGTGAATGCCCGTAAAGATTATTTCCTTAAAACCACGTTGCGCTATCTCCTCTATTTCACCAAGGATTATACCGGCGGGCAGAGACCTCGATGCCCCCCGCGCCCTTGGTATGATGCAGTACGAGCATACTCTATCACAGCCGTCCTGGATCTTGAGGTTTATGCGCGTGCGCCCCGAAGCCGACCTTGAGCGCAGGCTCCATGGCACGCCCTTCACTGCAGGGGCCGCCGGCAGGCGATGCGCGCCGCGGCCCCGCCCCCTCTTTATATACTCAACAAGGTCTGCCTTGGCAGTATTTCCAAGCACATAGTCCGCCTCTTCGAGGCCGGCTACCTCCCCTGCGGAGACCTCGGCATAACAGCCCGTAACTATGACAATCGCCCCGGGGTTCTCCCGTCTCGCCCGTCTTATGAGCTGGCGCGACTGCCTGTCCGAGCTTGCCGTCACGGTGCAGGTGTTGATGATACAGACATCGGCTGGGCCCGGAAAAGCTACTGCCCTTAGACCGGGGCTACCGGCAAGGGTCTCCTCCATGGCAGAGGAATCGTACTGATTGGCCTTGCACCCGAGGGTGGTGACGCAGAAGGTCTTTTCTCTCTCGTCTCTCACACCAGGGGCTCCTCTATCCAGCCGCCGCCAAGGACCTCGTCGCCGAGGTAAAAGACAACGGCCTGCCCCGGTGTCACGGCCTTTTGCGGGCTCTCGAACTCCACCACTACATCTCCTCCGGGGCCGGGAAAGATACGGCAGGCGGCCTCATCGGGGCTGTAACGAATGCGGGCCGTAATGCCTTTAACGGCAGGCGCCCTGCCTCCTGCCTCGCCTCTCCATGTAAGATTGCTTGCCCGGAGCCCATGTGAATATAACTCCTCAACAGGTCCCACAATGAGGCGATTATTGCTTACGTCTATCTTTGTCACATAAAAAGGCCCGCCGCAAAGTCCAAGCCCCCTTCTCTGGCCGATGGTGTAGTTGAAGAGCCCCCTGTGTCCGCCAAGGACGTTGCCCTCGCAATCTTGTATCTCGCCAGCGGTAGCTAAAGCGGCCTTGCCGGGACGAGAAGCGATGAACTCCCTGTAAGTGCCCTGCTCGACAAAACATATTTCCTGACTCTCTTTTTTCTCAGAGGTCTTCAGCCCCATCCGTCTTGCCCTTTCCCGCACCTCGGTCTTTGTCAACGCGCCAAGGGGAAAGAGCGTCCCCGCAAGCTGTGCTTCAGTCATGGTAAAGAGAAAATAACTCTGGTCTTTTGCCCTGTCCACGCCCTTAAAGAGCCTCGGCCTGCCCTTTACATACTTTATGCGCGCATAGTGTCCGGTGGCGAGTTTATCGGCGCCAAGGGCTCGCGCCTTTCTCATCAGGGCGGTAAACTTCAGGACCTCGTTGCACTTTATGCAGGGGTTGGGCGTCTTGCCGTGAAGGTATGCCATGGTAAAATAATCCACTACCTCCTCCTCGAAGAGGTCCCTCATGTTAAGGACATAAAAGGGCACGTCAAGGGAATGGGCCACTCTGCGCGCGTCATTTACGTCTTCCAATGAGCAGCATCCGCCCGCCACCGCGCCTGCGGCCCCGCCGCTCTCATCTTCAGAGTAGTCCCATAACTGCATGGTTACGCCCACGCAATCGTAGCCCTCTTCTTTAAGTATGGCAAGGGCCAGGGAGGAATCCACCCCCCCGCTCATGGCGACTACCACTTTTTCTCTTTTCTTTAAACCCATTTGTCTGATTACGCCCTCGCGGGTCCGCTCCTTCTTTGTTGCTCTTCAAGGTAATTTTATATTAAAACCAGCCCCTGTTGAAGAGAAATAAACAAGACCCCCGGGTTCTATTAACGCCGGGGGTCCCTTATGCGCACTATGAGCTGTAGTCTTCTGTCCTACTTCTTGTCGTCGGGGTGCTGTTTCTTATAGTTCTCAATGGCCGCGTGAAGGGCGTCGGCGGCAAGGTTCGAGCAGTGCATCTTCACGGGCGGCAGGCCGTCAAGGGCCTCGGCCACGGTATCGTTTGAGATGTGCTCGGCCTCCTCAAGGTTCTTGCCCTTTACAAGCTCGGTGACCATGGAGCTCGTGGCAATGGCGGCCCCGCAGCCGAAGGTCTTGAACTTCACGTCGGTTATCGTGTCGTCCTCTACCTTTATGGTGAGTTTCATTATATCCCCGCAGGCGGGGTTGCCCACGGTGCCCTCTCCGCTGGGCTTTTCTATCTCGCCCA
>CAZMKZ010000084.1:0-4996 GCA_964567185.1 uncultured Thermodesulfobacteriota bacterium
CTCTATCCGCTGAGCTACAGGCGCTAAAGCCGATTGATATAATCTATATAAAATTTTGGGAGTTGTCAAGAAAAGGAGTGTGAGACGCGGTTTGAGGGCAACTCCGGTTTTTTCCTTGACAGCGCTTTCCCGCTGTTGGTTAATATAATCCTTACTGTCCATTCAGGAAATCTCTCATTTTTTCTGGTCTTTGCCCTTTATGTTCAAATACATAAAAGAGAGCATACACGCCAAGATACTCATAGTCATCATAGCCATTATGACCGTAGGCGTCATCTCGTCCATTACCTATGAATTAAGGGTAAAGGAAAGGGATCTCCTCGACGAGAAGCTCCGCATGAGCCGCTTTATGGCAGAACCGGTCCTTGACGTAATCTTCGAGGATATGGTTGAGCAGAGGGCCGACCTTGCCAGAAGGCTCTTGAAGACCCTTGGCCGGGTGCAGGACGCGGAGATAAGGATAGTAAGGAATAACGGCGAAGAAGAGGCCTTCCGTGACCTTAAGACCATAGAAAAGGTGCGCAGAAAGCTCGGCCGTGTACGGCCCGAGTGGCTGGCCGGGCACGAGGATACAAAAGTCAATGTGGCCCCGGGCACGGACTCGCCGGGGTTCAGGGAGGCATACAGGGCCTATAAGAAGAACTGGCGCAAGGGCCCCGTATATTACAGGGAGGAGCGCAATGGACAAAAGGTCTTTACATACCTTCAGCCCATAGAGAGAAGGGCCGCCTGCGGCGCCTGTCACACCGACTCCGGTGCCCGCGGGATAATAATGATAACCACGCCCCTTGACGATATGTACGCCGTACTCGCGCACAACCGCAGGCAGTGGATTATAGTGGGCATACTCTGCATTTTTCTCGGCGGTGTTATAATATCCATACTCGTAAAGAAGACGGTGACAGGACCGCTCCGTAAAAAGATGTCTACCATAAAGAGGATAGCCGACGGCGATGCCGGGATATCGGAGAGGCTGGAGGTACGGTCAAGGGATGAGATAGGCTATCTCGCCGATGCCTTCAACAAGATGCTTGAGAGGCTTGAGAGACGCGCCGAGGAGAACCGGAGGCTCTTTAAGAGCGTGGAAAAAGGCAAGGCCGAGTGGATGGCCACCTTTGACTCCATCCACGACCTTATCTCCATCCACGATAAAGACGACACGATAATAAGGGTAAATACGGCGCTTGCCCGCAAATGCGGCAAGACCCCTGCCGAGATTATAGGCATGACCTGCTCTGAGCTCTTTTACGGCGGAGTGGGGCACGATGCCCTCTGTCCCCACGCAAGGACCATTGCCACGGGCTCTGTCATGGATGTGGAGGTAGACGCCCTGGCAATTGCGGGCACGTACAAGATAACAACCTTTCCCGTAAAGAACGACGCCGGCGAGATAAACGCCGTGGTCCATGTGGCAAGGGACATAAGCATGGAGAAGTCCCTTGGTGAAAAACTCCTGCACGCCGAGAAACTCAGCAGCATGGGCAAACTGGTTGCCGGCATAGCCCATGAACTGAATAATCCCCTAATGGGTATAATGGGTTTTAGCCAACTGCTCATGGATACGCCTGACGAGAGCCGCGTCAAGGATGTAAGGGGCAAACTTGAGAAGATATATCACGAGTCCATGCGTACGGCGCGCATAGTGCAGAACCTTTTGACCTTTGCGCGGGCCACGGCCTCAAAGAGGGAGTACACGGATATTAACGCCCTCATAAGGAGCACTATCGATCTGCGCGGGTACTCGCTTCGCTCCAATAACATAGAGATAAGGCTTGAGCTTGATGAAACGCTGCCCCCCACGATGGTGGACAAGTATCAGATGCAGCAGGTTTTTATCAATGTAATCAATAACGCCGAGGACGCCATGCTGGAGGCAAGGGGCCGCGGAGCCCTCGAAATAAAGACCGCCTCCATTGACGGGCGCATAGAGATAGCCTTTTCTGACGACGGCCCCGGCATACCGTCCGAAATTATCGGCAAGGTCTTCGACCCCTTCTTTACCACCAAGGACGTTGGCAGGGGAACGGGACTCGGCCTCTCCATAACGCATGGCATACTGGCAGAACACGGCGGGAGCATAAACATGGAGAATATCCCCGAAGGCGGTGCAAGGGTGAGCATAAGCCTGCCTGTGGAAGGCGAGGAGAACCCGGGCGTTGCCGCCGAAGACGTTGCCTTCGGCCCCGGCAGGGGCCTTGAGGGCGAGGCTGTCCTGCTCGTGGAAGACGAGCCCGCCATAAGGGAGTCCATTAGTATCTTTTTACGGGGGGAGGGCCTGCTCGTGGATACGGCTTCAAACGGCGCCGATGCCCTTCGGGCCATGGAGGCCAAGGAGTACGCCTTTATTGTTACGGACTTGAAGATGGCCGGCATAAACGGCGTGGAGCTATATAAAACAGCGGTGCTTAAGCGTCCGTGGCTGGCCGGCAGGTTTATCATGCTCACCGGCGATGTTTTCAGCGATGAGGCAAAGGCCTTTATCGAAGAGCACGGATGTCCCTGCCTCTTAAAACCCTTCGAGCCCCCGGATTTGCTGGAGGCCATGAAGAGGCTATTTAATACATGAGCCGATGGGGATGAAGGCGGAGGGGTGAGGTCCTATAATATGGAAGTTCTTTTATGAAGGTCTCTGTCATAGTGCCTACCCTTAATGAGGAGGACTTTATAGAGAGGGCCCTCCGTCAGTTTGAGCCCACATCCTCCGGAGTCGAGGTTATTGTCTCTGACGGCGGAAGTACGGACAGGACCGTGGCCATTGCCAGGGGCCTCGGCGCCGGCGTTATCGTCACGGCCCCGGGCAGGGGGGCGCAGATGGACAGGGCCGCTACTGCGGCTACGGGCGATGTCCTGCTCTTTCTTCATGCGGATACGGAGTTGCCCAAAGGGTGGTTTACTGCTATCGAAAAGGCCCTTGGCCGGAGGGGGGTTGTGGCCGGGGCCTTCAGGCTCTCCATTGGCTCGTACGGTCCGTGGTTTCGGGTGGTGGAATTTGTTGCGAGGCAAAGGGCACGGTACCTGGCCCTTATATTCGGCGATCAGGCCATCTTTGTAAAAAAAGATGTCTTTACCTCCATAGGGGGTTACAGGGGACTACCCTTGATGGAGGACGTGGATTGTGTTAAAAGATTACGTAGGGTTGGCACTGTGGTCCTCCTTGAAAAGAGCGTTATTACATCTCCGAGAAGGTGGGTCTGCGGCGGCCGGCTTAAAAACACACTTAAAAATTGGTTTTTTCTCTTGCTCTACAGGGTGGGCTTTTCACCTGCGAGGCTATACGAGTGGTATTACAGGTAAGGCGGCCACGGCAACGGCCCTGCCCCTGTACGATAATTTGTCGGTAGACCTTTTTCTGTAACCCATACCATACAAGGAGGGGGACATGATATTTGATTCCGTAGGCGGCATAGAGAGGTCTCTGATGGGAGCGGTAAGGCCCATCAAGGACGGCGTGATGGTGGTGGATGAGGAGCTTATCCGGGCTGAGTGTATCGACGACCTTGTTCAGACGGCGGTTTTTTGCGAGGATAAAGAGACCCTTGAGGAGTCGCGGACACTTATAGGGCAGATAGCCAAAGACCTTGGTATTTATCCGGCCTCCATTCAGGGGCTTTACGAGGCCATGGGCAGGGGCGAGTGCTCTGGCTTTACCGTGCCGGCTATAAACATACGGGGCCTTACCTATGAGACGGCAAGGTGCGTCTTCAGGTCCGCCAAAAAGTGCGGCGCCGGGGCCTTTATATTCGAGATAGCGAAATCCGAGATAGGGTACACGGCGCAGAGGCCAGCCGAGTACAGGGCATGCCTTCTGGCCGCCGCCGTAAAAGAGGGTTTTAGGGGCCCTGTCTTCATACAGGGAGACCATTTTCAGGTCAAGGCCGTTAACTACAAAAAGGACAAAGAGGCCGAGATAAACGGGCTAAAAGACCTTATAAAGGAGGCCGTTGCAGGCGGGTTCTATAATATTGACATTGATTCCTCTACGGTGGTGGACCTTGAAAAGTCCGATGTCATGGAGCAGCAGAGGCCCAACTACGAGACTACGGCTATCCTTACCTCTTATATCCGCGAGATAGAGCCCGATGGCGTAACCGTATCTGTAGGCGGCGAAATTGGCGAGGTAGGCGGTAAAAATTCCACCGAGGAAGAGCTTCGGGCCTTTATGGACGGCTTCAAGGCCGCGCTCGGCGAGGGAGTAAAGGGCATCAGCAAGATAAGCATACAGACAGGCACGTCACACGGCGGCGTGGTCCTGCCCGACGGAAGCATAGCAAAGGTAAAGGTTGATTTTGATACCATAGAGCGCCTTGGCAAGGTGGCCCGCGAGGAGTACGGCCTCTGCGGCGTGGTTCAGCACGGCGCGAGCACACTGCCCGACGACGCCTTTCATATGTTTCCGGAAAAAGGGGCCGCCGAGGTCCATCTTGCAACTGGCTTTCAGAACATTACCTATGACAGCGAGTCCTTTCCCGCGGAGCTGAAAAAAGAGATATACGCGTGGCTCCACGATAATCTTGCCGGAGAGAGAAAAGAGGGCATGACAGACGAGCAGTTCTATTACAAGACGAGAAAAAAGGGCTTTGGCCCCTTTAAAAAGCAGATGTGGACCATGGATTCCGCGAGGATAAAGGCCATCACCGCCGAGCTTGAGGCAAAGTTTGACCTGCTCTTTGAAAAACTCCGCGCAGGCGGCTCGGCCGAGCATGTAAAAAAGTGGGTGGGCTGAGAGCCTTCCACTTTCTTTTAGAAAAAAGAAAGTTCGCAAAGAAAACCAATAGGGGGCGAGGCTTCGTGCCATTTAACGTGCGCCACGTACCCTGCGTTGTTTTTTTAAAAATTCGTAGGTTGGGTAGAGCATAGCGAAACCCAACAAATCTTAATTAAGATAAATCTTTAGAAGGGAACTACAACCAATGATACCTGCGACACAGTTAAGACCGGGCATGACCGTTATCTACAAGAATGAACTTCACAGGGTTATCTCTACACACCACGTCAC
>CAZMKZ010000085.1:0-4894 GCA_964567185.1 uncultured Thermodesulfobacteriota bacterium
TTTTGTGTGGTCGTAGGCGGCAACGTCGTAGGCGTATGTATATGAGCCGTCCTCGTCCTTTAATATCCTGTAACTGCCGTGAATGGCTTTTCTCTTGCCGTTAATCACCTGATAGACAATGGGTTTTTTTTCTATTATCTCGCCGTCAGCGAGGCGCGCCCTGAGGTTACCGTCTTCGGTTATCTTCAGTCCCTTTATGCCCTCATATGCGAACCTTACCGCAGAGGGCTCACCGCCGGGCCGCACGATTATATCGTGCTCGATGTTTTTATTATTCCCGTAGAATTTTATATCGATATTATCGTAGATATTTTCATAGGTAACGGCTTCGTAAGTCGGGACGTTGCTCTGCCACTTTGTCTTGTCGTTACCGATAAAGTAATTCACATGGCCCGGTAGCGGTGACTCCGAGGTTATTTTCACTGTTTTATTCGCACCGATAAAGGAGAGCCTTACTGCCTCGGTGGTGAATTTTTTATCTTTGTTTTCCTTCATTGCGTTGCCAAGGGGGGAGGGCTTTTCTTTACCTTCCTTTATGCTCTTTGTAAGGGCAAGGACAACGCCCTCATTTGTAAAAAATGTTGCGTGGCCGGAGCTCTTTTCATAGTATTTTACTCTACCGTCAACCTGGCCCTTGTTTTCCGTGAAATACAGGGGGAGTTTGCCGTACGACTTTGCTACGGCGGCCTTTTTGGCTACTGTAATCTCGGTTTTTTGTAAAGTAGGGGCTTTGGCGTTATCAGCGGCAAGTGAGGCAATGGGCATGAATACAAGGAACTGCAGGAGCGCGAAGACGAAAAATCTCATGGCGGGGTTCTCCTGTTAAGAAATGTGATTTGAAAAGTTTTGTTTTGCAGATTGATGGACTTGATAAAGGAAACAGAAGAAAAAAACGGTTGGCTGACCATAACTTAAACTTGGTCTTGATTTTTTATACCATCCGTGATGGGTTGTGTCAAGTATTTAGTAAAAAAAGTATCCTGTGTGTAAAAATATGAAGAGGACCGCCTTGCGCAAGACGGTCCTCTTTTAGTAGCATCTTTCTCTCAATCTTATTTTTTGGTTTCTTTAGCCGTTTTTTCTACTTTCTTTGTCTGCGGCCCCACCACGGAGATGGTATAGGCATTAAGGTCAATGTACTTGCGGGCGACCCTTAAAACGTCGTCAACGGTTACGGCCTGAATCAGCTTTGTGTATCTCTTGCTGAAGTCGTAGCCAAGGCCGAAGAGCTCGTTATTGGCCATATCAGCGGCCTGACCCGCCGGGGTCTGAAGACCTATATCGTAACTTCCGGTAATGTAGTTTCTGGCCCTTTCGAGCTCCTTTTTTGAGACCTTATTTGTTCTTATCTCCTTGAGCTCATCAAGAATGCCCTTTATGGCATCTTCTTTTTTTTCTGGAGCCGAGGCTATATAGAGGGCGAAAAAGCCAGGGTCAACGCCGTCCCTTAAAAAAGCGCTTACCGAGTAGGCGAGGCTTCTTTTGTCCCTGAGATCAAGGAAAAGCCTGCCGCCCTGACCTGAAAGTATCTCCGAGAGAACGCTAAGGGCGTAGCTGTCTTTGCTCCCTATGGTGGTGGCCATGAAGCCGAGTCCCACGTTTGTCTGTGCCTTTGCCCGTATCGCGCCTGTCCTCCGTATCTTGTGCGGCCACTCTGGTTTTTTTGGCGTGCTTATGCCCTTTGATACGCGGGCAAAACCGCCGAATACCTCGCGGGCCTTTTTTGCGGCATACTCAACGTCTACGTCTCCGGCGATGACGAGTATCATGCTTTTGGGTACAAAGATCTTTTTGTAATGAGCCACAAGGTCCTTTTTTGTGAATGCCTTTACAGTGCGTGCCGTGCCTATAACGGGCATGCCGTATGGATGGCCCTTGTAAAGTGTCTTCAAAAAGAGCTTGAATGTGTATGAGGGTATATTGTCCTTCTGTTTCTTGATAGCGGCAAGCACGTCTTTACGAAGTCTCTTTATCTCTTTATCGGGGAACGTGGGGTTCTCGATAACATCGGCGAAGAGCTTGAGGCCGCGCTCAAAGTCCGTTGAGAGAAAACCGGCGGTAACGCCTGTGGAGTTGCGCGCGGAAAATCCTCCGATAGACCCGGCCATGCCCTCTACCTCTTTTGCCAGCTCCTGCCTTGAGCGAGTTGTTGTGCCCCGTGTTAACATTGACGCGGTAAAGTTGCCTATGCCGTTATTAGCGCTTCTCTCGGCCATGAGCCCCCCGGGGAATGTGGCGTAAAAGGCCACCGAGGGGTTGGACGGTATGTTTTTCACTATGAGGGTGATGCCGTTTTGAAGCCTTACTTTTTTAATCTTAGGGGCCTTTTTAAGTTTTTTAGCAAGCCTTGAGGCATCTTTGAAGGCGCTCTGAACCGCCAGTGTTATGGACGCTTCCGTAAGGTCTGTCTTCACTTTTTTGGGCATTACAAGGGCTACGGATATATTGTCTGCTGTAAAGCGCTTTGCTATTACATTTTTAATGTCCGTTGTTGTAAGGGCCTCAACGGCGGTAAGGTATTTTTGCCCGTAGGTATAGTCTCCGGCTATGGTCTCGTAGTACCCAAGGTCCCTCGCTATGCCCTGCATGGTCTGCCTTGAGTATATGAAGTCCGCCGCTATGTTGACCTTGCCACGCTGAAACTCCGTGGAGTCGGGTCCCTGAACGCCGAGTTTTTCTATCTCCAGTATTATCCGCTTTGTGGCTTTCTGTACGTTTTTGGCGTCAAGCCCGGCGGTGATGAAAAAGAGTCCCGGGTCTTTGAGGCTCATGGAGTAGGCGGATATGGAGTGCACAAGATGGGTGTCTATCTTCAGCGCCCTGTAAAGCCTACTGCTTACGCCTGAGGCGAGTATGTTTGAGAGCAGATCCACGGCATATGTATCGTCGCTCTTGAGGCCGGGTATGTGAAAGGCCATGCCGAGATATGTCTCGTTAATATCCTGACGCGTAATAGAGGCCCTGACGCCGTGCTGAACGGGTTCCACGGGCCTTTGCCTGCGTTTAAGGGCGCCCCTTTTAAACCCTTTGAATGCCTCTTTCGCGGCGCTCACCACCTTATCCGCCGATACGTCGCCTGCCACAACAAGGGTCATGTTCTCGGGGCGGTAAAAACTGTTAAATACATCGAGGATATACTTTCGCGTAAACTTCGCCACAACTTCGCTCTTGCCGATTACGGGCCTGCCGTAGGGATGCTTTTTGTAGGCCAGGGCGAATATCTTCTTGTAAAGGGTGCGCATGGGGCTGTCTTCGTTCATCCTGATTTCTTCAAGCACAACCTTGAGCTCTTTTGCGAGTTCATCGGGTTCAAAGGCCGAGTTCTGCACGGCGTCGCTCAGCACGTCAAGGCCGGTGGCGAACTTACTGCTCGGCACCACGAGGTGATAGACCGTATTGTCAAAGGATGTATAGGCGTTTATGTTGCCGCCCACGGACTCAACAAGGCTCGCTATTTCGCCAACCTTCTTTTTGGCCGTGCCCTTGAAAAGCATATGCTCAAAGACATGTGATATGCCGCCCCTCTCGGGGTCTTCATCGGCGCTGCCCACCCGCACCCACATCTGAAGGGCTACCACCGGGGCCGAATGGGCCTCCTGAACGAGGACGACCATGCCGTTAGGCAGAACCTTTCGCACAGCCCCGGTATCAGTGGCAAAGCTCGCGGATGGCAGGAGCAGGACGGCGAGGATAAAGACAAAAAGGGCCTTCAGTCCGTAGTTTTTTGAGATATGTCTCATAAGGGTCTTTCTCCTGAGGTTATTTTAATATTACAGGATAAACCCAATGGCCTTTAATTTCAAGTTACTTGAGCTAATAAGTTTCTATTCCGTAACATGTTCAGCCCGCCGCGCAACCGCCGGCCTTGACACTACCTCAAAAGATGTTAATCTCTAATTACTATATATAAAGGAGAATAGACATGAGCAGGATCAGGAAGGCCCTTATCATAGTGGACATGCAGAGAGACTTTTGTTACGGAGGGGCCCTTGCCGTAGAAGACAGTGACAACATCATTCCGCTAATAAACCGATTCGCGGATATCTTTTCAAGGGCCGGGGGCTGTGTATACGCCACAAGGGACATTCATCCGAAAGAAACGGTGCACTTCAAGGCCTTTGGCGGCCAGTGGCCCCCGCACTGCGTTGAGGGGACCCCGGGTGCCGAGTTTCACCCGGCCCTGAAACTGCCGGAGGGCTCCGTTATCATAACCAAGGGCCTTGACCCAAAGCAGGACTGCTATTCCGCCTTTGAGGGCTTTGACGAGGAGGGCCGCACCTTAAGGGATTCACTCCTTGCAAATGACGTGGGCCATATTTATCTTTCCGGAGTTGCCACCAACTACTGCGTGCAGGCAACGGCCAGGGACGGCCTTGTCTCGGGCTTTGGCGTAACCGTGCTTATCGACGCCGTGCGCGGTATTAAGTCAAAGGACAACGATCCCGAAGACGCCATACGCGAGATGAGAAAGCTCGGCGTGGAGACAAGAGACTTTAATAGCCTTTTACTCCAGCTATCCCGTTTAATCCCAAAAGAGAGGCGTTAAGATGGAAGCAAAGCGGATTACCCCCGAAGAATTAAAGAGCAAGATGGAGAGCGGGCAGGCAATACAGATACTTGACGTGAGGAACAGGCTTGACTACATGAAGAGCAGGGAGGCCATACCCGGCTCTCTGCGCATACCCGTAACGAGGGTCCTTGAAAGGCTCGGAGAGCTTGACCCCGTTGTGGAGACGGTTGCGTGGTGCACCTGAACCGACGAACACTCGAGCGCCCGTGTGGCGTCTCTATTAACAGAGAACGGATTCAGGAACACAGCGGCCCTGCTCGGCGGTTTCAAGGGCTGGGTTGAGGCGGGGTATCCGCTGGAGAAGACGTAAGGGCGGGTGGCGCG
>CAZMKZ010000086.1:0-4804 GCA_964567185.1 uncultured Thermodesulfobacteriota bacterium
GATTAGGCCAAAAAAGAAAAAATTGTACGATGGGTTTCGCAGGCCGCAACCCATCAAAAGACTGAAAATAAAGAGGGCCTAACCCATTTTAAGGTTTGGCCCTCTTTTTAGTCTGCCTGTCTGAACCAGCCGTATCAGCCGGTGTAATCTTCGCCGGCGAACTGCACGGCATTGGCGTCGTCGCACCTTGGCGGCGATACGGCGTGCACTCCGCCGCATTTCGGGCATCTATCCACAAAGGTCTTCAGCACAAAGGCCTCTCCACAACCCTGGCATTTTATGCTCAGGCCGCCGTTGGGCAGTTCCTGACCGGCAATTCCACCGTTGTGGGCGGCGCTTACAAACTCCACGAGCTCGCGCCCTTCTGAAAAAGGCCCGCCGCCCGACGGGCCGCAGCTTCCACAATCTCCCATAATAAAAAATCCTCCCTTTAATGTAGTTATATCCATTATATCAACCCCAAAGAAAAAAGCAATTTTAGATGGCTAAAAAGGGTAGCGCCGGGGTTTGCGGGGGTATGGCCGACGAAAAAAAATTGGCCTGAAAAGGCCCCTCTGTGATAAAAATATACTATGGCTAAAAAAGAATCAAAAGAGGCCGCGGCCCGTGAGATAAAGTCCCTGCGAGAGCAAATAGAGGGGCATAATTACAGCTACTACATACTTGACAGGCCTGTTGTGACGGACGCGGAGTACGACCGGCTCATGCGGCGTCTTCTGGCCCTTGAAGAGGAGTTTCCTGCCCTTGTCACCGCGGATTCGCCTACACAGAGGGTGGGCGCGAGGCCACTTGAGGCATTCGGCACAGTGAGGCACAGCCTGCCCATGCTATCTCTCAAGAATGCCTTTAACCCCGAAGAGGTTAAAAGGTTTGACGATAGGGTAAAAAAGATACTGCAATTACCCCATGATTACAGTGTGGAGTACGCGGCGGAGCCGAAGATGGACGGCCTTGCCGTGGAGCTTGTATATGAGAACGGCAGGCTCGTTCGCGCGTCAACACGCGGCGACGGCCTTACGGGTGAAGACGTAACAGAGAACATACGGACCATTAAGAGCATACCGCTCCGGCTTGCATCCCGAAAGGGAGAAAAAGGCGAGGCCGTAACCGTTCCGGCCCTTCTTGAGGCCCGCGGCGAGGTAATAATGCCCCTTGGGAGTTTCAGAAGGTTAAATAAAGAGCAGGAGGCCAGGGGCGAGGCCTGCTTTGCCAACCCCAGAAACGCCGCCGCCGGGTCTCTGCGTCAGCTCGACCCCGCTGTTACGGCGTCGCGGAATCTTGACATATACTGCTATGGTCTGGGTCTCGTGGAGTGGGGCGAGGGGGAGGCAGAGGGCGCTCTGAACTTAAAGACCCATATGCAGGGCCTTGAGCTTTTGCGCGGCCTGGGGCTCAAAGTCAACCCGCTGGCCCGTATTGTAGAGGGGATTGAAGGGGTATACGAGTATTTTGACGAGATGGCGAAGATACGCGAAGGCCTTGACTACGAGCTTGACGGCACGGTGATAAAGGTGAATGATCTTGTCTTGCAGGCCCGTCTCGGTGAGCTTACGAGAAGCCCGCGCTGGGCCATTGCCTACAAGTTCGCCCCAAAGCAGGAGCAGACGATTGTAAAGAGGATTGATGTGAGCGTGGGCAGGACGGGCGCGCTTACGCCTGTTGCCATACTCGAACCCGTGGAGCTCGCCGGGGTTATCGTAGGCAGGGCCACGCTTCACAATCAGGACGAGGTGGAGCGTAAAGACATCCGTGCCGGCGATACCGTAATAGTGGAGAGGGCAGGGGACGTCATACCAGAGGTCGTGCAGGTGCTTGGCCCGGCGTGGGGCGCGCAAAAGAGGGCCGAGCCCTTCCGTATGCCCGACAAATGCCCTGTATGCTCCTCCCCCGTTGAGAAGACAGGGGCCATTCATTACTGCGTGGCGGGGCTTGCGTGCCCGGCGCAATTGAAAAAGAGCATCGAGCACTTTTGCTCGAAGCAGGCCATGGATATAACGGGCATGGGCGGTAAGTCTGTGGAGCAGTTTGTGGAGAGTGGGCTTATAGAGGACGTAGCCGGGATATACGAGTTGACGGAGCAGAAGATACTTTCCCTTGGTGAGGGATGGGCCGCGCTTTCTGCGCGTAACCTCCTTACCGCCATTGAGCAGAGCAAGCGGCCGCCGCTGGCGCGTTTCATATACGCCCTTGGCATAAAGGGCGTAGGCGAGCATATGGCCGTGGTGCTCGCCAGGAGGTTCAGGACCATGGAGGCCCTTATGGAGGCAGGGCTTGCGGAGCTACTGGATTTAAGAGACATCGGCCCCTTGAGCGCCCCGGCCATAGTGGACTTTTTCCGCGAACCCCATAACAGGGCCGTAATAGAAAAACTCATAAGCGCGGGCATAAGGCCCCTGGAGCCACCTGCGGCAGAGGGAACGCTCAAGGGGCTTACCTTTTTATTTACGGGAAGGCTTGAGGAGTTCTCAAGAGAGGAGGCCAAAAGACGGGTAGAGGCCGAGGGCGGCGAGACGGTCTCGTCGGTTACTAAAAGGCTGGACTATCTTGTGGCCGGGGAAAAACCCGGGAGTAAATATAAAAAGGCCGAAGCCCTGGGCGTAAAGATAATCACGGGGGAGCAGTTTCTGGCCATGGTGAAAGAGGGTCTTGGAGAGGGTGACCGGGCAGACTAAAATCACTGCCCTCTCAGGCGGATTACGCGGGATAAACCTTTGCACACCTTGCGCCGCCATGATCCCCGGGCCCCTTCAGGGCGATGCGCCGGGATGGGGGCGGGTAAATTTAAGAGGGAGAAATTGCCATGGGAGGTCTTTATTTTCTTCTACCCACACTTCTTGTCGTCTTCGTCTCTTTTCTTGTCGTAAAGGCCGCTACCATCGCCCTGATGATGACGGGCATGGACGGGCGCAAGGCCCAGTTTCAGGCCCTCTCGGCCTTTTCGGGCACGGGCTTTACCACAAAAGAGGCCGAATCAGTTGTCAACAATGAGACACGGCGCAAGATAACCACCTGGCTTATGATACTGGGCAACGCCGGTGTGGTCACGGTTATCGTCACGGCCACCTCGTCTCTTGTGGTAAGCAAGGGGGTTCAGCTTCCCATTAACATCATCGTCCTTCTGGCCGGCCTATATATCATCTACAAGATAGCGACGCGCCAGGGTTTTGTCAGGAGGTGGGAGGCTTACATAGAGAAGAAGCTCATAAAGACGGGCACCTTTGAGGAAGGCCCCACTGAAGACCTTCTCCATCTACTTGAGGGTCATGTACTGGTGCGGGTTATCGTTAAAGACAACTCAAGCCTCGCCGGGTCCACCCTGCAGGACTCGCACCTTATGGAGCAGGGCCTGATCGTCCTTGGCATAGAGAGAGAGGGACGCTGGAAGAGCATCCCCCGCGGCTCGGAGCTTATCCGGGAGGGCGACAGGCTCGTGGTCTACGGCTCGCCCGATATCCTGAGGGTCCTTCTGCGGCAGGAGGCCCCTGCGCAGGCAAAGGCATAAAAGGGCGTACCCCAGCCTCAGGCCTTTCTGAATATTTCCTCTTTTTTGTATAGCGCGGCCTCGCCGGCCCGGCAGATGGCCCCGTCAAGGACCTCGCCTACAAAAAACGTGTGGTCCCCCACCTCATGGCTTGAGACTACCTTGCAGTCCACATAGGCCAGGGCGGATTTTAATATGGGCGCCCCCGTTATCTTTGAAAAATGCGGGATACCTTTGAACTTATCGGTGTCCCTGCCGGATTTAAAGCCAAAATGCCTCGCCAGCTCCAATTGGTCGGGGCCGAGGACGCTTACGGCAAAGACCTTTGAGGTTTCTATCATATGATGAGAAAAACGGCTCTTGCCCACGGCAACGCCGATGAGCTGAGGCCTGAAGGACAGCCGTGTTATCCATACCGCGGTCATGGCGTTTATCTTGTCGCCGCATTTTGTGCTCACGATGTAGACCCCGTTGAGTATCTTTTTAAGGGCCTCTCCTATCTGCTTGTCCACAGTGTTCTCTCTCCTTTCCCATGGATTGGCTTCAGTGCTTCAGAGACGGACTTTTCCTGAATACGATATTTCCGTAATAACCCGTGGCCCGGTCCCCGGTGTTGTCGCTGTCCGTCATGACGGCTATGCCCGTAACGCGGGGCGGCCTTCTGCCGAAGGCCTTCTTGTAGTCCTCGTATACGTTTCTCTCTTCACCTACCCATTTGCCGCTTAGCGCGTTGCCGCTCTCCACGGCTATCATCATCTCCCGGCCTGTATATGGGTTTGGCACGATGCTGTCTTTACCGAGCCTGTTGGCCCAGATATAATTAAGCGCGCTTCCCGGCGGTGTGATGCCGAAGAGTCTTGTGGCGATTACATAGCGGGCCCTGTCCATTAGACCCGCGCTTGCCGTGTCGTAGGCAAAGGTCACATAGACCCGCGCGGCGTAATCGTCTCCGGCCTTTGTGCGGGCATCGCCCTTTTCAAGAGTACCCTCTATCTTCCACCTCCATGAGAGCAGGGGGTATTCGGAGAGGTCCAGGTCAAGGGTCCTGTAAAGGGCCGAGGCCGAGGCCGCGCTCTCGGCGCGGAGATAACCCTCCCCTTCGCCGGTCTCTACCGTATACATCGTGTGCCGCTTGATACCGGTAAAGAAGAGGTCCTTCCACGGTGGCGGGACATTGATGGCGGCCCCTGAAAAATCCCCGGCCATGATTATTGCGCCCTCCTCTTCGTTGGCTTTATCTCTTGCCCCTGCCCGGCCGGTGATAAAAAGGGGGGTCAAAACACAAAGGGCGAAGAGCACAAGGCAGACCGCGATTGAAGCATA
>CAZMKZ010000087.1:0-4768 GCA_964567185.1 uncultured Thermodesulfobacteriota bacterium
TATTGGTTTTCTTTGTCCTACTTTCTTTTTTCCAAAAGAAAGTAGGGGGTTTAGCTTTATGTACCGATGGAGCGCAGTAGTTCTATTATGCGTTCTCTTTCTGCGGGCGAGTAGTAGAGTATCTCTATACTGCCCTTGCCTTTTTTATCTTTTACGTGCGTTTTTGTGGCGAATATACCCCGTAGCTCGTCCTCAAGTGCGCTTATGGCCGGGTCTATGGTGGGTCGTGGCCGTGCTTTTGCGGCGGCCCCGACTCCTCCTCTGCTCGCCAGGGCCTCGGTCTCTCGTACGGAGAGTCCCTTTGAGATTATCTCTCCAAGGAGCCTCATGCGGGCCGAAGCATTGGGAAGCGATAGTATGGCACGGGCGTGGCCCATGGTTACGGCCCCTTTTCTCAGGGCCTCCTTTGCCTCGTCGGGCAGTCCTAATAGCCGCAGATAGTTGGCGATAGTGGCCCGTCCCTTGCCCACGCGCAGGGCCACTGCCTCCTGCGAGAGCCCGAAGCCCATAAGGTGGCGGTATGCCTCGGCCTCCTCCATGGCGTTGAGGTCTTCGCGCTGGATGTTTTCAATTATGGCGAGTTCAAGGCTCTCCTCGTCGGTTGCCTCCACGGTAACAACGGGCACGGTCTTAAGCCCGGCCATTCGGGCGGCCCTCCAGCGCCTTTCTCCGGCGATGAGCTCGAACTTGTTGGTTGAGGGGTCCCTGCGTACGATAAGCGGTTCTATGACTCCCTTTTCGCCTAACGAGGCGGCAAGGTCGCTGAGGCCCTCCTCGTCAAAACTCCGGCGGGGCTGACGCGCGTTGGGACGGATATTTTCAAGGGCGCAATAAAAGAACCTCTTGCCCTCTGCCTCGGGCTCACCGGTCCCCTCTACCCCCGCTGACTCGTGTTTTGCCTGGCCTATAAGGGCCCCAAGCCCTCTGCCAAGAACCCTCTTTTTTTCGAGCATGGTTTCCCTGTACCTGTAAGTAGTTGTTTTTATTATATATTTATGGCACTGTCGCTAAAATCCGGCGTGGTGGTATCTTTATTGAAGAGCTCTTTGGCAAGCTCCATATAGCTCTCGGCCCCTCGTGAGCGCACGTCGTAGAGCAGGACAGGTTTACCAAAAGAGGGGCTCTCACTGATACGCACGTTTCTCGGTATGATGGTCTTGAAGGCCTTGTCCCTGAAGTGACCCTGCACCTCATTGAGGACCTGATGAGCGAGTCTGTTTCGTGAGTCGAACATGGTAAGCAGTACGCCCTCGATTTCAAGCTCCGGGTTGAGTTCCGCCTTTATAAGGTCTATGGTCTGAAGTATCTGGGTAATACCCTCAAGGGAATAGTACTCGCACTGAAGTGGAATTATAATGGAATCCGATGCCACAAGGGCGTTCACCGTAAGGAGGCTAAGCGAGGGCGGACAATCGATGAAGATATAATCAAAGTCCTGTGTAAGTCCTTCGAGGGCCTCTTTCAGGGCGAATTCCCTATTCGGCGCGTCTATTAGCTCTACCTCGGCCCCGATGAGGTCGATACTTGAGGGCACGGCCTTGAGGTACTCGAGGGCGGTCTCCGTCACAAGGGCCTCGATGGGGGTCTCCTTGATAAGGGCCCTGTATACCCCGGCACGTGTATTCTTTTCCAGCCCCAGACCGCTTGTGGCATTGCCCTGTGGGTCAAGGTCCAGAAGAAGGACCCTCAGCTCGGCCACGGCAAGGGAGGCGGCAAGGTTAACGGCCGTAGTGGTCTTGCCCACCCCGCCCTTCTGATTCGCTATTGAGATGATTCTGCCCATTGAGGGGTGATTTTAACACATGGCGGGTAATAAAAAAACACATTTTTGAGCTAAAATTGTTCCACGTGGAACAATGCCTGCTTTCAGGGGAATGCAAGGGGGAGGGCGATATGTGATTAGAGATCTTTATTAAAATGTTCCACGTGGAACATTATCAATGGCTGGGGGCCTTGCCATGTTTTTCAAATATCATCAGCAGGGTCTCCCGCTCGCCCCGGGGGAGGGGCACTCGCACTATGCGTGAAGCCCCAAGGCCGCTTATATCAAGGTCTTTTAGCTCCTCCGGGCCAGTGGGGCCCTTCATGGCGATGATAAAACCGCCATCAATGAGATAGGGCATGGCAAGGGGAAGGAATGAACTCAGAGGGGCAAAGGCGCGGGATGTGACGCAATCAAAGGTGGAGGCGTAACCTGGCGGGATGGCCTCGGCTCGGGATTTAATGGCAGAGATGCCCGTGGTAAAACCAAGGGAGCGGATGAGATGCCTTAAAAAAAAGACGCGCTTCTCACGTGAGTCCATGAGGGTTATCTCAAGGTCCGGGGCCGCTATCTTCAGGGGAAGGCCCGGAAAACCAGCGCCAGAGCCCATATCAAGGATTTTTTTCCTCTTCAAGGCCCGTAAGGTGGGTAAAAGGGTGAGGCTATCAAGAAAATGCCTGCTTATTATCTCGCTGTCCGCGGCGCTTGCAGTGAGGTTCATCTTATTGCCCCACCTCTTCAACTCCGCAAGGTAGAGCATGAATTGCCCTATGGCGGGGGCATCAAGGGTGACGCCGAGCGTGGAGGCCCCTTCCCGCAGCTCCCGCACAAGGCCCTTGTCTTCCGTGAGAGCAGGCCGGCCCATTACAGGACGCCTCTCTTTTTCATGTGTATTAAAATGGCCGAGATGGCCGCGGGAGTTATGCCGGGAATGCGCCCGGCCTGCCCGATGGAGAGGGGACGCAGGCGGGCGAGCTTTTCCAGCCCCTCGCTGGAGAGGCCGTAGACCTCTTCGTAGGCCATGTCGCCGGGGATGGCCAGGGCCTCGGCCTTCCTGAACCTGCGGGCCTCTTCTGCCTGCCTCTTTATATAACCCTCGTACTTTATCTCCGTCTCTATGATAGAGCCAAGGGCGTTGGCGCAGGCAAGGGCGGTCTCGCGGCCTTTTTTAATTGCCTTAAGGGTGACGCCAGGCCTGCGGAGCAGTTCTTTTAAAGTGAGTGATTTTTTTATCTCCGCCCCGGAAAGGGCCGTGGCCTCCGAAGGGCTTATGCGGGTCTTTTCCAGATACTCCCTTATGCTTTCAAGTACCCTTTTTTTCTCAAGAAAGGCCGCATAGAGGCCCTTTTTTACAAGGCCCGCATGAAACCCCTTTTCCCTGAGCCTCAACTCCGCGTTGTCTTCCCGCAGGAGGAGCCTGTACTCGGCCCGTGAGGTAAAGACCCTGTATGGCTCCTTTGTCCCGCGTGTGACTATATCGTCAATCATAACGCCGATATAGGCCTCTGATCTGTCGAGGACAAGGGCAGGGCGGCTCTGTAACTTCTGCGCCGCGTTTATACCCGCCATCAGCCCCTGCGCCGCGGCCTCTTCGTAGCCTGATGTGCCGTTTATCTGCCCGGCGAGAAAAAGGCCCTTAACCTTCTTTGTCTCAAGGCTTAATTGTAGCTCACGGGGGTCCACATAGTCGTACTCAACGGCATAACCTGGCCGCAGGACCTCCACGTCGGCAAGTCCGGGTATGGTCCGCAGAAAGGCCTTCTGAACACCTATGGGGAGCGACGTTGAGAGGCCGTTGGGGTATATCTCGTTGGTATGAGGCCCCTCGGGCTCCAGAAAGACCTGGTGCCGTGACCTCTGCGGAAACTTTACCACCTTGTCCTCAATGGAAGGGCAGTACCTTGGGCCCGTGCCCTCGATGGCCCCGCTGAAAAGAGGTGATTTATCGAGGTTATTCCTTATAATCTCATGGGTTAGCTCGTTTGTGTAGGTGATAAAACAAGGCAGTTGCTCTCTTGAAAAAGGCGGTGAAGAGAATGAAAAAGGGGTGAATTCTTCCGGCCCCTGAAGTTCTTGCTCCTCTACAAGAGAAAAATCTATGCTCCTTTTATCGAGCCTGGGGCAGGTGCCCGTCTTCATGCGCCCAAGGCGCAGGCCAAGGCCCTTGAGCGAGGCCGAGAGCCCATTGCTTACTCCGTCTCCGGCGCGGCCTCCGGGAAAGCACCTATTGCCTATATGCATGAGCCCGCGCATGAAGGTCCCCGTGGTTATGATAACAATGGGGGCGTAAAATTCCTCGCCCGTATCAAGGGTGAGCCCGCTTATTGATACTGTGCCGTCTTTATCGTGTCCGGTAAGGAGCCCCTCGACGACCCCTTGCCTCAGGTGAAGGTTAGGGGCGTTCTCAACAACGTCCTTCATGCGGAGCCTGTAGGCTGTGCGGTCTGCCTGTGCCCGTGTAGACCTTACTGCCGGGCCCTTGCTCTGGTTAAGCGTCCTGAACTGAATGGCCGTATCGTCTATGGCGTGAGCCATCTCGCCGCCAAGGGCGTCAATTTCCCTTACAAGGTGGCCCTTGGCAACGCCGCCTATGGCCGGGTTGCAGGACATCTGCCCGATTGTATCGAGGTTTATGGTTACCATGAGGGTAGAGAGTCCCATCCTCGCCGTGGCAAGGGCCGCTTCACAGCCGGCGTGCCCCCCGCCTACCACTATTACCTCGTACCTGCTATCGTTTGTCATGCTTTATTCCCTCTCGAATTTCTTACCCCCCCCCTTGCGGTCCGATTGTTCCACGTGGAACAATCGGAAAAAGTGGGTAAGAATAGTATAGATATATCAAAAAATCCTGTCAAGCGGCGTTCTCTGCTTTTATGGCGGCGCCGGCCCGCATCGACGTGGAGGAACAGGCCCTCTGCTTTCTCATTTCCTTGCAGGCTTCTCTGCTCTCACGGCGCCGGTCCCAATATTGATTTGCAGGAGTTGAGACGCATATAACCCCCCAGG
>CAZMKZ010000088.1:0-4601 GCA_964567185.1 uncultured Thermodesulfobacteriota bacterium
AGCGTCGTAGGTTGGGTAGAGCGAAGCAAAACCCAACATCTTTTTACAGATCTACGCCCCTAACCTCGAAATTCTAACGCTTGTTTTGGCGAGCAATAGCGGTATAACGAACTACCTTCCCCCCTACTCCACAACAGCCCCCTCCTCCCTCACAAACAATAGCATCACCATCGCCACAACCGTAAGCCCCAGCGAAAGATAAAATGGGGCGAGCATGCCCACCTTCTCCCAGAGGATGCCCGCAACAAGGGAGGCCGGAAAAGCGCAAAGCCCCGTAATCATCTGAAATCCGCCAAGGCAACTTGCCCGGAATTTAACGGGTGCAAGTTCGGCCACCAGTGTGCGCTGCACGGGCTCAAGGGCCCCCTTATGCAGGCCGTACAGGGTAAATGTAATAATAATGGCAACATAGCCGTGAATAAAGAGGAGGCTCAGGCAGACGAGGACCCAGAAAAAAAGTGAGAGTATCAATATGCCCTTTCTGCCTACCCTGTCCGAAAGGTACCCGAATGGAAGCGAAAAGAGCGAGGCCACTGCCGTATAGATGAGATAAAGCAGGGGGATGAAGGTTATCTGAAAACCGGACTGCTTCGCGAATATGAGCAAAAAAGAATAACTGAAAGAACCGAGGGCAAAGACAGAGCTTGCCAGAAGGAATAACCTGAAGTTGCCGTCAAGGTCGCCAAGCGAAAGCCCCTTGAATATCCTTTCGCGTGGAACCTTCTTTTCGCGGATGAAAAAGAGTATGAGGAGGGTGGCTATTATTGACGGGATTGCCGCAAGGAGAAAGAGGTTTCTGTAGCCGAGGCGCTTGAAGAGGAGGATGCAGATGATGATGCCGCATACGGCGCCGAGGTTATCCATGGCGCGCACAAGGCCGAAGTTTCTGCCCCGTTCGGACTTTGTGGAGATGTCCGCGATGATGGCGTCACGGGGCGAGCTCCTTATCTTGCCTGCCCGGTCCAGCACTCTGAAAGGGATTACATGCGGCCAGGTACCGGAAATGGCGTAGCCCACCCTTGATAAAGAGCCAAGGACATAACCTGTCCAGATAAAGGCCTTTCTCTTCTGCAATTTGTCCGAGGCGTAACCCGAGACTGCCCTTGCCAGAGAGACAACGGCGTCTCCAAGGCCGTCGATAAAGCCGAGCGCGGCCATGTCGGCGCCTAAAAACGCCGTCACGAACAGAGGCCAGACAGGATATATCATATCCGAGCCCAGGTCGTTAAAAAACGAGGCCAGGGCGAATATACCCACTGTTTTTCTTGTTTTCATAAAAGGGGGCGCTTTGGTGCGGTAATCACTTTACCTTGACTCCGGCGGGTTTTATGACCAGCTTTACCTGCCCGTCCTTCTCTACTAAAGTGACCTCCGTATCACGGACGTCGTAGGTCTTTGCTATCCGTTCTCTTGCGCCCTTGATGCTCGCCATGAATTTTTCCCTGCTAAGGCCCTTGACACCCACGTTGTTTCTTTTTCGCGCATTGATATACTCGTTATAAAGAGGCGTAAGGTCTTCTCTGGCCGCTGTATCCGGCCTCCGGGCACGCTCGGGAGGCCCGGGGGCGCTAACCTCCGCAAAGGCCATGGAAGAGACGGGTGAAGAAATCGGGCCGGACTCGGCCCTCCGCGTATAGACGCCATCCTCAATGGCCCGCAGGGTCCTCACCCAGTACTGCCTGTATGAGTTGAACCTCGACATGAGGCAGTTCAACCTGAACTGATCGGCAGTATTGTTTATTGTCATATTCGTATAACGGAGTATCAGGCCCTCGACCTCCTTTTTGAGAAGAAGGGGCTCGCGTTTTAATATGCGCAGAAAGTACTGCTCATACTCCTGCTTCAGCCTCCTTATCTTCACGTCCAGCGCGTCAAGGCTCTCTGACATCTCTGTCTTCGTCATATCAACGGCCCCTCTACGGAGGTAATAAATCCAAATATTCCCATAAGGCTCAATAAGCTGTCTCTATGGCGCGCTCATGCGCCCTTTTGACCGGTTAAGAAATTTTTTTTGATAACCTGTCTTAAGGGGGAGAACGCCTGTTCAGAGAAAGCACGGCAAAAAAAGGACCGCCCTCTCCTTTCTTACACTCCGGTGCGGGTCTATCCCGTGCCGGACCTATCTTAGATTCTCGGTAATCCGCGGCCCCGCTGTCCGTGTCTAAGGTTACATACACGACGCAACCACGCGCAGTATCTTATTTTCATAAATGATAGCACCTTTGGCAAGAAAAAATTAACGTACCTATCTTTTTTTTGCCGGCTTTTCATGCCGGACAACCTTTGCCATGGCAGGCAATAATCACAGGACACCCTAAAGGCATGGCTGGAAAGATACTTATCATAGATGACGAAGAAGCGGTCCGCAAGGTCCTTAACACCCATCTTGTCAAAGAAGGCTACCATATTGTGACCTCCTCCGGCGGCTCCGATGTCTTCAAGGACCTGAAACAGAGCCGGGCCGAGATACTCATCTGCGACATCAAGATGCCCGTGGTAAGCGGCCTTGAGGTCCTCGATTACGCGAGGCTCCACATGAAGACCGTTCCCGTCATCATGCTCACAGGCCTGACGGACGTCTCCATGGCAATTGATGTAATGAAACGCGGGGCCTTTGATTACCTGATGAAACCCGTTACAAAGAATGATCTCCTCAATGTCGTATGCAAGGCCTTCAGAAGGAGAGAGCTCCTGCTGGAGAACAGGCGTCTTGAACGGGAAAACAGGCGGTATCAGATACTCCTTGAACAAAAGATAAGCGAGAGCGCCGAGGACCTTGGCAACAGGAGCGTTGAGCTCATGAAGGCCTACGGCACATTGAAATCCATGAACTTCAGGTTCGTCAACGTCCTCGCCGAGACCATAGAGGCAAAGGACCGCCATACACGGGGCCACTGCAACCGCATGCGCCGGCTCTGCGTGGAGCTTGGCAGGATCATAGGTCTTGAGAAAAAACACCTCGAACTCCTCGAATACGCCTCCATGCTACACGACATAGGCAAGATAGGCGTAAACGAGGTGGTCCTTAACAAGGAAGGCCCACTGAACGAGGAAGAAAAGGAGCATGTAAAGATACACCCCGAAGTAGGCAAAAAAATCCTCAAGGGCATACCTCTCATGGAGCGTGTGGCCGAGATAATCGTATCTCATCATGAAAATTTTGACGGGAGCGGATACCCGAAGGGGCTTAAAGGCGAGGCCATTCCCCTTGGAGCGAGGATTATCTCCGCCGCGGACCTCTACGATGCCATGAGCAACGACCGCCCTTACAGAAAAGGCATTGAGCTTGGGGACATAGTAAAAGAGATGAAGAGGGTCTCGGGAACACAGCTGGACCCCGATATAGTGAAGGTTTTTTTGAACAACATGGAAAGCATCATACACAAAGGTGAGGCCCTATGCTGAAGACAGAGACCGAAAAAAAATCAGGGTCCATGGAGAGACATGGGGCGTCAAAGGCCCGGAAGGAGCGTAAAAAGGCAATAGACATCATGCGCACCGTCAGGGAGCTTAACGGCATAAGCACCTATCTTCAGATGATACTGGACAACTCAAAGGCCCTTATCGTGACAACGGACAGGTCCGGCTACATAGTGGAGTTCAACCGCGAGGGCGAAAGGCTCCTCGGCTACACCAAACCGGAGCTCTCCGGAGAATCGGCCGCCATACTCTTTGAGGATAAATCCCTCTCAAACAAAGTCTTGCGGGAATGGATGAGGGGCCTCAAGGAACCCGAGGCCATACATAACCACGAGGTTGTCCTGAAGTCAAAGTCAGGCCAACTCGTATATATCAACCTCACGATATCACGGATGGTAAACGAGGCGGGTAAGATTATAGGTGCCGTAGCCATAGGCAAGGACATTTCCGAGGAAAAGAGGCTTCAGTTCAAGCTCATGCAGGCCGAAAAACTCGTTGGCATAGGCACCCTCGCCACGGGTATAGCCCATGAGATAAACAATCCGCTGGCAGGGGTTCTCGGCATGGCCGAGGCCATAAGGGATGAGGACGACCTGGAGACCATAAGGGAGTACAGCAACGATATCATAAGATACGCCACCAATGCCGCCAATATAGTCAAGGAGCTTTCCGCTTACTCCAGGGCGGCCACAGACAAATCGAATACTATCTTTGATATGGACGGGGTAATGGCAAGGTCTCTGAAGATGGCGAAGCATTCCATCTCGTTCAGCCCCGTAGAGGTTGTGCAGGATTTAAGGCAGGATTGCAGGATAACGGGTAATGAGGGTGAAATTCAACAGGTCTTTGTAAACCTCATAATCAACGCCGTGCAGGCCATGGAAGGAAGCGGAAAATTGAGGCTGCGCTGTTACAGGCACGGTAACCGCATAAGGGCCGAGGTATCGGATACGGGTCCGGGCATACCGCCAGAGTACCTCAATCATATCTACGACCCCTTTTTCACGACAAAACCCGTTGGCATCGGCACGGGGCTCGGCCTCTACGTGACATACGGTATCGTCTCAAAACACAAGGGCACCATAGACGTTGATACCGTCCCTGAGAAGGGCGCCTCCTTTGTCCTCAGTTTCCCGGCCTCAGCTGGGAACACGAAAGAATAAAGGCAGAAAACCGGACAA
>CAZMKZ010000089.1:0-4465 GCA_964567185.1 uncultured Thermodesulfobacteriota bacterium
TTATAAAAGGGCCTCTCATAGGCGGAGTAGAGATATGGCGTAAAGGCCTCGAACTCGGCGGCGCAGGTGTCTACCGTCTTATAGACAGGGCTTATCCCCGCGCTACCTGCGTGGTTTATGAGCTCAAGCTCGGAGACCTTGAAGATGGCCGAGAGATATTTGAAGGAAAAACCCCACTGCTTTGCACGCCGCAGAAGCGCGGCCTCCGGAGCACGGCCGATTTTACCTGCCTCGTAAAGCTCGGCCTCAAGACCGACAATATCTCTGAGCTCACGGAGAAACCACGGGTCTATGGCCGTCATGGCGTAGATCTCTTCCACGGTTAGCCCGGCCCGAAGGGCCTCGCATATATACCATGGACGCCCCGGCGTCGGAGAGTTGAGCCTGCCGTGGAGACGCTTGAGCTCGGCCTCTGTTGGGGTGAAAAAAGGAGCGGAGCGGTCTTTTTGAATCTTCCACTCAAAGCCGTACGAGCCTGTCTCAATGGAACGCACGGCCTTATTAAGGGCCTCTTTAAAGCACCTGCCAATGGCCATGGCCTCGCCAACGGACTTCATCTGTATGGTAAGCGTGGGGTCGGCGTCGGGAAACTTTTCAAAGGCGAACCTCGGTATCTTTACAACCACATAGTCAATGGCGGGCTCAAAGGAGGCCGGGGTCTTTTTGGTAATGTCGTTGGGTATCTCGTCAAGGGTATAGCCCACGGCAAGGAGAGCCGCTATCTTGGCGATGGGAAAGCCCGTGGCCTTGCTGGCAAGGGCCGAGCTCCGCGAGACCCTCGGATTCATCTCAATCACGCACATGCGCCCGTTTACGGGGTTCAGGGAAAACTGTATATTGCTTCCCCCCGTATCAACGCCTATTTCCCTTATGATAGAAAGGGCGGCGTCGCGCATTATCTGAAATTCCTTATCCGTAAGGGTCTGCGCCGGGGCCACGGTAATGGAATCGCCGGTATGGACGCCCATGGGGTCAAGGTTCTCTATGGAGCAGATGATGACCACGTTGTCGCCTGTGTCGCGCATGACCTCAAGTTCGAACTCCTTCCAGCCTATAACGGACTCCTCTATAAGGACCTCGCCCACGGGGCTCGCGTCAAGGCCGTAACTCACCATGGAGGTAAACTCCTCCATGTTATAGGCAATTCCCCCGCCCGTGCCGCCAAGGGTAAACGAAGGGCGCAGGATTATGGGAAAGTCCATCTCCGCCATGGCCGATGAGGCGTCCTCCATGTTAGAGACATTAAGGCTCCTTGGCACATCGAGACCTATTTTTAGCATGGCGGCCTTGAATAGCTCTCTATCCTCGGCCTTTTTGATGGCAGGGAGCTTCGCGCCTATCATCTCCACGTTGTATTTTTCCAATACACCGCTTTGGGCAAGCTCCACGGCAACGTTAAGGGCCGTCTGGCCGCCCATGGTAGGCAGTAACGCCTCAGGACGCTCACGCTCGATTATCTTCTCTACGATAGGGGCCGTAATGGGCTCGATGTAGATACGCGAGGCCGTCTCAGGGTCTGTCATTATGGTGGCGGGGTTGGAGTTCACAAGGACAACTTCAAAGCCGTCCTCACGAAGCGCCTTGCAGGCCTGCGTGCCCGAGTAATCAAACTCGCACCCCTGCCCTATGACAATGGGGCCCGAACCAATTATGAGTATCTTCTTTATATCAGTGCGCCTTGGCAAAGTAGAACCTCTCTGAAATAGTCCCCTGCTTTCTTTTGGAAAAAAGAAAGCAGGAGAAAGAAAACCAATAGGGGGCAAAGTTTATTGCCGTTTAATATGCAGCCTCCTCCCCCCCCCCACAGGGTATAAAAACAACTTCAATGCCCTCCGGCCTTTTCCATTGCGTCAATAAAACGCTTGAAGAGATAACGTGAATCATGTGGGCCGGGGCTTGCCTCGGGGTGGTACTGCACGGAAAATACGGGCCGGCCCGTATACCTGATGCCCTCCACTGTATTGTCGTTAAGATTTATATGAGTAAGCTCGGTCTTTCCTGTAACAGACTCAAGATCAACGGCAAAGCCGTGATTCTGCGAAGTTATCTCCACCCTGCCGGTGGAAAGGTCTTTTACGGGCTGGTTTACACCCCTGTGCCCGAATTTCAGTTTAAAGGTCCTTGCCCCGAGGGCAAGCGCCAGTATCTGATGGCCAAGACATATTCCAAAGAGAGGTTTTTTGCTCTCTATGAGCTTTCTTACCGCAGAAATAGCATACCCCACGGCCGCCGGGTCACCGGGACCGTTTGAGAGAAATATCCCGTCAGGCTCCATGGCAAGCACCTCTTCGGCGGTAGTATGGGCGGGGACAACGGTGACATCACAACCCGCGTCATGGAGAAGACGTAAAATGTTTCTCTTCATGCCGTAGTCATAGGCCGCTACCCTGTATTTTGGCGCAATAGCGGGGCTGATTCCTGCGTTAAAGGGGTCTTTCATGGACCATAGCCCCTCATGCCACGAATAGGCCTCCTTTACCGAGACGCTTTTCACAAGGTCCCTTCCCTCTAATCCGGGGGCCTTAGCTGCCATATCCACAAGGGCCTCTGCCGGCTCTTCTGTGGAAATGACCGACATCATGGCCCCGCTATCCCTTATAATACGGGTAAGGGCGCGCGTATCAATGCCGTATATGCCTACTATCCCATGGCGCTCCATATACTCGCCAAGGGCCTCTTCGCTTCGCCAGCTGCTTGGCTCTTTATTGGGCTCACGCACGATAAAGCCCTCAACCCAGGGTCTGTGTGACTCGATATCAAGGTCGTTAATACCGTAATTCCCCTGATGCGGGTAGGTCATGGCCACGATGTGGCCGCAGTATGAGGGGTCTGTAAGGACCTCCTGATAGCCCGCCATGGCCGTATTGAAACAGACCTCACCAATGGCCGTGCCCCTTGCACCAAAGGAAAAGCCCTCGAACACAGTGCCGTCTGAGAGCGCGAGAATAGCCTTATTCAAAACAAAACACCTCTATATTTAATCAAGCAAAACGCATAATTGCGGTATTTATATAATATCAGGCCTTAAGTCAATAAAAACGCGCCCCTGTTTATGCGCTGTAGATGACCCGTCCATCAACTATAGTCTTTACCACGCGGCCATTCATCTCGCTACCAAGGAACGGACTGTTTTTAGAGCGTGACCTTAACCCGTCAGACGAGACGGTCCAAGTCTCATCAAGGTTTATAAGGGTCATATCCGCCGGCGCGCCCTTCATGAGGCGTCCTGCAGGAAGTCCCATGACCTTGGCAGGTTTTACCGTAAGAAAAGATACTATCTCATTAAGCGTAAAGACCCCCTCTTCTACAAGGCCGTATAGCGAGCTGAAGGCCGTCTCAAGGCCGATTACGCCGTTAGCCGCCCTGTTCCACTCAATGTCCTTTTCTATCGTAGAATGAGGCGCGTGGTCTGTTGCCACACAATCTATGGTTCCGTCTTTTAGTCCTTCCCTTAAAGCGGCCACGTCCCCGGCGGAGCGTAAAGGCGGGCTCATCTTGAAGTTTGTATCATAACCCGAGAGCGCCTCATCGGTAAACACAAGGTGATGGGGCGTAGCCTCAGCCGTCACGTTAACGCCTTTTTTCCGTGCATTCCTGATAAGCTCCACCGAGCCCGCCGTGCTCACATGGGCCACATGGAGCCTGCCGTTCGTAAGTTCGGCGAGGGCGATGTCCCTTGCCACTATAAGCTCCTCGGAGGCGGACGGTATGCCCGTAAGCCCCAGCCTTGTAGATACCGCTCCCTCGTTCATGGAGCCGCAGCTGAGGGAGGGGTCTTCGGCGTGCGTAATCACGGGAAGACCAAGGGGGCCGGCGTACTCCAGGGCCCTTCTCATAAGCAAGGGGTCGGCCACGGTAAGACCGTCATCTGAAAAAGCCACACACCCGGCGTCTTTTAACTCTGCCATCTCCGTAAGGGCGCGCCCTTTAAGGCCCATGCTCACCGCGCCAACGGGCAGGACCCTTACAAGCCCGGCAAGAGAGCCCTTTGTGATGATATAGCGGCTAACGGACTGATTATCATTTACGGGCCATGTGTTGGCCATGCAGAGCACTGTCGTGTACCCGCCCGCGGCGGCGGCCAGCGCGCCCGTGGCTATGGTCTCCTTGTACTCGAAACCGGGCTCGCGAAAATGCGCATGTATATCAACAAGGCCCGGCACAACCAGCAGACCCGATGCGTCCATGACCTCAAGAGCGGCCTCCCCACCTTCGAGGGGGCTATCGTCGGAGCCTGCCTCCTTGATACTCTCGATACGGCCCGCCGTGACATATATATTAAACTCACCGTCAAGCCCGCTTGCCGGGTCTATGAGACGGCCTCCTCTTATAACAAGTCTCTTCATTAAACGCCTCTTATGTCCCATGGAGCGGGACCATTATTGCGGATATTTCTTCGTGCTTCTTGTTTAGTGTGCAGTGCCACCACTGGGGTAACTGGGCCTCCCCCATACTGGTTTTCTTT
>CAZMKZ010000090.1:0-4444 GCA_964567185.1 uncultured Thermodesulfobacteriota bacterium
TGGGAGAGCTCTTTAAATTCACCACTATTACCAATGACAGAACCGAACTTGTAATACTTCTTACCCCACGGGTCATATTGAATTCTGAACAGGCCGCATCCGCCACAGATGACCTGAAATTAAAGCTCCAGAGCCTCAAGGAGCTGATTGATTCCGCCGCCGAGGCCAGGGTGAATAAGGATGATAAGTAAATATAAAAAAACACACGTTTTATTGAATGATTCTTATGAAAAACAACCTTTTTATGGTACAATGCCGTTATGGTTATGAAGCCAATATATGTCCCGGTTATCGTAATTTTTATACTCATATCCGTACTTTGCACGGTTCATGAGGTCAGGGCCGAGACAGAGTCGGATTTTTTCATGAGGCAAAGAGAGCGTAAAGAATATGACTGGAACAAGTGGCGTGAGAGATACGACAAGAGAGGCCTTGCCAGGGTCGCTGAGAACGCCACATACGGCGCGCGCTGTTCGAGTTGCCACTTTTTGTATCAGCCATGGCTCTTGCCGGCCCGCTCATGGTCGGCCATCATGGCCAGCCCGGGCAAGCACTTTGGCAAGGACATGGCCCTGAAAGAAAAGGACGCCAAGGAGATTAGCAAATACCTTATTGCTAACTCCGCAGACAGGATAAAGCCAAGGAATGAATGGACACTGAAGATACTGAGAAGCATACGGGGCATAACCCCGCAGAGTATAAGGGCTATTCCCTATATACAGAGAAAACACAGGAGGATAACTCCCGATATTCTGGCACGACCATCTGTCTTGAGTCTTTCCAACTGCGTGGCCTGTCACAAAGGGGCCTCGGAGAGCGGTTATAAGAAAAAGAACATCTCCATCCCGCAGTAAAGGGGCTTGAGCGGGGCTGCTAAAAGGGGGATAGGCGGGGATATGGGGGCAGAGAGGGCTTGACGGGGAACTGCGAAAGGGGAAGGCGGCGGGGGCATGATTACCACCGGGGGTACAAAGGGAAGCGGGCGGCAGAGGGTAGAGCACAGGTTATGGGTGGGTATTATTGGGCAGAGGCGGTAGTTTATAGTGCCGCGCCTCATCCGTTGCTGAAAAAGCGGCTCCATTGAAGGCTTGTGTAAGTAAAAAGGCTAAGTAAAGCGGATTTGAAAACAAGTGGTTGTGTGACCATAGTCACAGAACGGATTCTGCTCTTGGGAAATACTGTTTAAAGTACCTGTTTAGCGGCTTATTTTTTGCAACGACTATTCGATTGATAAGTTACCCTGTGTCTCCATAATGGATCTCTTGGCTGCAAACGGTGGAAGAAAGGTATAGTAAATGAATCCCGATAGGATTAAAAAAATTAGATTGAGCCTCGGTTGGTCTCAGGAGAGGATGGCCAGAGAACTTGGCGTGAGTTTCAGTACGGTCAACCGCTGGGAGAGGGGAAGGACATCGCCAAGCCCCCTTGCCGCAAAGAGCCTTGAGAAACTTGACATGATTAACAATAATGATGTAAACGGCGAGAGGCAGTCGCTCCGGCTGAAGGCTCACTGTCCCGTTGAGATAAGTCTGTTGGGCCGTGACTCCGGCATCGCCTCTCGGCGGAATACTCCTTCTTTCGATGCCATCACCGAGAATCTCAGCAGTACCGGGCTCATGTTCAAGACCATGGAAAATGTAACCGCCGGGAAAAAAATCGGCATAGGCTGGAACCTTGGAGAAAAGCATGTGGAGACTCTCTCAGAGGTGGTCTGGATAAAGGGCTCCGGCTCCGAGAGGACCGTTGGAGTCCGTTTCGACTACCCCATACCGGAAGTGGTCTCCAGTGTAATAGACTCTATCCTTGAGGAGTGAAGGGGCTTGATTGGCGCTTTTTAAGGCCTTTTTTTCGGAGATGGAGTAAGGGTTTTTAATCAAGATTATAAGGGGGCCGTGGAGTAATCCACGGCCCCCTTCTTTTGTCTTATTAGCGGTGAGAAGACAGGCAAACCTCTTGGCCTTTTCTGCGGGTATTTTTTTAGCGGCCTTGTGCGCACACTCTACGCCTGAGTTGATTATCTGTAAATTATCTGCGCCTTCAGGTCCCTGAGTATCTCGCGGGCAAGGGGCCTGTACTCCCTGTCGTTTTTCGCGGTGCAGATGCTTGACTTTGTTCTGTCTTCGAAGCGCCGTACTGCCGTGATGGTGTTGCCTTTTTGACTGTATGACGTGTCGTAAGTCATGGTGCTGTTGGAGATATGCACGCCCTCGGGCAGGGCAAAAACCTTTACGCTCTTCGGTAGTTCGATAGTATACGTCTCTGTGGCGATGCCTCCGAAACATGGGTAATCGATAGTTCGTTCCGGCAGGTTGAGATCGGCCAGGGCCGCGCTCACAGGCGCTGCGTTGGGGAAGATGGGGGCCAGCATGAAGGCCCCGGGACCAGGAAGGTTCATGGCATCGTTCAGGTGAAAATTGCTCCCATAGGTATAGTGGTCCGATAACTCCATGGGGTCGGATTTTATCAGCGTACCGGTTCCGGTGTAGCCTCTTCTGGAGAGGATGGCGCGCATGATGTTGTCCTCCATGTTAGGCTGCAGATTGGCCATCATCGTCCTGACCCCGACGCTGAATATGCCATTTTCCTCGTTATGAGCCTCGCCGTCTGCGGAGCCGTCTTCGTGTATGTGGAGGGTCATCTTCATCTCGGAGCGGTTGTTTTTGTAGTTGCTTGAAGGCGTATGTTTTACCCCGGCGAAAGCGGCGGTGTGGATTACGGGTTTTCCAGATTCACCTATGGGCAGTATGCCAAAAGGCGTGTATTGTGCGGTGGAGTCGGCGTATAGGTGAAGGCCGGGTATGTAGTTTATGACATGGTTAAAAACGCTAACTGCGGGAATCTTCGGCAATTTGTAGCTTGTGCCGTAATTGACCAGCGCCGGGGTGCTTTCGATGCCTTTTGCGGCGAGCAAGGCCTGTAGCAGGGCCGCGTGGTCCTTGCAGTCGCCAAGACGGTTAGTGAGAACCATATCGGCATCGTGAGGCACCACGGCACCTATGCCGATACAGTTGCCGGCATAGTGGATATTTTGCGCCACCCAGGTATAAAGTATCTTCGCCTGATTACGGCGGTCACTAACACCACGCGTGAGCTTGTCCGAGAGTTTTCTTATCTTTTCCGTTACCGCGGCTTTGGGCTTTGCGCGCTCTTCGTACGCGGCCGCAAGGTCGCCGTAATCCTTGAATGACGAGACGATGATGCGCGGGCCGTAATCAATAGCGGCAACAGAGCCTAACTCGGGAGTCACCATCTTCGGGTTCCTGTAAGTCCATACCCACCTCATGCGGCCGTTCTTGTCTTTAATCCGTCCTCCCTTAACGCCCGTTGCGAAGGTGCGTAGTTTCAGTGTGCCGGCCGGCACATTTACACTGACCCGCACGTCGTCAAAGACTACGAATTTGGTGAATGCCTGGACCATGGAAAATTGCCCTGGAAAGAGCGCTGTTTTCTGAATATATTTGTAGGAATATCCCACCTTGTCGCCGGCGGCTACATCCGGGAAGATTATGACCCTGGTCTTTATATCGCTGTACATGGGGCCGCCTCCTGAGACGGCCGCCCTTTCCTGTATGTTTGACGCGGGCACATCTATACGTCTGCCGTCTTTCTTGAGGGTATAGGCCGAGAGAATCTCCACCTCGTTGAGGCTCTTGCTATACCCTATCTCCACCTGATTAGCGTACTCCACGCCCGCATCCGTGAGCACTTTTATTACCACCTCATGGGTCTCGGTATGGGTTCCGTCCGCGTTAACGGCATAATCGGAATAGTTCTTCTCGTACTTGAGAAATCCTTCAAATGAGCCGGAGACGTCATCTGCGGCGTTGACACAGAGGGGAGCGAACAGTACCAAGAAGACAACTGTGAAAAAGAATTTCATGCTTCCTCCTATATTGAGTGTTGTGAAATATTGCCTTGATTTTTTTTGCCTCGAAGGCCGAGGTTCATTTTTCCGGAAAGAGTCTGAATGCCGAGTGGTTGCGTATCGGCTCTTGCGGTGAGAAGTTTTTTGTTGCGGTGAACGCTGATGCCGAGGGTTTTGTGTAAGGATTTTTTAAATCCACTCAGATAGCCTTCATTTTTTGTTACCTTACTATATAATAAGTTGATTGTTATGAAAGTATCCCAGGTCACAAGAAAATTATTCGGTTTTCCGGGCGCCGCCCGCCACAATCTCATGGGCCGCTCTATTTTTTATCATAAAAAAAGGGGCCACGGAAACCTCCGAAACCCCATTTGCAGTATAAATGTATTCTCTGATGACCACAAAAAAAGGGGCCGCGGATTACACCACGACCCCTTTGTATATTTAAGGTAGCCCCATTTATTAGAAGTTACCGGCCCAACTTGGTAGCGGGGACTCGATTAAAGACTTATTTTAGCCCTGTTACTGTGCGGATTCCTTTGGTTCTGTAAGTATCTTTTGGTGGGCAATGCCCACCCT
>CAZMKZ010000091.1:0-4160 GCA_964567185.1 uncultured Thermodesulfobacteriota bacterium
GGGACAATGAGGGATATGGTGCAGAACCACCTCATGCAGCTCCTTACCCTTGTGGCCATGGAGCCTCCGGCCTCCATGAGCTCGGGCAAGATAAGAAGAGAGAAGATAGAGCTCATTCAGGCCCTGCGGCCCATTACAGGCGATGAAGTGGCCAGTAATACGGTAAGGGGACAGTACGGTCCCGGAACCTCGAAGGCCAAAGTCGTCCCGGGATACAGGGAGGAGCAGGGCATAGCAAAAGACTCTACTACGGAGACCTATGTGGCACTCAAGGTCTTTGTGGACAACTGGAGATGGGCCGACGTGCCTTTTTATCTAAGGACGGGCAAGAGGCTCAAAAAAAACGTTACCGAGATAGCCATTCACTTCAAGCGCGTGCCCATATGCCTCTTTACGCAGTCTCTTACGGGGTGTCCGGCCAATAACACCCTTATCCTCAAGATACAACCCGACGAGGGCATTGCCTTTCAGTTTAACGTGAAGCGCCCGGGCTCGTCGCGCCATATGGAGCAGGTAACCATGGATTTTTCTTATAAGGAGAGTTTCAAGACAGAGCTGCCCCTTGCCTACGAGAGGCTCATACTTGACTGTATGCTCTCGGACTCCACGCTCTTTCCTCACAAGGCCGGCATTGAGGCCTCGTGGGCATTTATCACGGATATAATGAAGGGCTGGCAGGAGAGCGGGCCGCCGGAGTTTCCCAACTACGCGCCCGGCTCATGGGGACCCGATGCCGCCGATGAGCTGCTTACCAGAGAGAGGCGTTTCTGGCGTAATACTTAAGGGGTGGTCTTGTGTCAAGAAAGGAACCCGAGATAATCGTCTGTGACGGCAGTCTTCCTCTGTACAGCAGGGCCGCGGCGGCCTTTATGGCGCTGGTAAGGGCCTTTCAAGAGGAAAAAGGCCGCGTTAACGTGGCCCTCTGCGGGGGCTCTACTCCGCTCCCCCTGTACGGGATACTCGCCTCTGAGCCCTTTCGCGAGAGGATAACCTGGGATGGGGTGCGGTTTTTCTGGGGCGATGAGAGATGCGTACCCCCTGAGCATGAGCAGAGCAACTATGGCGGGGCCGCGGCCGTTCTCTTTGAAAAGACAGGGGTAGAGGAGAAGAACATCCACAGGATAAAGGGCGAGCTTGGCCAAGAGGCGGCCACGGCCTATGAGCTTGAGCTCAAGAGGGCCTTTGGTCTTGGCGCGGGAGAGTTTCCCGTCTTTGACCTCATGCTCCTCGGCATGGGCGCCGACGGTCACACGGCCTCGCTCTTTCCGCATTCTCCCGCCCTTTGTGAAGAGAAGAAGATGGTGACCTCGCAGTATGTGGAAAAGCTCGCGTCAAGGCGGATTACACTTACCCCGCCTGTTATACAAAAGGCGGCCAATATTATTTTTCTTGTTATGGGAGCTGAAAAGGCCCCGGCCCTGAGGGCCGTTCTTGAAGGCCCCTTTGACGCCCATGCCCTGCCCGCGGCCCTGACCCTCAAGGCAGAGGGCAGGGTCAGGTGGTTTGTCGATAAACCCGCCGCCTCACTGCTCTCGGTTGCCCATTCCAAAACCCTCTAAGGGCGGTAAGGCGCCCCTTTTGAGCGGCTATCCATTGAACCATTAAAGATAAGACGGTAAAATCCCCCTATGGCCCTACCCATACTTAATGCTTGTAATAAAAGCCTGCAGATATTATCTTATACGGTAGAGAGCAGCGGACCTTATTCGCCTCTAACCGGATTTACATGGAGCCCTGATGGAGCAGTACCTTAAGGACATAGCCAACCTCAAGGACTTTATCATACCCGCCGCCACGACCATCGCCATTATCATCGTAATGCTCATTGTCAGGGGCGCGGCCTTCAAGCTCTTCCGTAAGGGGGCCTCGCGCACAAAGTCCAATATTGACGATGTAGTGCTTCAGGCCATAAAGACGCCCTCCCTGTACTGGTCCGTGGCCATCGGCCTTTACGTGGGCGTGGCCGTCTCGGCCCTGCCGCTCCGCTATGTAAACTACATCACCAAGGGCATATACGTCCTTATCATAATTTCCATGACCCTTGTGGCGGCCAACCTCTCGGGCAGGATTTTCGAGGGCTATATCAGCAGAAGCAAGGTGCCCATGCCAACGACGGGGCTCACCTACGCCATTATAAAGGGCGTTATCCTCGTAGTGGGCTTCCTCATCGTTCTCTCTCTGCTCGGAATATCCATCACCCCCCTTTTAACGGCCCTTGGCGTCGGAGGCCTTGCCGTGGCGCTGGCCCTGCAGGATTCGCTTACAAACTTCTTTGCCGGTCTGCATATACTCCTTGAGAGGTCCGTGCGGGTGGGAGACTTCATTAAACTCGAGTCCGGCGAGCAGGGTTATGTAAAGGATATTACCTGGAGGACAACGAGGGTACGCATGCTCGGCAACAACGAGGTAATCATACCCAACAGCAAGCTCAGTCAATCCATTGTGACAAACTATTACCTGCCGGAAAAATGGATGAGCCTCCTCATACCCGTGGGCGTAAGTTACGCCTCGGACCCGGACCACGTGGAGCGCGTCCTTACAGAGGAGGCCATGGCCGCCATAGGCGAGATACCCGGCCTTGTAGGCGCCCCCGAGGCAGACAACCCGTTTGTGCGCTTCATACCCGGTTTCGGCGAGAGTTCCCTTGATTTTACGCTCATATGCAAGGTCAGGGAGTTCGTGGACCAGTACCTTGTTCAGCACGAGCTCAGAAAGCGTATCTTCAAGCGTTTTCGCGCCGAGGGGATAGAGATACCCTATCCTCACAGGACGGTATATGTAAGGGAGGAGAAGAATGGAACCAATAAATAACGCTTTTGAGTTTCGCCAGTGCATAGGGCTTACGAAATCCACGGGGCAGAGGGCCCGCACCCTCCGTGAACTGCGCGACCTTATCGCCACGGTAAGCGAGGAATCCATCTTTCATCATACCTATCAGTACTTCCTCAAGGGGCACAACCTTGAGTACACCAATGATTTCGGATACTGGGCGGGTGAGTCCCTTGAGGAGAGGGCCCTCTCGGAGTATATCTCCAACATAGATACCTTCGCCTTCAAGGATATAAATGATTTGAGGACCGAGATACTCGGGCAGATAGACACCTATCTCGCAACCTTTCCAGAGCCCCGCGAGGCCATGCCCGGCGACGAGTTCTACTTCAACGAGACCGTTAGCTTTATCTTCCCCATCGGCATGAGGGCAAGGAACCTTGCGGAGTTTCTCATGGCCATAAGGCATGTGGACCCCGGGTGCATCTACTATCATTTTTATCTCGCCAGAAAGAGGCTCGACCAGGACTCCGGTGATTTTGCCATGTGGATTAAAGACACACTGAAAAAGGACGGGCTCGCCGCCAGAATAGCCTCCATTGACCCTTTTATGCTGAATATTGAGAAGATAAGGTATGATATTATCGAGTATGTTGAGGAAGAAGTTCACAAGGATATGGAGATTATGACCAGATGATAGAGCAATACACGGGGATTGCCCCGCAGGGAGACCTCATCCTCTTAAAAAAATTATGTAATGTCTTCAGGGACAGAAAGTTTCTTCATGTGAACTCCACCCGCTCAGGAGGGGGCGTGGCGGAGATACTCGTGAGGATGGTTCCCTTTCTCAAGGACCTCGGCATAGATGTGCGCTGGGAGGCCATAGAGGGTGACGGCGCCTTTTTTGATATGACAAAGAAGGTTCATAACGCCTTGCAGGGCAACATTGAAATCGTAACCGATGCCATGTGGCAACACCATTATGATATCAATAAAAAGAACGCCGAGCACCTCGACCTTGAGGCCGACGCCGTCATAATACACGACCCTCAGCCCGTGCCCCTTGTGGAATACAGAAAGGGGGGCACATGGATATGGAGGTGCCACATAGACATATCAAACCCCATGCAGGAGGTCTACAAGAAGGTGGAGCGCTACTGCAAGCTATATGACGCCTCCATATTTTCCGTATCCAAGTTCGCCAAGCCCATGGATATGGACGAGTTCATCATACCCCCTTCCATCGACCCCTTGAGCGAGAAGAACAAGAACCTTACAGAGGAGGAGATAGCAGAGACCATGGAGAGGTTCGGCCTGCCAACGGACCGCAACATCATACTTCAGGTCTCGCGTTTCGACCGTTTCAAAGACCCCGTGGGCGTCATAGAGGC
>CAZMKZ010000092.1:0-4144 GCA_964567185.1 uncultured Thermodesulfobacteriota bacterium
TTAAGGGCCGCGCCCTTTCTGAGGTTATCGGAGACTACCCACATATTTATGCCGTTTTCCACGGTGGGGTCTGTGCGGATACGGCCCACAAAGACCTCGTCCTCTTCAGAGGCCTCTACCGCCGTGGGGTAGAGATTTTTTTTGGTCTCATCGGCCACCAGCACGCCCGGGGCCTTCCGCAGGATATCACGCACCTCCGCTACGGTAATAGGCCGTTCGGTCTCGATATTAACGGCCTCGGAGTGGCCCACGAATACGGGCACGCGCACAGCCGTGGCCGTCACCTTGATTTTGTCGTCCAGAATCTTATGCGTCTCCTCCACCATCTTTTGCTCTTCTTTGGTGGAGCCGTCGTCAAGAAATACATCGATATGGGGCAGGCAGTTAAAGGCAATCTGGCGCGCGAAGACCTTTGTCTCCGGTGTTTTCATATTAAAGAGGCTCCGCACCTGCTCCGATAGCTCGTTCATGGCCTCTTTGCCCGCGCCTGAGACGGCCTGATAGGTTGCCACCACAACACGCTTGATAACGAACCTGTCATGAATGGGTTTCAGCGCCGTCACCATCTGAATAGTCGAGCAGTTGGGGTTGGCGATAATATTTTTTTTCGGATAGAGGGCGATGTCTTCGGGGTTGACCTCGGGGATGACAAGGGGCACGTCCGCGTCCATGCGGAACTGGCTCGTATTATCCACGACAACACAGCCCGCTGAGGCGGCCTTTGGCGCGTAAACCTCGGAGACAGAGGCCCCGGGTGAAAATAACCCTATATCAATCCCCTCGAAGGTCTCGTCGTCAAGGACCGTTACAGGGACCTGTTTATTATTAAACCACACCTCCGTACCCACGCTCCTCGTTGAGGCCAGCAGGCGTAACTCGCCCACGGGAAATTTCCTCTCCTCAAGAATCTTTATAATTTCTTTACCTACCATACCCGTTGCACCCACAACGGCGATGTTGTATTTTTCTTTTTTCACGTTATTTATGTTCTCCGTGGGTTTAAATTATCCCCGTAATTGATGGGTTGCGTTTCACTTCACCCATCCTACAAGGCTGTTTATTATTAAACCAGACTTCCGTACCCACGCTCCTCGTTGAGGCCAGCAGGCGTAACTCGCCCACGGGAAATTTTCTCTCCTCAAGGATTTTTACGATTTCTTTACCTACCATGCCCGTAGCGCCTACGACGGCGATATTGTATTTTTCTTTTTTCACGTTTTTTGTATTCTCCGTGGTTTTATATTTCAGCCCCTTTTGTAGGGTGGGCTATGCCCACCTTTTACAAGGCCTCTTAGATAATTTTTTGGTGGGCGAAGCCACCCTACAAGGCTACGAGGCTCATTTATTACAGTGGTTTTATTGCCTTCTTTGCTGACTTGAAGTTAGCATAATTCCACTTATTGTCTTCTAAAACAAAACTTACCCTAAGTGAATAAGTAAAATAATTGTACCAAACTACTGACCACACTAAGGCAAGTACGTCAAAAACAATGCTTGCTTTCCAGTAAATGGAATCGATGCCTAAACTAATAGTATTAGCTATGATTTCTATAATAAATATATATCGAAGTAGCTTGACATTGCTTTTTTTTCTGTAGCTTTTCTTAAGCAATAAACTAGCGACTATTACTTCAACGATTGTTGCTATGAGGCCGGGTATTATAGATGTAAGGTAAAGAATATACGGCAACACATTCCAACCTTGCGGATTAAGGTTGCTTATAAAAGCAATTGTGATGATAAACCCAAACAAACTACCCAAATAAAGACTGATATAATAGTATAGTAACCACCCTCCAATTGCTCTTTTAGAACGCCAATAACAAATTAATGCTACTAAGAGTGCCCCTGCTGGCACAGCTGACGGTGATGAATCCGAGACCTGTGACTGGGCATAGACATAGTTCGAAAAAAATAAACTCATCAGTCCAGTAGTAAATATAAAAATAAATATTTTTTTAAATAATTTCACATTTACCCCTCTAACCTTGTAGTATCTACGAAACTGTACAAATGATAGCATTGAACATCTGAAAATTATTTATGTCGCAAAACAACCCGCACCATTTCTCCCATCTCTGCTTGTCTTATTTCCTCATAGAATGTTCTATTTTCCAAAAGATTTTTTAAGAAAAATTGTTCCATCGACTTTCGGTTAGCGCGCCAGACGATGATCGCTACAAGCACTAACACCAGCCACCAAATGCTCATAAAAAACGGCAGCACTATACCCGCAAAGAACGAAAAAATTGCTATCCAACCATAAAGATTTATTGCGGCTTGCTGAGCTCTCGTAAACGCCGGAATAAAAGGTGAGATATTTCTACGAGGATAAATCCATCCAACAATTTGACTTTCAATTTGTTTTAGATGTTCCCATGAAATATCCTTGATTGGAATGCCTTTTGACTCAATCATAATATTTACTTGGTGATTGCAAAAGAACTGACACCGAATTAATATGGTGTCATTGGTTTAAAAACTTTCGAAACCTTTATAAAGCCTTGTAGGGTGGGCTGCGCCCACCATTAAATCTCTTTTGGCGGGCACAGCCCGCACTACAAATTGCAAGCTGTTGTTTATCTTTTAATTTTAAGATAAAAGACCGGCCCGGTCAAGGCGTTCCGTTGCCGCCCTTTTCAGCCTTGTAGGGTGGGCACTGCCCACCATTACTTACTCCCCGCCTATGGTCTCCGGAAATTCAACTGCCTCCATGCTTCCCCAATCCCGTGGATAAATCCCCCTCTTCACATACTCCTCAAAACTCGAATCGGCCCAATCCTTAGGCGCGCTGACAAGACCATGCTTAACAGGGTTGTAATGAATATAATCGCAATGCAACTCAAAATCCCTTTCGTCACGGATTCGGTGTTCCCAGAATCTCCTCTGCCAGACAACCTGCTCCCGATGTTTTGTACGTGAGCCGCTGATAGATTGTCCCCTGCCAACAAGGGTCTTGCCAATCCTCTTTGTATAACCCGCCTTTATTTTACCCCACCTCTTGGAATAATCGCAATCCCCTTCAGGTAGCGTCCAGATACAATGGATATGTTCCGGCATTAAGACCCATGTATCAATATCAAAAGGTAGAGTTGCCTGCGTCTCTTTAATGATTTCATCAAGCACAACCGTGCTTTCTTTCAGGCAGAGAATCGATTGCCTCTTGTATGTTACCACCGTAAAGAAGAAAGTATTACCTTTTCTTGCCCTTCGATAATTTGGCATGAGACGCCTTTGGTTACCTTTTTTATGGTGGGTGGCGGGTGGTGGGCAGTGCCCACCCTACCAAGGCTTGATTTTAAATTAAAGCCACGGCCCCGTCAAGGCGTTCCATCCCCGCCGTCCTCGGAGGCTTCGTCCTTGCCCATGGCTATCCTTGACAAAGCGGCCTCAAAGCTCCTAACCTTTAGGCCCATGTCTCCGTGCTTTACGGCGGCGTTGGTTATGTGACGGCCAAGGGTATCAAAGTCGGGTATAAGCTCGGCAAAGTCCTTATTGAGTCTGTTCAGGCCCTTTAAGATCTCACCTGTGCGCTCGCTTATCTCAAAACCTTTCAGCCCCATGAGTATGGTCTGAAGGTAAAGATAAAAGGTATTGGGAGATACGGGTATGACCTTTTTATTGAAGGCGTACTCCATGAGGCCGCCGCCTGCCCCGCCATGAAGTATCATCTCGTAATAGACGTTCTCGGCGGGCACATACATGAGGGCAAAGTCCAGGGTCCCCTCTTCGGGGAGGATATACGACGAGGCGATGGCGTCGATATGAGACCTGCAGTCGGAAAAAAATCTTTTCCGCGCCCTTTTCCTTTCGCTCTCACTCTCGGCTCCAAGAAGCCTTGTAAAATTCTCAAGTGGAAACTTCGAATCTACGGGAAGCAGCCCGCCCGATAGCCTCACCACGCCGTCCACACGGCGGCCGCCGGCAAAGGTATACTGAAGCTCATAGTATTTTTGTGGTAAAGAAGCCGCGAGCAGCTCGCCGAGCATGAACTCGCCGAAACCGCCCCGTGGCTTGGGCGCGCCGAGGATGGCCTCAAGGCCGGAGATGTCCCTGCCTATCGAGCTTATCTCGTCAGCGGCCTTTGATAGGGCGCCGAGGTCATGCTGAACGTCTCCCATCAAACGCGCGGCGCTGTCCATCC
>CAZMKZ010000093.1:0-4017 GCA_964567185.1 uncultured Thermodesulfobacteriota bacterium
TGCTCCAAAAAGAATAACCGCGACACATTCATTTAAAAACAGCAAGAGTGTCACAACGATAAAAAACAAATCCCCTGCCTTTTACCGCCTTATCGCTCCCTCTCCTTCAGCCCCTTTTCCACGCCGGCGGCTATCCTTTTGGCGGCCCCGGCCGGGTCCGCGTCCTCTCTTATGGGACGGCCCACGACGATATAATCGGCGCCGTTGCGAACTGCGCGCATCGGTGTGACCACTCGCTTCTGGTCCCCCACGCTCCCTGAGGCCTCTCTTATGCCGGGGGTGATGATAAGAAAATCCGGGCCGAACTCTTCTCGCACCATGGGGGCCTCAAGGCCCGAACACACGACGCCGGCGCATCCTGCGACTCTGGCAAGCCTCGCCCTGTGAAGGACAAGGGCCGCAGGGTCTGCGTAGAGGGGATTAATGCCCACGTCTTTCAAGTCCCCTGCCGAGAGGCTCGTAAGCACCGTTACTCCGAGGACCTTTATCTTCGCTCCGCTCTGACAATCGGCCGCCCCCTTAAGGAGCCCCTGCCCGCCGCCGCAGTGCACGGTTACAAACTCCACGCCAAGCCTCAGCGCAGAGTGCATGGCACCTGCCACCGTGGCCGGTATATCGTGAAATTTGAGGTCAAGAAAGATACCCGCCTCAGGGGCAAGCTCCTTAACTGCCCTTACGGCCTCGGGACCCTCGCGGACAAAGAGTTCAAGGCCAATCTTAAAGAGCCCTACATGGCCCCTTAAGACCCTGACAAAGCCAAGGGCCTCTTCAAGGCTCGGAAGATCAAGCGGAAAGATTATACGCTGCGCAGGTGTGAGTTCTTTCATCAAGGAGGGTCCTTATATTGTTGTGGTGGAGGGGTTAGAGGGGGAATGCCGGGCGCCGCGAGCCACGCTAACGGTTAGACCTGCCCTGGTTTCTTTTAGAAAAAAGAGACCAGGACAAAAAAACCTCCCCCCTTTCTTCCGGAAAAAAGAAGGCGGGACAACGAAAGCCGGCGGGGAACCGGCTGAAACCACCTTGTAAATTCGCCTCCCGCCCCAGGGATAGCCAACTAAAAAAAGTAAGGCAAAAAACCAGCGGAAATAAAGCATCTCAGCCGTTAACCATGCGCCCCACCATCGGTCCGTTAGGTGTCCTGTTTTTTGTGCATTTCGAGAAGATCGGTTTTTGTGATGATCGAGTCGAACTTCAGCCCCGTCTTCTCCATGATATTCTCCCGTCCGCCCTCTTCTCTATCTACAAGGGCCATGGCCTTTCTCACGTTCAGGCCCTCTTCCCTCGCCCTCTCCACGGCGGTGATGATGGAGGCGCCCGTTGTTACCACGTCATCCACTATAAGGACATCAGCGCCTTTTTTGACGCCCCCCTCTATCCATTTGCGCGTGCCGTGTTTTTTGGGCTCTTTTCTGATTACAAAGACATCGAGCATCTTATTGCGCATGCTGCATATGAGGGCCGTGGCCATGGCGATGCCGTCGGCCCCGAGGGTCAGCCCTCCTACGGCGTCAATAGGGGCGTTCTGCAACTCCTGATAAAAGGCGAAACCTATGAGCTCCATGCCTACGGAACTGTAGACCGTGCGCTTGGCGTCTATGTATACCTCGCTCTTTTCACCGCTCGAAAGCGTGAAGCCGCACTCGGGGTCGTACATGAAACTCCTTACATAGAGGGCCTCGATGAGGCTATCTTTATAATCCTGTATCATTATCTGCTGATCCGCAACTGTCATAAAGGGACTCCCTCATTGAATTTGGTTTATCGTATAATATATTATAGCGTTAAAATTATCAAAAAAAAGGTTTGTGCGATTATTTGATGCGAATCTTCATGGCGGCGGTACCCTTATCTCCCTGCAACTCATCAAGGATATCCTCAAGGCGGGTGCTTACGTCCATATCTTCATTGTTACTCTTCTTAAGAGGAGTTGATAACCAGTTGAAGACAAAGGTCTGGGTATCCTCTTTAAGACAGGATTCTATGGTTTTCTTATCTCGCACTGTGGCCATATCTATTAGCGCTCCTGAGGTTTGAGGAATTTATGCAGGTGAGGGCCCGCCTTTACGGGAAAGCCGACGTTGATATAGGTCCGTGAACGCCGCCTTGGTTAGAGGTGCAGGTAAAAAGGCCCGCCCCGCCCGGAGAGAGAAGATGAGGATGAAGGTGAGACCAGAGTGAGCGCGAAGTGTCGCATGGGCGGTTGTCCTCGCAGGCATGTCTTTACATGTTTTATATAAACCGCCTGTCTCCTTGAAGACAGAACGGCGTCCACGGACTCAGTTGTTCTGTTCTTTCTTTACAGGGCTTCGCGCCGGCCCGGCGCGCCTTGACTTCATGAGGTCAAGCTCCGGGTTCTGCAGCTCTTCCATGGCCTTTTCATAGGCGACCCTGTACTTGAAGCCCTTTTTGAGGTACTTCCAGATAAATTCGACCTTCACGAGGTCTGCGTCTGAATATTCCCTGAACTCTTTTTCCCCTATCTGCCTCTTCTTGGGGCTGATAAAGCCCTTTTGTTCAAGGTAGTAGAGCTTCTGCCGGGGTATGTCTATCCTTGATAAAAGCTCCTGGGTGCTTATGGCCATTCTTGCCAGCCCCTTTTTTTTTCACAACCAGGTCCCTGTCTTCCGCATTCCCCGGTCCCTTTTTATGGCCCGGCCCATTCTTCAAACCGAGCCTCCTGTTCAGGTCTCGCTCTGTTATTAAACCGGCCCGGCACGCTAACTCAGCCCTTGGTTACTAACCCGGTCCCCTGATTACAACCCGGCACGTTATTAATGAAATCAGCCCTTTTACTGAAAAACAGGCCCTTTACGAAAACTATGATTGAATTTAAACTTATGTTTAGCATGAAACTTATATTTAGTCAAGCATAAATATCGCCGCCCCCCACCCCCTCCCCGGGGACAGAATCTCGCAAGGGAATATGACGGTGATTGATTTTTTTTCCTCTTTTTGTTAGACTCTTAAGACTCGATACAACCTGTTGTATAAAATCAAACCTTACTCTGGAGGAAGGGGGCAACTGTGGATAAAACCGTATGGAAGCAGGAATTTTTCTCAGAGGTAGAGCCCATCAGGCTTATCGACCCCCTTGCCATAGTCCTCGGCGCTCAGGACAAAGACGGGGTCTTTGTCATCCATTACAGAGACGCCGTGCTTCTGGCCGGCCATTCCTGCCCGGCGGTCTCAAGCGCGTATCAGCTTACAAAAAAGGCACTGAAGGCCCTCTATGGCAACGAGACCCCTGTGCGCGGCGAGGTGCGCGTAGTAGTGAAAGGCGGCCCCCGCGACCTTGCCTATGGGCCGCAGGCCCAGGTCATCTCTTTTATCACCGGCTCCTGGGGCGAGACGGGCTTTAAGGGCCTTGGCGGCAAGTTCTCCCGCAATGATAAACTCGTCTTCGATACAAACGATGTCCAGTTCAATACCTTCATATTCCAGAGGATAGACAACAACAAGGCAGTGAAGCTTGCCTGCAACCCGGGCGTGTTGCCGCAGGACCCGAGGATGGGCCGCCTTATGCCCATGGTCTTGCAGGGCACGGCGGAAAAAGAGGACAGAGAGCTCTTTATCTCCCTCTGGCAGGGTAATGTTCGCAAGATTCTCCTTGAGGACGAGCAATACCCCGGCCTGTTCACCCTGACGGAATTGACGGACTTCAAGTTTCCCGGCGCCTGACAGGGGCGGGGGCGATCGGACACTATGAGCCATAGAGAGGCGGGGGGACGGCCCTGTTTAAATCTTTATCAGCCGGCCACAGGGCCCCCGGTGAAAAAACTAAAGACCGCCGCGCGCAGAGGCGGCGGGAACAGAGGACAGAGGAGGCCCCATGGCAATCGGCAAGACCCTTACCATGTTTTTGCTCGAAGAGCAGAGGAGCATACCGCAATCAACGGGTAACTTTACATCACTATTCTCCGACATCGTTGTAGCCGCCAAGATAATTTCCAACACCGTGAATAAAGCGGGGCTCATAAACATCCTCGGCACAGCCGGTTACGACAACGTGCAGGGCGA
>CAZMKZ010000094.1:0-4002 GCA_964567185.1 uncultured Thermodesulfobacteriota bacterium
TTGCTCCCAAAAAAAAGCAAGCACAACAAAAGGGGCCCCTTCTTCGAGGGGCCCCTTGCTTTTTGTCTATCGAGCCAACCTGAGTCAGGCGCGGTTCAGGGACAGGGTATGACATCAGGCAACCCGGAGAGGAGATAGCAGGCCGAGAGCCACGCGAGGGTCTTAACGCCCACATCAAGGGCCTTCTCATCAACATCAAAATCCGGGGTATGGAGCTTTGCGGTAATGCCCTTTGCCTTATTTGATGTTCCGAGACGAAAGAGCGCGCCAGGCACCACCTCGGTAAAATAGGCGAAATCCTCGGCCCCCATCTTGGGGTCAGGCATTGTTATTACGTTATCTTCACCCACCACATGCATGCCGCACCTTCTTATCAGCCCATCCACGCCGGCGTCGTTTACCACGGCCGGTGTGCCGAACTCATAATCAAGCTCATAACCGCCGCCCATGCCCTCGGTAACCCCTCGTATCGTATCTTCCACAAGGGCCCTCACCTTTAGCCTCTCGCCCTTGCTAAGGGTACGGACCGTGCCCTCCATCTCCACCCTGTCGGCTATGATGTTAAGGGCAGTGCCCCCGTGTATGGTCCCTATGGATATTACGGCGTGGTGCAGGGGGTCGGTGCGTCTGCTCACTATATGCTGCATGGCGTTTACGACAAGGGCCGCAAGAAGCACGGCGTCAACGCACTGATGGGGCCTTGAGGCGTGACCGCTTTTACCCAGCACCACTACCTTGAACTTATCGGCCGCGGCCGTCATTATCCCCGGCTTGTGGGCTATTACCCCGGCCTCCAACTCTGGAAAACAATGAAGTGCCACGATAGCGCCGGGCACGGGCTCTTTAAGGGCCCCCTCCTCTATCATCTTCTTCGCGCCGGTGACGCTCTTTTCCTCAGACGGCTGGAATATGAATTTTACACTCCCCTTCAAACGGTCCTTTATAGAGGCAAGCACCATGGCCGTACCGAGAAGCACGGAGGTATGGACATCATGGCCGCAGGCGTGCATTACACCGGGCACGCCCGAGGCGTAATCCACCTTCTTTGAATCCTGTATGGGAAGTGCGTCCATATCGGCCCGAAGCGCGATTGTGCGCCCCTCGCCGGCCTCGCCCCTTACAACGCCGATAACACCGTGGCCGCCTACATTTTTTCTTACCTCCAGACCAAGCCCCTCAAGGGCGGAAGCCACAAGGGCGGAAGTATTTTTTTCCTCTCCCGATAGCTCGGGACAGCTGTGTATCTCACGCCTTACCTTCCTTACCTTCTCTTTTACGGTCTCGGCCTCCTTGAGTATTGCCTTGAATAGCTCCGCCTCTTCCCTGCTCTTATCCATGCCTGCTGAACTCCTTTTAAAGTATAAATACAAGGCCCCGGAGCCTTGCCGCCCGACCCCGGCGTTGCCTTAATCGCTTTTTGTATTCTCAACCCCGCCGCGACTCTTCACCACGGCCCCGCCGCGCCGCCTGTCTCCGGAAGCCCTAAGCTTGCCGCCGCAACAGAGAATGGTGTGCACCCCTCCAAAATACATATCTTTTTTTCTCCACCTCTTTACCTTCACGCCCATGGCCTCAAGGGCCTCTATCTCGGCGCGCGCCACCCCGGCCTCAACATCAAGAACCCCCTCTTCAAAGTGTATCCGCGGGGCGTTCACGGCCTCATCAACGGGAAGATTAAAGTCTATGACATTGAGTATGGTCTGAAGTATGGCGCTCCTTATCCTCTTGGAGCCGCCGCTGCCGAGCACCACCTCTCCGGACTTGTCTCTCATAACGATAGTAGGGCTCATCATGGAGCTAAGCCTCATACCTGCCCGCGCCTTATGAAAACCGTGGGGGTTAAGGTCGTGTTCGCCAAGCATATTGTTCATCATTATACCCGTGCCGGGTATCATAAAACCGGAGCCCATGCCAACGGAGGTGGTAAGGGATACGAGGTTGCCCTCTTCGTCGGCAACGCTTATATGCGTGGTGTCTCCAAGGGGACGCGCCCCTTCTCCGCCATCTCCGGCGGTCTCTCCAAGCCTCGCCCTGAAAGGCTCCAGATGCTTTTCAGAGAGAAACCTCTCCAAAAGGCCGTCTTCATGCAGCATATTATCAAAAGAAGCGCGCCGCGCCTCGTCCGTCACCTCCATAACATTGGCGAGCCGCCTCATATAGGGGGCGGTATTGTGACCAAGGCCGGTGATATCCGTACCCTCAAGCAGTCTCAGGGCAAAGGCTATGAGAGCGCCCCCCGAGGAAGGCGGGGGGTTTGTATATATGGTCCTATCTCTAAAGCGTAACTCAAGGGGTTTTCTTATAATGGGCCCATAGCTTGCAAGGTCCTCTTCCGTTATGAGGCCCCCTTTTTTCAGACCAAAACCCTCCGCAAGGGCCCCGGCCACATGGCCGGTGTAAAAACTCATAAGCCCGTCACTCACAAGGGACTCAAAGGTGCGGGCCATGTTTTCATGTTTAATAATACCGCCCTCTGGTATGGAAGACCCCCCGGGAAGGTAAATGCCGCTGGACTCCTCGGAAGAGCGCAGCATGGGTTCAAGGAGGGTGTTAAAGTAGCCCTGCGAGGCGTTAATGGGCACACCGTCGCGGGCCATGGTTATGGCGGGCTCAAGCAGGACGCCTACGGGTAGCCTGCAGTGCCTCCTTCGCACCTCCTCAAGGCCGGCTATAACGCCGGGTACACCGGCGGAGGCCCGGCCTATGTATACCTCCTGGAGGGCGTCGGCAAAGTCTATGTACAGGGGAAAGAAATCAAGGTCGCTCTTGTCAATGGACGCGCCGAGCCCCGGCATGGAGGTAAAAAAATCGTATACCACATTGGCTCCGGCGGACGTATGCAGGGTCATGAACCCGCCGCCCCCTGCGCTCGTAAGCGCGCTCTCGGCTACAAAAGAGGCGAATGAGGCGGCAACGGCCGCGTCAAAGGCATTTCCCCCACGCTCAAACATGGCGGCCCCGGCCTGTGCCGTACGCTCGTGTCCTGCCGCTATTATACCCTTCAACCTCCCTCGCCTCCCTCTGCATCTTCCGGTACTATCTCATGGGCAAGCAGGCGTGCCAGCTCTCTTGTAAGGGCCTTTAGCCCTCCCTTTTCCTCGCATATTTTTTTCTGTCTCACGGCACCTGTATGGCCATACAGAAGGGTACGCTCCACTTCGGCAAGATAGCCCTCCGCGCCGAGGCTTCCTGCACCGTCGCCGCACCAGGCGAGAAGCTCCGCAAGGGCCTCTCGCGCGCCCACGGTGCGCGAACCGTCTTCAGTTATGAACTCGCCCTCAAGGCCGTACCTGCAGGCACGCCATTTATTCTCTCTTATTATGGCGGAATGGGGCCTTATGAAGCAGACGCCGCGGTCAAAGTCCTCGCCGAATTTTCTTACAAGGGCCTGAACAAATGCGGCGATGTTCATGACCTCACCCAGGGTGGAGGGTATGTCGCATATTCGTATCTCCAGGGTGCCGAAATCAGGGTGGGGACGCACATCCCACCATAACTCACGTATGGTCTTTATGGTGCCCGTTGCGAGATAATTATTTACAAGACGCGAGTAATCGGAAAAATTATGAAAATAAAAGGGCAGGCCGCCTATGGGCAGGTTCTCGAAGACCTTTGTCCTGTAAGACTGGAGCCCGGAGTTCTCACCCTCCCAGAAAGGAGAGTTCGTGGAGAAGGCGAGAAGATGGGGCAGATAGTAGAGTATCCTGTTCATTATATATATGCATCTTTCGGCCCCGCGTACCCCTACGTGGACGTGGAGCCCGAAGATATTAAACCTTCTGGCCACCATCTGCAGGTTCTCCACAAGCTCAAGGTACCGCTTGTCTGGCGTGACGCTCTGCGCCTGCCAGCGCGAAAAGGGATGTGTGCTCGAGGCCGCGATGAGCACGCCCTGCCGCCGCGCCTCCCTTAAAACAGGGACGAGTTTTTGAGAGAGGTCCTTTTCGGCCTCGGCGACGCTATAGCATTTTTTTGAGATAACCTCGAGGTTGGACCTCATGA
>CAZMKZ010000095.1:0-3913 GCA_964567185.1 uncultured Thermodesulfobacteriota bacterium
CCTTGTAGAAAAAAGAAAGTGGAGGCAAGGCAAACCAATAGGGGAGAAACTTGATACCACTAAAAATGCGCCACAAGCCCCGCAAACAAGAAACTAAAAAAAAGAAAACAGGGCAAAGAAAACCAACAGGGGGCAGAGTTTCACGCCATTTAACAGACGGACCGTGGCCGGCGTAACCAATCAAATAGAGATTTGCCGGGGCAGTGCCCGGCGGAAAAACATGAGCAGAAAAACTGTAAAATTCATAATACTCCTCGCCTTTATCGGCGGCGCTTTTTTCCTCGTGCGCTACTTCGGCCTTGGCAGGTATCTTGACCAGGACGTGATGAGAGAGTGGATAGGCGGGTTTGGCGTCTGGGGCCCGGTGGTGTATATGCTCTTTTACGCCCTTGCCCCCAGTCTCATGCTTCCGGGCCTTCCCATTACCGTTGTGGGCGGCGTGCTCTTCGGGCCTTTCTGGGGCGTTGTCTACGTGGCCGTGGGCGCGACGACGGGGGCCACGCTCGCCTTTGTCATAGCCCGCAAGATGGGCAGGGAGTGGGTGGAGGGCCTCGTAAAGGGGGGCCGCATGAGGGAGATAGATGAGGCCGTGGAGAAAAAAGGCTGGAAGATAGTGGCCTTTACAAGGCTCATACCCCTCTTTCCCTTTAATTTTCTCAATTACGCCTTCGGCCTTACAAAGATAGGCCTTGTCCCTTATTTTCTTGCCACATTGCTATTCATGCTCCCCGGCATTACGGCCTATGTGGTCTTTTCCAGCTCTATCCTTGATATCTTCCATGGCCGTGTCTCAGGCACCTTTATCGCCGGTATCGTCCTTGTGGTCCTTGTTTCGCTTATTCCATTTGCATACAAGAGAGTGAAGGCCCGTAGAGGCTGAGGCCAGGCGCTTCAGCCCGGCGTTGTCTTTCTCACGCCATATGGCGGCTACCCATTCCATGCCTTTTCGGGGCTCGGTGATAGGCGTCACTGACGGATTTACCCTGTTTTTGTATCAATAAGGGGTAGGGCGCTCGTGAAAAGGGTCCGGCAAAGGCTGTGACGCCGGTCTTCCGGCCGGCGGGAGCTATAAAAAAGGCTTGACAAAACAAGGCAATGGCTATTAATCTTGCAACAGTGAAGCTTAAGCATACAGCCATATATGCGCTTGCCATTCTGTTGATATACGGTTGCGCGGCCGGACCTGCCACTCAAGAGGTGGAGGCCCTGAATAAGAGGCTGGCGCGCGTCGAGAAGTCTCTTGACGAGAGCGACGCCAGGGTTGAAGAGCTTGAGAGCAAGTTTACTCTGCTCCGCGAGAAGCTGAACGCCGGTGAGAGTGACGGAGCCGCCCTTGAGGCCGAAGATATTACCCCCCCCGAAGGACTCAAGGTGATAAGGCTCGGCGCGGGCACCTTGACCATCAAGGAGCTTACCGGTAAAGATAAGGGGCCTGCAATAAAAGCCGCGGGGCCTGCCGTAAAAGATAAAGCCGCTCTTGAAAAGGGTCCGAGGCCTGTAATGGATATGGCCCACGGGAGAGGGCGGGGTAAGGGCCTTTCCTCTGAGCCTCCGGAGGCCATCTACAAAAGAGGGCAGGACCTCTATCTTGCCGGCAGGTACGGCGAGGCGCGCGGCGTATTTACCGAGCTCTCCAACCTGTACCCGAAGAGCAGTCTCGCGGATAACGCCTTTTTCTGGAGCGGCGAGGCCTTTTATGCTGAAAAGAATTATCCAAAGGCCCTTGGGCAGTTTAATGTAGTGGTGGAGCGATACCCCCGCGGCAACAAGGTGCCTGATTCGCTTCTCATGATGGGGCTTTGTTATGTTAAGACAGGAGAGAGTGAAAAGGCCGTGCCCCTGTTGAAGAGGCTTGTAGATGAGTATCCCCGTTCCGAGGCGGCAAGGATAGCCTCCAAGAGGTTGAAGTCATTGTAAAGGAAGGTCTGATATGAAAAAATGCATTAAGGCATCTTATCTTTTATTGACCATCTTGCTGCTTACCTCTATTACCGCCTGGGCCGGCCCGGGCAAGGGCAAGGTCCATACGGGTGATGAAGAAAACGCCGTTTATTACACCATCATAAGACATGATACCCTCTGGGATATCTCGAAGAGGTTTCTGAAAGACCCCTTTAAGTGGCCCTATCTCTGGAAACTCAATCCCTATATAAAGAACCCCGACCTTATCTATCCCGGCGACGTGGTCAAGGTCGTGCCTCTGGCCGTTGAGGAGGGAGCGGGAAAGCCGGCGGGTATTGATATCAATTCCCTGCCCGTGGTGAACCTCTCGGACGATGGCTCGAAGGTAGTGGTGCTTGAGCCTGAAAAACCTGTGGTGGAACACCATGAACCCGAGGGGCCTTCTTACGGCGGCTCGAATCTGAGAAAAAACGGTTTTATCTCCATCAAGGACTTCAGGGCTTCCGGCGAAATAATGAAGGCAAAGGACGATAAACTGCTCCTCTCTGCCGGCGATGAGGTCTTCCTCACTTTCAGGGACAGGTCTTCTGTGAGAGAGGGCGCGCGCTATGCCATATTCAGTAGGGGCACCCTTGTAAAGCACCCTGTTACGGGAAAGAGCATGGGGCACATGATAGACATACTTGGAAGCCTCGAGGTGACGCGTAAGAGCGGCGTCGTCGAAGGCCGGATAGACAAGGCCGTCGCGGAGATAGAGGTTGGCGCCAAACTCATGCCATACAATGAGCCCCCGAAAGAAGTGAGGATGATCTCCTCGGAGGCCCCTCTGGAGGGTTATGTCATAGCCTCCCTTTCCGGTAACGAGAACCTCTCAAAGGGCGATATCCTCTACATAGACAAGGGGACCAGAGATGGCCTTACTCAGGGGCGGATCCTGAAGGTCTTGAGGAACAGGGACCTTACGCGTGACCCTATCTCAGGGAAAAAAGTAGAACTGCCGCCATCGGAAATAGGCTCCGTGGTGGTAGTCGAGGCAGGTAAAAACACGTCGTCGTGCATCGTCATAAGGAGCCTCAAGACCATCCTGGCCGGGGACCGCGTAAGCGCGGGGTCCGGGTTATAATGAATACCTGATGGGATGATGCGCAGGGGGCTCTTCAGCAAGGGGAGTCTTAAAGGTTTAGTCATCATGGGCCGCGTCTATGGATTTACACTGGTCGCGGCCTTTTTTTGTTTAAGGAGGCTCTGATAAGATACTGGCTCGCACTCTCAAGGCTTAAGGTTCCAAGGATGAGGACAGCGCTTATTGATGCCCTTTCGCAGGCGGGGGCCGAGGCCCTCTTCGGTAAGGACCGCGCCACGGTAATCCCGGAACTGCCGCCCTCGCTGGCCTCTGCCCTGAAGGGCTTTGACGACTGGTCCTGGGTGGACCGCGAACTCGCTCTCATGGAAGAGGCCGGGGCAAAACTTATCACCCTCCTTGACCCCGATTATCCGCAGAGGCTGAAAGAGATACCGGACCCGCCCTTTTTCCTTTACGCCAGGGGCGGGCTCTCTCTATCCGCCTATGGCGAATCCCTTGCCATAGTGGGGACAAGGCGGCCCACTCACTACGGGAAGAGGCTTGCCGAGTCCCTTGCCCGTGATATGGCCTCTCTCGGCGCCCTTATAGTAAGCGGCATGGCCCGGGGCTGTGACATGGCCGCCCACAAAGGGGCCCTCGGCGCTGGCGGGGCCACGGCGGCCGTGCTCGGCACGGGGGTTGACCGCTGTTACCCGGCCGAGGCGCGGGGGCTATATGAAGAGCTTGGCGAAAAGGGCCTCCTTGTCTCGGAGTTTCCCATGGGCACGGGTCCCAAGCCGTATAACTTCCCGCGTAGAAACAGGATAATAAGCGGCCTCTCACGGGGCGTTCTTGTAGTTGAGGCCCCTCTTCGGAGCGGGGCCATGATGACCTCAAGGCTCGCCCTTGAGCATAACCGCGACGTCTTCGCCGTGCCCGGCCCTGTTA
>CAZMKZ010000096.1:0-3835 GCA_964567185.1 uncultured Thermodesulfobacteriota bacterium
TTATACTCATGCCGCACTGCATTCAGTTTGACGACTGCAAGATAAAGGTCACAAGGAACGTAAAGAACTGCGCAGGTTGCGGCCGTTGCGAGATAGGCGAGCTACTTGCCCTAGCCGAAGAGTTTGGCATCACCCTGTATATTTCAACAGGGGGCACCTCGGCAAGACGCAAGGTGGTGGAGCACAGGCCCGATGCCGTTGTGGCCGTGGCCTGCGAACGGGACCTTACGAGCGGACTTCAAGACTCCTATCCACTGCCCGTTATCGGCATCGTCAACATACGCCCCCAGGGCTACTGCATGGATACCACCGTTGCCATACCAGAGGTAAGGCAGGCCATAATGGACCTTGTCGCCTGAGGCCCGCACCATGGCCGGACTTTGATTTCCAGACCCGTGGTTCATATAATAACAATAGGGATATACGAGATACGGGCCTGACAGACCCGCAGGGGTTTTGCCGGGCATATACGAATTTGGAGGTTTTTTTATCATGAATTACGTAAAAACGGCCATGCTTCTTGCCATACTCTCGGCTATACTGATATTTTTCGGCGGGGCGCTGGGCGGCAGGCAGGGCGCCGTGATGGCACTTGTATTCGCCGGGTTCATGAACTTTTTCAGCTACTGGTTCAGCGACAAGATAGTCCTGAAGATGTATAAGGCAAAGGCCGTCGACCAGGCGAGCGCGCCCGTGCTTTATAACGTTGTGCGTGACTTAGCCATGAAGGCGGAGATACCCATGCCAAAGGTCTACATCATGGACAACCCCGCTCCCAACGCCTTTGCCACGGGCCGTAACCCCTCGCACGCCGCCGTTGCCGCCACAACGGGCATACTTGAGATACTCGATGAGCGGGAGCTCTCAGGCGTAATCGGCCACGAGCTAACCCATATAACCAACAGGGACATACTCATATCCACCGTCGCCGCAACCATTGCCGGGGCCATAAGTTACCTCTCGTACATAGCCTACTGGGCCTCGCTTTTCGGCGGCAGTAGAGACAACGAGCGCGGCGGCAACCCCATTGTCCTTATCGTGATGATGATAATAGCCCCCATGGCGGCCATGATTATTCAGATGGCCATATCCCGCTCAAGGGAATACGCCGCTGATATCGGCGGGGCGCGCCTCACCGGACATCCCCTTTATCTGGCCGGGGCCCTTAAGAAGTTGGGGTATTACAACAAGAAGATACCTATGCCCACGGTCTCAAAAGAGGTGGCTCAGGCAACGGCGCATCTCTTCATAGTAACCCCCCTTAGCGGCAGGGGCGCCATGATGAAGCTCTTCAGCACGCACCCGCCCCTTGAGGAGAGGATAAGAAGGCTCGAAGCCATGGTGGGCCAGGGGTAGTTTCAATGGCCCGCCACCCCCCTGGAGGGGGTAGGGCCCGCCATTAGACCTGGCGGCGCTTTGAGTGAATGGAGGCGGGCGTAAATAAAAAGGGCCGGCATCAATCATTGATTGAAGCCGGCCCTTGAATACTCGCTCTAATTTTGTCCCTCACCCCTTCCCCTTAGAGGGGGGTGTCGTACTATTTGGGCCGCTGTGACAATAAGGCCATGTAGATAATGGGTTATCGCGAAAATCGAACCCCCCTGCCCCCGGAATCGGCTCCACCATTGACCGTCAAACCCCGGCCCCTGAAGCAGCCTCCTCTTTCCCAATCTTGCCTACCGGTCACCATAAGCCGCCCCCGCCGGGCAATAAATCAGGCCCCTCTAACCTGTCCTTGATTATGCCCTTATCGTCCCTGTTTATAGTACCCCTGTCCGAGATTATGCCCCTGACCAGGCCCTTATTGGAAGAGGTAGCAGGCTATATCGGCGCGGTCTTTTTCCGTGAGGTCGAGAAAGCGTATGCCGTAGAGTCGAGGCGTAGCCCTCTCAGGCCGATTCTGCCGCGGGTCGTTAGCCCGCGGGGGGCCGGAGTCCTCGCTTCGGACGACCTCTGCAAGGATGTTGAAGGTCTTTGTCACGCCGGGTATCTTGAAACAATACTTCAAGAGAGCGCCCATGGGCATAATGTGACCTGTCTCGATGAGGGCGCCGGAGAGGCTGATATTCAGGGTATTGCTTAAAAAGCTCTCCTCCATGCCGTCTTTTTCGAGGACGGCGTTGCCGAGAACCTTTACATGATATCTTTTCAACCTCTTGGGGTCGTGGCTGTCTTCAAGCATGTCTTCTGTCATATCGGCGCCTGTGGTTTAAAAGTTTAATGCAGAGTAATATATAACCTTTAAGGAAGATTAATTCAATGCTTTTTACCGCATAGGTCAGCCATGCCCGTCTTGTCAGGCCAGACCTTGATTAGAAATTGCTTTTTTTCGTTATTTCTGTTATTTAACCTTGAGACATATAACCTTGAGATGAGGAGGAAAGATGATGTCAGCTATGAGACCAGGACCGTGGACCCTGCGGCTGAGGATGTTAATGGTCGTAACGGCATTGATTTTCTTTGCCTTTGAGATAAGCGGCTGTTCAAAGAAAAAAGAGGCCCCTGCCACAGCCCCCGCGAAAGCGCGGAGTGAGAAGGCCCCCGTGGTAGCGCCGCACCAGATGCCCGCCGACGCGGGGCACGGCGTCCCCGGCATAGATCACTTCAACAAGGGGCTTCAGCTATCCTCGCATAAAAAATACGACGAGGCCATCAAGGAATACAGGCTGGCCTTAAAGGCGCGCCCAAAGAGCGCCGCGGCATACAACAACATCGGCTTTGCCTATTATGACAAGAAGGATATGGACAGGGCCATTGAAAATCACGGCAAGGCTGTGGAGTTAAACCCCTCTCTTGCCAACGGGTACTTTGGTCTTGCCCTTGCCTATGAGAAAAAGGGCGATAATACGAAGGCCCTTGCCAACTGGAAAGAGTTTACAAAGAGGGTGGACCCGAAGAGCCCGTGGCATAAGAAGGCCATGGAGCACATAAAAGAGCTTACAAAGAACAAGAAGCAGAAGACCCACTGAGAAAGAGGCCTTGAGGCGGCACGGGCAGAGGGGCGGCGGTCCTCCTGTCCGTGTCTGCTTTGTAATCGCCTTGCCCTGCGCCTGTACTGTATCTCGTTAATATCCCGTGCTTTCTCATCCCTATCCCCATCCCTTATTTTGAGAAGATTCCATGAAGAGGATTCCAGAAGCAGAGCTCATGAACGACGCGGCTCAGGCGAGAAGTTACGCAGAGGCCGATTTCGAGGAGCCTCATCGGCAGGTCATTGTGCTTTTTTGCCGCTCTTTCAGGGGACGTGAGTTACGCGGCAGGGTCCTTGACCTTGGCTGCGGCCCCGGTGACGTAACCTTCCGCTTTGCGGCTTGTTTTCCTGAGGCGAAGATACTGGCCATAGACGGCGCACCGGAGATGATAAGGCTCGCTGAAAAGAGGCAAGCCAAGGAGCCCGGAGCAGGAAATATAACCTTCAGGCAGGGCCTTATCCCCGGCGCGCTCATACCGCCCGTCCGGTACGAGGCCATTGTAAGCAGTAGTTTTCTTCACCACCTGCACGAGCCGCATGGCCTGTGGCAGACTATTACTGACCACGCCGCCAGCGGGACCATTATCTTTGTCATAGACCTTCTGCGGCCAGAGAGCAGGGAAAAGGCAAGAGAGCTTGTAGAGCGATACTGCGGGCAAGAGCCTCCGATACTGAAGAGCGATTTTTATCACTCCCTTCTTGCCGCCTTTACCCCTGATGAGGTGCGGGAGCAGTTAAAAGAGGCAGGGCTTAAGGAGTTGACAGTGGAGCAGGTTAGCGACAGGCACCAGATAATATACGGTGTAAGGGATTAGGCCAAAAAAGAAAAAATTGTACGATGGGTTTCGCAGGCCGCAACCCATC
>CAZMKZ010000097.1:0-3457 GCA_964567185.1 uncultured Thermodesulfobacteriota bacterium
AGAGCCGGGAAAGGGATTGAAGGGTATGAGGTTTACCTTGCATCTTATCCCCCGCAGGAGCTCCAGAAGCCTTTTAGCTTCAAGGGCGCTCTCATTAACCCCTGCGAGAAGGACATACTCAATGGTAAGGCGTTTTTTGCCCTTCAGGGGATATGAGCGGAGGGCCTCCATGAGACCTTTGAGGGGATACTTCCTGTTAACGGGCATGAGGGACGACCTCTTCGCGTCGTCTGCGGCGTTAAGGGAGATGGCCAGGTTCACATTGGTATCACGGCCAAGCCGGGCTATGGCAGGGGTAATGCCCGCCGTTGATACGGTAATCCTGTTATGGGATATGGCAAAACCCGCCGGGTCGGTAAGGATATTTATGAACTTCAGGAGCGCCTCGTAATTAAGAAGGGGCTCGCCCATGCCCATGAAGACAATGTTCGTAATCCTCCTCTGCTCTCCTGCAACTTCCCCTGCAGTCAAGACCTGCCCTACAAGCTCGGAGAGGGTAAGATTCCTCTTATACCCGCCCGTGCCCGTAAGACAGAAGCCGCAGCCAAGGGCGCAGCCCGCCTGAGTGGAGACGCAGACCGTGGTCCTCGTCTCGTCGGGCATGATAACGGACTGAATCTTAAGACCGTCGGCAAGCCTGTAAAGGAGCTTTATCGTCCCGTCAGCCGCTGTGATGGTCTCCTCAAGAGAGGGCCCCTCAATACAATAGGCCTTCTTGAGCCTTGCCCTCAGTTCCAGCGAGATATCCGTCATCTCGTCTATGGAAGAGGCGCCGCGCGAGTAGACCCACTTATAGAGCTGTCCGGCGCGGTAGGGCTTTTCTCCCATTGTCATGGCAAGGTCTACAAAACCCTCGTATGTAATATCTCTCAGATTTCGCATGGTCTCGAAGCGCGAATAAAAAGGCCGCCAAAGAGCGGCGGCATCTTCAACGGCGGTCATAAAGGGGATTAGTCTTTCTCTGTCTTTGAAATAAGCCAGTATATTACGCCCAGTACCGCCACTGCCGCAATAAGGGTGAGCCGCGTCTCTAACTGCTCGTGTGCCTTGAGCGTGGTGATAAGTATATCCCTTATGACGGCCACAAGGGCAACGCTTACGAAGACCTTGACGGCAAAGCCGCCTTTTTTAAGGTGTCTTATCTCCGTATCCATGAGCTCGATAACCACCCATAGCATGAGGAGAGTACCAAGGGTGCGGAGTAGCCCCGTCTCAATATGACCGTGAACCACATAATTCATATCGTAAACAAAGAGCACAACCACCATGACGCCTATGATGACGAGGCCGAGGACGAGGATAAGGTTAAGCCCGTAGCTGAAGCGGGTCGCCGCCTGCACAAGCCGGCTCTCCACCTTCTTTGAAAGAAAAAACTTCTTTTCCTCCTGGATAAATGAACTAGTAAAGATATCAAGGTTTATATCCAGTATCTTTACGGCAGAACGCTGGAGTTCCACGCATTCCGTGCACTCAGGAAACTCCTTCATTATCCTGGCGTTGACATAATCCTTTACAAAATGGAAGGCCGCGTTGACATAATGGGCGGGCAGGTCTATCTTCACGTGCGCCATGCCCACCTTCTCGAGCCCCTTCATGTAGTCCGGGCCGTAATCCCCGTCAAAGAGGTTCTTGTACCACTGCCTGAGGGCCGTCTGGTGCCTCTTTACCGTGGCCTCATTCTTGAGGTATTTGTCGACGTTCTTGAAATTCTTTATAAAGTGATAGAACTCCGTGACAAACTCGTCGGCGTACTTGTCAAGCAGGGGCCTTAACTGAACAAGGTTCTTCACATCCAGTTCAGAGAAGTGATAATGGGTCTTTACTCTATCTATGGTTTCCATGGTTCTCACTACCTATCACAGATATCGAGACAGTTGAAAAAGTAATTTATCTCGCATATGGCGCTATCAGGCCCGTCTGAGCCGTGGACTATATTGGACTCGATGGAATCGGCAAATTCTTTTCTTATGGTTCCGGGTTCAGCGTCCGCCGGGTTTGTGGCGCCCATTATGCCACGAACCGTCCTTATGGCATCCTCGCCGCCGAGGACCATGACAACAACAGGTCCCGAGGACATGAAGTCCGTAAGCGAATCGAAAAACGGACGCTCCCTGTGCACGGCGTAAAAACCCTCTGCCCCTTCTTTTGTAAGGCTAATCATACGCAGGGCAAGCACCTTGAGCCCCTTTTTCTCGAACTTTGAGATTACCTGGCCTATGATATTCTTTTTAACGCCGTCAGGTTTGATAATGGAAAGAGTCTTCTGCAATTACCTTCTCCTCGTTAGTTTTTTTGTTTACAGTTTAAATGACTAATTTCAACCCCACGCAACGCCATGCCCCACGTCACAGGAGAAAAACCGCCCGGTATTCATAATGAATTAAAGCCCCCCCCTGAATTAAGACTCCCGTACCCACAGCTGTTTGGCCCGCGACCGCGGGCCCCTTAAACCCCTCACGAACCGCCGAAACCCACGGTGGTCTTCTTCTCCTCCACTATGACGGGAACGTCTCTTGCGCCGCCCGTAACGGCCAGCATCCTCTGCATATTCCCGTCTGAGGCGCGAACATTAACATACTCAACGTCATAACCCCTTTTGCCGTAATCCTCACGGGCGGCCGTTGTGTACGGTCAGGTGTCCTTGCCGAATATCAAGACCTTGGGGTCCATAAGAGCCTCCTTCCCTTCAAGGGATTGGACTGCCTTTTATTACCTATAAGCCGTAAATTAATAATACTCTTCAAGGGGCCGTAACTCAAGCCTTATCTTCTCTTTTGAACGCCCTTTTTTTCACAGTATTGAGCAATGGCGCACTTTGAGCAAAAAGGGGAGACGGGCCTGCATATATTCTGGCCATACGTTACAAGGAGGTCGTTAAAACGTATCCAGTACCTTTTGGGGAGCACTTCTCTAAGTGCGAACTCCGTCTTTTCAGGCGCCTTTGTTGAGACAAGGCCCCAGCGGTTCACAATCCTGTGAACATGGGTATCCACGCAGATGCCGGGTTTGCCGTAGCCCATGGTAACGACAAGGTTTGCCGTCTTTCTGCCGACTCCGCGAAGCTTGAGAAGACCCTCTATGGTATGGGGCACCTTTGCGCCGTGGTTATCCCGTAAATCCCCTGCCAGCGCCTTGAGCGTCTTTGCCTTGGTGCGGTAAAAACCCGCCGGGTATATGGCCTTTTCAATGACTTCTTCTTCAAGGGAGGCCAGCTCCGAAGGGGTCCCGGCGAGGGCAAAGAGCCTCTTTCCCGCGGCCATGGTGACCTCGTCCTTTGTCCGAAGGCTAATGATGCATGAGACAAGGACCTTGAAAGGAGATTTTTTCCCGGACTCGGCCACTACCGTAACATAAGGGGTCTTGAGCGCCGCGCATTCTCTCTCAAGTATCTTAATGACAGCCGCTATGTTGGATATATTCATGATATATATATCTCATACTCCGCCACATAAAAAAA
>CAZMKZ010000098.1:0-3429 GCA_964567185.1 uncultured Thermodesulfobacteriota bacterium
AAAAACGCGCCTCGTGCCCCCCTGCCCCCCTTTTTTTTATTCGATGACAACGAAAGCCACGGCAAGGCCCGCTCCATAGGAGAGGCTGAGAAGAATTTGTCTATCCCCCCCCATCAAGGCCTTTGCCCTGCCCCCAAGGATTAGCCCCGGACTCCCATCGTCCCTTTTTACCACCTCAATATCGCGCCATTTGATGCCCCTCGAAAGACCGGCGCCAAGGGCCTTGAGGCAGGCCTCCTTGGCGGCAAAGCGGCCCGTAAGGTGCCTTGACGGATTACGCCTGTCGAGGCAATAGGCATATTCCCCTTCAGTAAAGACCCTGTCTATAAAGGTTTTTTTATGCATAAGGCATTTGATGCGGGATATGGCCTCGCAATCAATACCCGTGGAGATACCTCTTGATGTAAGGCCCGCGGCCTTCACGCTCCGGGCTCTTTTCCCCTCTACCATGGAGACCTTTCCTTTTGGGATAAAAGACCCTTTAGCTGGTCTCACGCTGAAAGTCATCGTCAAAGCGGACGATATCGTCCTCTTCAAGGTAAACCCCGTTCTGAACCTCGATTATCTCAAGGGGTGTATCATCGGGATTTTCCAGCCGGTGTTTTGTCTCTATGGGTATGTCTATGGACTCGTTTACAGAGACGAAAAAGTCCTCGTCACCGCGCCTAACACGGGCCTTTCCCTGTATTACCACCCAGTGTTCGCTCCTTCTGTGATGGAGCTGAAGGCTGAGGCGGCGCCTGGGCTTTACAACTATCTTCTTTATCTTGTAGCCAGGCCCGCTCTCAAGCACCGTGTACGCGCCCCATGGCCTCTGCGTGGTTCTGTGCACTGCGTGCTCGGTGTAGCCCTTGTCCTTCAGGGCCTCCACTACGGCCTTGACGTCCTGGGCCCTGTCTTTGGGGCAGACGAGGGTGGCATCAGGGGTGTCCACGAGAATCATGTCTTTTAGCCCGATGGTGGCCACCACGCGTTGACAGCCGAATATAACAGAGTTACTGCTTCCAAGGTCCACTACGCGGCCCTTTATGACGTTGCCGCTATTGTCGGGACCGAGTATCTCGGCAAAAGAGTTCCAACTGCCCATGTCAGACCATTTGAAGTCCGCCGGAATTACCACAACGTCCCCGGCCTTCTCCAGTATGCCGTTGTCTATGGAGACGGCCTCCATGGCCTCATAGGCCCTGGCCATATCCGAGCCCTCTTTTATCTCCATGAGGCGCTCGAAGGTCAGGGGCATATGGCGTTCTATTTCCTCAAGGATTGTATCTGCTTTCCATAAGAAAATTCCCGAGTTCCAGTAATAGCCGCCCTCTGCCAGGTACCTCTCGGCGCGCTCCTTGTCGGGCTTTTCCACAAACCTCTCAACCCTGAGGGCCCTGCCATCCTCGCCGGCAAGCACGGCCTCGCTCTTTATATAGCCGTAACCCGTCTCCGGTGTCGTTGGAATAATGCCGAAGGTGACAAGGTGCCCCTTTCGGGCGAGTTCCGCCCCCTTTACAAGGTGCTCGCGGAATTTTTGGCCCTCACGGATGATGTGGTCCGCGGGAAGTACGGCCATGACTGCCTCGGGGTCTATTTCTTTGATGTGAAGGGCCGCAAGCCCTATGGCCGGGGCGGTGTTTCTGCCCATTGGCTCAACTATGTATCCGGGGTTGAGGGACTCGCCCTCATAGGAGAGGTGAAGGCGTATGAGTTCCGCCTGCTCCTCGTTAGTGACTACAAAGACCTTGTCCGCCGGTATAAGGGGACTAAGCCGCTTGATGGTTGCCTTAAGGAGGCTCTCGTCGCCCACTACGCTAAGTAGCTGCTTGGGCGTGGTTGACCGGCTGAGAGGCCAGAAACGGCTGCCTATGCCGCCGGCGAGTATGACGGCGTAGATGGGGTGGTTATCTTTTTTTTCTTTCTTATCCACGGTCATTTTTCACAATCCCATAATAAGGTTTCAAAGGCTTCAGAAGTTTCTTACTATGCCATTATATAAAAAAACCTTCAACCAGAATATGCTCTCATTCCGGGGCTCCCCCGCTTCTTTGCCATCCTTAGCCCCTGAGCACAAGGGTGCTGGCCTTGAGTCCGAACTTTCTGAACCAGCCCTTTATCTCTGCCATGCCTGCCACCCTGTTTTCCTGTATGACCCTGCGCTTGGCGAGTATCTCCGGTAGCGCCCTGATGGCCCCCCAATAAGCCTTTCCAACTATAAGGACAAGGCTAAGGCCTGAAAAATCATCTCTGAACTTCGCCCCTGCGCCCCTGCCCGCTATCATGCCGTAGAGCTCCATGACATAACGCCAGACCTCATAAAAGGGGGCGAGCAAAAGCATGGAGAGCGGAAAGTTTTTAAGGGCCACCCACAAATGGTTTCTCTCGGCAAGGTAGGCCTTGAAGGGGGTATAACGCCCGCTTGTGCCCGAATAAAAATGATAGACTACCGCCCCGGGCACATAGATGGTCTTCCATCCAGCGAGGCGAGCGCGCAGGCCAAGGTCCGTATCTTCACAATAGGCGAAAAAATCCGCGTCAAAGCCCCCAATCTCTTCAAGCATATTTGCCCTGTAAAGGGCGGCGCAGGCGCTGGGTATGAAGACCTCTTCCGTGGTCTCGTACTGGCCCCTGTCCTTTTCGAGACGGCCCCGGCCCTTTGCCAGACCGTTACCGTATATGAGAAGCCCCCCGGCGGAATCTATAAGACTTTTATCCTCAAGAGAGAGTATCTTCGGTGCCCACATTCCTATGTCTTCGGCAGAGCCTTCGGCATTACTTAATATTTCTTCAAGAAAACCTTGCTTCAGCTCGGTGTCGTTATTGAGGGTGAGTATGTATTTACCCGCCGCGGCTTCTATCCCCTGATTGTTGCCCCGGGCAAAACCAAGGTTTTCGCTGTTTTCTATAACCTTAACCTCTGGAAAATTCTCCCGCACTATCTCAAGGGAGCTGTCAGTGGAGGCGTTATCAACGAGTATTACCTCAAAGGCCTTTTTTGTTCGCTGGCCGAAGAGGGAGGTGAGGTTATTGAAGAGAAAGGCCTCTCCATTGAGGTTTACGATGATAAAAGAGACGATGGGTTTATTTTTATTCATTGTCTTTTAAAGCTACGGATAGTGTTGATTTTCACCATAGGAGCAGGCGTCTCAAAAGGGCCCTGCGCCCCCACCCTCAGGGGTAAAGCAGAGAGAGCGTCTTCATGGCCGTTTTTTGCCAGCTGAAGGCCGTGGCCCTCTTAAGTCCTCTCTGCACAAGGTCTCGCCGTAACTCCGCGTCGTTCAACACTTTTTTAATGCCTTCCGCGATGGCGTTCTCGCTCATGGGGTCTACGAGCATGGCCGCGCCTCCGGCCACCTCGCGCATGGGTTCGCGGTTAGAGCACACCACGGGCACGCCGCAGGCCATGGCCTCGATAATGGGCAGGCCGAAGCCCTCGTGGAGCGA
>CAZMKZ010000099.1:0-3332 GCA_964567185.1 uncultured Thermodesulfobacteriota bacterium
GCCCCGCGCTCATTCCAAAATCAAAAATCCCGCGCCATCTCTATGGCCTTTACAAGGCCGCGCGCCTTGTTCTCAGTCTCCTCGAACTCTTTATCCGCCTCGGAGTCCGCCACTATACCGGCCCCGGCCTGTATATAGACTACATTGTCTTTTATTATCATGGTCCTTATGGCTATGCACATATCAAGGTTTCCGGCATAACCGAGATATCCTACGGAACCGCCGTAGACTCCGCGCCTGCAGGGCTCAAGCTCCTCTATTATCTCCATGGCCCGTATCTTCGGCGCGCCCGTAAGCGTGCCCGCCGGAAAACAGGCCGAAAAGGCGTCCAGCTCGTCAAGGCCCTCCTCCATAGCGCCATGCACGTCCGTTACTATATGCATGACATGGGAGTAGCGCTCCACGTTCATAAGCTCCGATACCCTCACCGTGCCCGGCTGTGAGACCCTTCCGATATCGTTACGCCCCAGATCCACAAGCATTATATGCTCGGCAAGCTCCTTGGGGTCTGAGAGCAACTCTTTTTCAAGGGCCTGGTCTTCGGCCTCATCGCGTCCCCTCTTTCGTGTGCCGGCGATGGGCTTTACATTTACATCGCCGTCTTCGACGCGCACAAGTATCTCCGGTGACGAACCCACTATATGAATGCCGCCAAGCCTCAAGAAAAACATGTAGGGCGAGGGGTTCACTACACGCAGGGCACGGTATATGTCAAAGGGAGAGGCGGGCAGAGGGGTGGAAAACCTCTGCGAGAGCACGGTCTGTATCACATCGCCGCTCCTTATGTATTCCTTTATCGTATCAACGGCCTTCAGGTATGCCCCTCTCTTGAAGTTGGAGGTTATGGCGAGGCGGCCCGTTGGCCCATCGTCGGCCTGAGCGCTCTCCATGCCCCCGCCTGCGGTCCCGGTCCTCAAGGTCTCCACAAGGGCGTCAATTTTGGCGAGGGAGTCTTTGTAAAGGGCCTCAATATCCACGCCATCCTCTATGAAGGCGTTGGATACCACCTTTATCTTGTGCTCCACGTTGTCAAATACAAGGAGGGTATCCGTAAAGATGAGGTATATATCATCAAGGCCAAGGTCGTCCTCTGCGGTCGAAGGGAGCCTCTCTATATGCCTCACCGCGTCATAGCCGATATACCCTATGGCCCCGCCGAAAAAGCTCGGCGCGCCCTCAACCTCTGCGGCCCTGAAGTCAGAGCACATCTTTTTCAATACCTTCAGCGGGGCCTTCTCGCGCCTTGACTCACCGTCTGGGCCGAAAATCTCCACATCATCGCCCTTTGAGCGCAATATCATCCTCGGGCTTACGCCAAGAAAACTGTACCTGCCCCACTTCTCGCCGTGCTCCACGCTTTCGAGCAAAAAGGCGTCGCCGCCGGTGTCTACCTTCGTAAAGGCAGAGACAGGCGTCTCCATATCCGCCAGTATCTCCCGGTACACCGGGATGACGTTGAAGCCTCCCGCCTTATCCCGAAAGTCTTCTAATGAGGGATTATACCTGTGCTTTTTCATAAGGCGTTAAGGTTAACACAGTGAGAGGATTTTAGTCAATAGAGAGGTGCCGGGAGAGGATCCGGGGCGGGGAGCCCTCCTTTTATATTTGACTTTTTTCCCGGGTTTTTATATCCTTGAATATCCAACGACTTCTTTTATCTCCATCCAACGGGCCTCGTGCAATACAGACCCGGCGGATGAGGTGACATATCAATACGAATTTATCTAATGGCCTGACCATAAAAAGGAGGGAAAAGTGGGTAAAAACGTAACGCAAAAACTCATTGACAGCCATATTATCTCGGGCCAGCCCGGCAAGGGCAACGAGATATCCATCAAGATAGACCAGACCATTACGCAGGACGCAACGGGCACCATGGCATGCCTCCAGTTCGAGGCCATGGGCGTGGAAAAGGTAAAGACCAAGAGGTCTGTGAGCTACGTAGACCACAACACCCTGCAGTACGGCGGCTATGAGAACGCCGACGACCACAAGTACCTTCAGACAGTAGCCGCGAAACACGGAATATATTTTTCAAGGCCCGGTAACGGCATCTGCCATCAGGTCCACCTTGAGAGATTCGGCCGTCCCGGCGAGACCCTTCTGGGTTCTGACAGCCACACACCCACGTGCGGGGGCATCGGCATGCTCTCCATCGGGGCCGGGGGCCTTGACGTGGCCGTTGCCATGGGCGGAGGCCCCTTCGGCCTTACCTACCCCCGGGTGGTGCGCGTAAACCTCAAGGGCTCTCTCCAGCCATGGGTCTCGGCCAAGGACATCATACTTGAACTCCTGCGCAGGCTTACCGTCAAGGGCGGCGTTGGCAAGGTCTTTGAGTACGGCGGCGAGGGAGTCAAGGGGCTCACCGTGCCCGAGCGCGCCACCATAACCAACATGGGGGCCGAGCTCGGGGCCACAACATCCGTATTTCCAAGCGATGAGGTAACAAGGGCCTTTTTAAAGGCTCAGGGTAGAGAGGACGACTGGACAGAGCTTGTCCCCGACGACGGGGCCGAGTATGATGAGGTCGTGGAAATAGACCTTGATAGCCTGGAACCCATGATAGCGCTTCCCCATATGCCCGACAACGTCCGCAAGGTCTCGGAGATAGCCGGTCTCAAGGTAGACCAGGTCTGCATAGGCTCGTGCACAAATTCATCTTACAGAGACCTTATGCTCGTTGCGGAGACCTTTGAGCAGGGCGGCTACCATGTCTGCCCTGAGCTGAACCTCACCATTTCTCCGGGCTCGCGTCAGGTACTTGAGATGATATCCCTTAATAACGGCCTTGCCTCCCTCATTAAGGCCGGGGCAAGGATACTGGAGTCTGCCTGCGGCCCCTGCATAGGCAACGGCCAGTCCCCTCCGTCAGAGGGAGTATCGCTTCGGACCTTTAACAGAAACTTCAAGGGCAGAAGCGGCACGCCCAACGCTCAGGTATACCTCTGCAGCCCGGAAACAGCGGCCGCCGCGGCCATCAACGGCGTTGTCACGGACCCGAGGACATTGGGAGATTTTCCTGATGTGAAGATGCCCGAGACCTTTCTTGTGGACGACTCCATGGTAATACCTCCGCCGACAGACACCTCGGGGATAGAAGTCCTCAAGGGCCCGAATATACAGGACCTGCCCATTCAGCCCCCTCTCGGGGATTCGCTTAAGGGCAAGGCGCTCATAAAGCTCGGCGATGATATTACCACCGACGATATCACTCCGGCGGGAGTATGGCTCAAATACAGGAGCAACGTGCCTAAATACTCGGAAAGCGTCTTTTGCGCCATAGAGCCTGATTTTTACAAAAAGGCCCTTGATATGGGCGGCGGTTTTGTCAT
>CAZMKZ010000100.1:0-3320 GCA_964567185.1 uncultured Thermodesulfobacteriota bacterium
GCCGCCTTAAAAACACACTTAAAAACTGGTTTTTTCTCCTGCTCTACAGGGCGGGCGTCTCTCCCTCGAGACTCTACGAGTGGTATTACCGGTAGGCCTGGCATGGCGAGGGCCTTTTTTCTCTTTGATAAATTTCAGGCAGACCTTGTTTTCTTAACCCATACCATATTAAGGAGGGTAAGATGATATTCGACTCAATGGGCGGTATAGAGAGGTCTTTAATGGGCGCTGTGCGGCCATTAAAAGACGGTGTCATGGTGGTGGATGAGGAGCTTATCCGCTCTGAGTGTATCGACGACCTTGTTCAGACGGCGGTATTCAGCGAAGATAACGAAACTTTAGAGGTGGCGCGTAGACTTATCGGGCAGATAGCCAGCGACCTTGGCGCCTACCCGGCCTCCATACAGGGGCTTTACGAGGCCATGGGCAGGGGCGAGTGCGCTGGCTTTACCGTGCCTGCCATCAACATACGGGGCATTACCTATGATACGGCAAGGTGCGTCTTCCGCTCCGCCAAAAAGTGCGGCGCAGGGGCCTTTATCTTCGAGATAGCCAAGTCCGAGATAGGCTACACCGCGCAGAGACCCGCCGAGTACAGGGCATGCCTCCTTGCCGCCGCCGTAAAAGAGGACTATAAGGGGCCCGTCTTTATTCAGGGAGACCATTTTCAGGTAAAGGCCGCCAACTATCATAAGGACAGAGAGGCAGAGATACAGGGCCTTAAAGACCTTATAAAAGAGGCCGTCTCTGCCGAGTTCTATAATATTGATATTGATTCCTCGACAATAGTTGACCTCGAAAAGGCCGATGTCATGGATCAGCAGAGGCCCAACTTTACCGTAGCCGCCGAGCTTACCTCTTATATACGCGAGATAGAGCCAGAGGGGGTGACCGTCTCCGTGGGCGGCGAAATTGGCGAAGTAGGGGGCAAAAACTCCACGGAAGAAGAGCTCCGCGCCTATATGGAAGGCTTTAACTCAACACTTGGAGAAGGCAAGAAGGGCATCAGCAAGATAAGCATACAGACAGGCACGTCTCACGGCGGCGTTGTCCTGCCCGACGGAAGCATCGCAAAGGTAAAGGTTGATTTTGATACCATCGAGCGCCTCGGAAAGGTCGCAAGAGAGTACGGGCTCTGCGGCGTGGTTCAGCACGGCGCAAGCACCCTGCCCGACGACGCCTTTCACATGTTTCCTGAAAAAGGGGCCGCAGAGGTACACCTTGCCACGGGTTTTCAGAACATCACCTATGACAGCGACGCCTTTCCGGCGGAGCTTAAAAAAGAGGTCTACGCATGGCTTCACGACAACCTCGGCGGAGAGAAAAAAGAGGGCATGACAGACGAGCAGTTCTATTACAAGACAAGGAAAAAAGGCTTTGGCCCCTTTAAAAAGCAGATGTGGCAGATGGACTCCGCGGCGAAAAAGGCCATAACCACGGAGCTTGAGGCAAAGTTCGACCTGCTCTTTGAAAAACTCCGCGGCGCGGGCTCCGCCGAGCATGTTTCTAAGTGGGTGGGGTAAGTATTGATTTTTCTTTTTAAAAGAAAAACCAATACCTGGAAAAGACCTTCCGCTTTCTTTTGGAAAAAAGAAAGCTTGGCAAAGAAAACCAATATTGGGCGGAGTTTATTGCCACAGAAGATGCTCCATGCGCCCCGCGATGATTTTTTAAAAAATTCGTAGATTGGGTAGAGCATAGCGAAACCCAACAAAGGTAAATAAACAGAGAAAGGAATAATCAAACAATGATACCAGCCACACAGTTGAAGGTCGGCATGACAGTTATCTACAAGAATGAACTCCACAGGGTTGTCTCCACGCACCACGTCACAACGGGACGCGGCATGGGCATGGTGCAGGCAAAGCTCAAAAACCTACGCTCAAACGGCAATGTTGAGAACCGCTTTCGCTCGGACGAGAGGCTTGAAAAGGCCCACCTTGAAACGCACGAGATGGAGTACCTCTACAGCACCGGTGACGAGCACTACTTCATGAACACGGAAAACTACGAACAGATGACCCTCTCCAACGAGATACTCGGGGACTTTACCTATTATCTTCTCCCCAATGTAAAATTCTCCGTAGAGGTCTATGAGGGCACACCCGTGGGCGTGCTTCCGCCCAAGGTAGTGGAGATGAAGATAGTGGAGACGGCCCCCAACCTCAAAGGCGCAACTGCCACGTCATCGCCAAAACCCGCCACACTTGAGACAGGCCTTGTCGTCAATGTTCCGCCCTTTGTCGAGGAGGGCGAGGTCATCAGGGTTGATACGGTAGAGGGTAAGTATATCGAAAGGGCGCGGTAATTTTTTTCTCTTGTAGGGCGGGCACTGCCCGCCAAAAAATTGTCTAACGGGCCTTTTGAATGGTGGGAATAGACTTGTAGGATGGGTGGAGTAAAACGCAACCCATCAATATTTTTTGAGATAATATGTTGAGAAAAGAATGTCCATTGAATGAGATTTTGTTTTCTCACGTTTGATCATGCGGGTGTTTAATGATTGTAATTTGATGGGTTTCACTTCGTTTCACCCATCCTACAAAACTGGACTATACCTCTTTGTGCTTGACAGCCAAGACGGTATCTACACGGCTGATTTATGCTCGTAGCTAACAATCAAAAAGATACTAGATGCAAAGCATGGTTGACGGAGAAGTACGAAGGCCCTTTCTGTTGTCCCGAGTGCCAGGAAGAAGTTATTCTAAAAAAAGGCCAAATTAAAGCACATCACTTCGCACACAAGCCACCCATCACATGTCAATATGGTGCGGGTGAATCACAAAAACATTTTACTACAAAACAGGCCATATATGAAGCCTTAGAAAAGCATCAAAACTGTAAGCATTGTGATTTAGAAAGAGTCCTTAAAGGGGTAAGGCCCGACATCTCGCTTCGCATAAATAATATCCCTGTTGCTATAGAAATTCAAAAAAGCACAATTGACATAAATGAAATTATGCGAAGGACGTTATGCTATACACAACTCGGAATATACCTAATCTGGATAATGCCTGAAAATGAACCTTCAAAATTAAAAACTATTTCTGATGGACAAAAAATAATTTATAGACTAAGAGAATGGCAAAAATATCTCCAAAATATGTATTACGGGAGATTATATTATTGGCAGGAAGGCGCAGTGGTTTCCCCTTTACATTTAAGCCCATATAGGCACTATGTTGAGTCAGGAAATTGGGTTGATGATTTTTATAACGATACTGGTGAAAGCCTTGAAGGAACTTACTGGCATGATGAGCACTATTGTAACCCTCCCCTATAATAGTACCAGTGATAATTAGAGTTCTCCTGTATACTGA
>CAZMKZ010000101.1:0-3191 GCA_964567185.1 uncultured Thermodesulfobacteriota bacterium
TGTATTCGCCTCTCACCCTGTACTGCCCCTGGAAACTAAAGGTAGTAGCCATGGCTGGCACGGCCACTGCGGCAGTTAAAGCAGCTGCGAACACCGACAAAAGTAATCTCTTCATCCTCTCTTCCTCCTTGAGTTGGTATTAATGACTTCTTTGATGTGTTGGTTGTTTAATCAATTAAGCGCCGCCTGATGCCGGCACATTGTAGAGTTGGCCCTTTAACCTGAATAATCCCCACATTGATAATGTCAAGGACCCTTTATTCCCGCGCCACGCCCCGATGACGTATTGCGGAGATTTGCCTCATGTCCTGCGCAAGCTACGAGCTGTTCATAAGCAAAATCAGGCTCCCTCTTGATTGTCTGCGCCTGTCTATTATCTCGGAAAGTTCACCGGGATAAACCATGCCTGCTTATCTACTCGTCCCCTGCCGCCCCTCTCGCCCCTTTTGTTCCCTCGCCCCTCTTGCCCCTCTCGCCCAATTGCCCCATTAATACTTATTTTTTAAGCGGCTCACTGCCACCGGGTTTTATTCTCTTCATGCAGACAGCCCTTTAGATGACACTCCCCTGGGGAGGTCAATTCCAAATGGCATATTTGCAGGTAAATGGTGGCTGAACGCTAAAGTTGTTTTGTTATACACAACATTAGCGGGGCTGTCAAGCCTTTTAGTGTTTTTTTTTATTTTTTTTATCATGCCCTGATAAGCTTAAAGACCATGCCCGCCGGCCCTCGCGGCAAATTCAAGGCCATGCAGGTTGCCCGGCCCTGGACTTCATGAGAAAAAAGGGACCTCGCAGGATGAAAAAAGGCCTCACCTGATAGCGCCGTACCCAACCCGGGGCCGGCTTTGCCCGAGGTGCTTTGCAGGGCCATTTCTCAGATGACCCCGGCCCTTATGAGGTCATGCAGGTGTATGACGCCGCTTACTTCACCGGAGGCGTCAAGCACAAAGAGCGCCGTAATGGAACGTCCTTCCATTATGTCGAGGGCCGCTTCGAGAAGGTCCTTCTCGGATATGGTTACGGGGTCAGGGCTCATAATATCACCGGCCCTTTTATCCAGAAGCCCTGCCACGTTTTCCAGACCCCTTCGAAGGTCGCCGTCGGTTATTACCCCGGCGAGGGCCTTGCCGCGCAGTACTCCCGTCAGGCCCAGACGCTTTGCCGTCATCTCAACAACGGCATCTTTCATAAGAGCGTCTTCGTTTACCATGGGCACCTCATCGCCCCTGTGCATAAACTCTTCCACGCGCATGAAGCGTCTGCCCAGGCTTCCGGCCGGGTGCAGCTCTGCAAAGTCCTCTATGCCGAAGCCCCTGCCCTCAAGCAGGGCCACGGCAAGGGCGTCGCCCATGGCGAGGGTGGCCGTAGTGGAGGCCGTTGGAGAGAGCCCCAGGGGACAGGCCTCCTTGCCCACGCCAATGTCAAGGACCACGTCGGCGTAATCGGCAAGGGAAGAAGACATCTTGCCCGTCATGGCTATCATCTTAATACCCAGCCGTTTTACTACGGGGATTATCCTTATAAGCTCCTCGGTCTCGCCGGAGTTGGAGACGGCTATGAGGATATCGTTCTTCATCAAAACGCCAAGGTCTCCGTGGACGCCCTCGGCGGGATGGAGAAAAAAGGCCGAGGTGCCGGTGGAGGCCAGCGTAGAGGCTATCTTCTGGCAGATGATGCCGCTCTTGCCCATGCCGCAGACAATGACCTTACCCTTTGTTGCGAGTATCATATCCACGGCCTCGGAGAAGCCCTTATCAAGCCTCTCGGCAAGGGAGCTTACGGCCGCCGCCTCTATCTCAAGGACACGCCTCGCGGAATTAAGGGCGTTATTTTCATTTTTTTCGTTCATCGTGTTCTTTCTTTTATTATATTATTGATGAGGCCCCCATATAAGGAGGCCCCTTATAGATGATTATTTCAGGGGGGTCCAGGGGTCCCCCAACCCAACCACACACAACTCTCTCCCGCTTGCCGGCTCAAGCCCCGGCAAAACCCCTCACGGCCCTGTCTATCTCCAGTATCTCCGTCAGTACTCCCTTTACATCGGCAAGCGCAAGGGAATTAGGCCCGTCGCAGAGGGCATTATCGGGGTCGGGGTGGACCTCCATGAAGAATCCGTCTACCCCGCAGGCCGCGGCGGCCCTTGCGAGGTACCTTGCCAGCTTTCTGTCTCCACCCGATGAGCCCCCCATGCCTCCCGGGGTCTGCACGCTGTGCGTGGCGTCAAAGACAACGGGAGCGCCCATGGACCTCAATAGGGGAAAGGCTCTAAAGTCCACGACAAGGTTATTATAACCAAAGCTCACTCCCCGCTCGGTTATCATAATTCTCTCGGCCCCGGCCCCGCGGGCCTTGTCCAGGGAATAAGATATATCGCCGGGGGCCATGAACTGGCCCTTCTTTATATTGACGGGAAGCCCCGTCAACGCCGCCTCCACTATAAGGGTGGTCTGCCGCGAGAGAAAGGCCGGTATCTGTATAATGTCCACAACCCCGGATACTGGCTCCACCTCGGTGCGGCAATGCACGTCCGTGATTATGGGAACATCGGGAAAGGCCTCTGCCGCCTTTGCAAGGACTTTCAGCCCCTCTTTAAGGCCCGGCCCGCGGTACGACTCAAGGGAGGTCCTGTTGGCCTTGTCATAGGAGGACTTGAAGATAAAGGGGACCTTCAGGTCTTCTGTTATCCTCAGCAGCCCCTCAAGTGTCTTCAGGGTCGTGGCCTCGTCCTCGATGACGCAGGGACCAAGCATGAAAAAGAGGGGGGCCTTCTCGCCCTCGCCTGGGAATATCCTCTTAAGGGTCTCTTCTTTTGACACAGCTCAAGCCCCCCTGCCCGCAGCAGACCTCTTCTTTTTTATTGTCCGTGACGAGGCCTTTTTACGTGCTTTCGCCGTCTTTTTCGGAGTTTTAGCCTTTTCAGCCTTCTCTGCGGCCCGTTTTACGGAGAGGACCGCCTTTATGAAGCCCCTGAAGAGCGGATGGGGCTTTAGGGGCCTGCATTTGAACTCAGGGTGAAACTGGCAGGCCACGAACCATGGGTGCCCCTTCAGCTCCATTATCTCCACAAGGTGACCGTCAGGCGAGAGGCCGCTGAACTCCACGCCCGCCTCCTTGAGGACATCTCTGTAAGTGTTGTTGAACTCAAAGCGGTGGCGGTGCCTCTCTGAAATCTCCACCACGCCATA
>CAZMKZ010000102.1:0-3189 GCA_964567185.1 uncultured Thermodesulfobacteriota bacterium
TTTTTTCCCAGGCTTTCCCTTTTTTTTGTCATAAATAATAATCCTCTTTTTCTCTTTGTTTCCCCGTATCCCCGGCGAGCGATGCTGCGTTTGCATTCTTACCGTTAATCTTGTTATTGTAGTGTAACCCGACAATTTTATATTACGCAGGAGCGGTTAGCCGGCTGTGGAAAACATACCTTTACTGACAGACCTCATCATCCTCATGGTGGCGGCCGTCCCCATTACCTTTTTTTTCCACAAACTGGGGCTTCCCACCATAGTAGGTTTTCTCATCACCGGTGTTGTCATCGGCCCCTTCGGCTTTGGTCTCATCACAGACCATCACGCTATTGAGATACTGGCCGAAATAGGCGTCGTCCTGCTCCTCTTCACCATCGGCCTTGAGTTCTCTATATCCAGGCTGATTAAAATACGGAATGAGGCCATCATCGGCGGGGGTCTCCAGGTTGGTTTTACCACCCTCCTCGTCCTCGTTACAGCGAGGTATTTTGCCGAGCCTCTGCCCGTAGCGCTTATTCTGGGCTTTATCATTTCCCTCAGTTCCTCGGCCATTGTACTGAAGCTCCTCGTTGACAAAGGAGAGGTGAAGTCATCGTACGGGAACCTCTCAGTAGGCCTGCTCCTCTTTCAGGACATCTGTATCGTTCTCATGGTGCTCATCATTCAGGGATTCGGTTTAGAGGGCGGCGCCTCGGCCTTTAGCATTGCAAAGAGCCTGATGATGGCGATTGCGGCCATCATCGTGATTATCGTAGTTGCCTCGTACATTGTCCCCAAATTTCTCTATCAGATAGTGAGGCTTGAGAGCAGGGAGCTCTTTATCCTCACCATACTTCTGCTCTGTCTGGGTACGGCGTGGCTCACCTCCCTCTTCGGTCTCTCACTGCCCCTTGGAGCCTTCATCGCCGGTATCGTAATCTCCGAGTCCGAGTACAGCCACCAGATAGTGGCGGAGATACTGCCCTTCAGGGATACCTTCCAGAGCCTCTTTTTTATCTCCATAGGCATGCTCCTTGAGTTCTTCTTTTTTATTCACCACCTGCCGCTTGTCATCGGCGTTTCCCTCGCCATACTTCTGGTCAAGGCCCTTATTATCACCGGCGTGGGAGTGGTCCTGCGCTACCCCTTCCGCACCAGTCTAATGGTGGGGATTAGTCTTGCCCAGATAGGGGAGTTCTCCTTTGTCCTTATAAAGATGGGCAGTGATTACGGCATACTGACATCGCCCGCTTATCAGACGCTTCTCGCCTCATCCATATTGACAATGGCCATGACCCCCTTCCTCTTTGACAGGTCTTCTGTCATCGCCTTTCAGGTCGGCAGGTTATTGCGGCGAAAAGGCAGGGTGCCCGGTGTTGAGAGAAGGACGACCCTTGGCAACCACGTAATCATAGTGGGGTTCGGCCTCAGCGGCCAGAACCTCGCGCGAGTCCTGAAGGAGACGGGGATTGGCTACATCGTGCTTGATATGAACGCCGAGCAGGTACGCAGGGCCAGAAAAGAGGGGCACAAGGTGCGTTTTGGCGATTGCAGTCATCCCGATGTGATGAAGGGCCTCGGTATCGAGAGGGCCCGCATGGTCGTCTTTACCATCCCTGACCCCATAGCCACGCGGCGGGGCGTGGTGGCCACAAGGGGGCTGAATAAAGAGGCCTCAATACTGGTGAGGACGAGGTACCTTACGGAAATCGAGGAGCTTTATAAACTTGGCGCAACAGAGGTGATCCCCGAAGAGTTTGAGACATCCGTTGAGATATTTTCAAGGGTTCTGCAGGGGTACAAGCTGCCGACAAATATCATTGAGAACCAGATAGACATTATCAGGCAGGAGGGGTACGCCATGTTCAGAGACCCGGACATCGCGGGGGAAAAGGTTACCAAACTCAGCTCCATGCTGAGGGATAGCGTGGTAAACACCTTCTACGTCGAGGAGGGCTCGGCTATCGCGGGCATGAGCTTTGCCAAATTGGACCTCAGTAAGGCGAGCGGCGTAAGCATTATCGCCGTCGTGAGGAACGGAAAGGCCAGGACAAAGCCACCCGCAGATTTCACCATCCGGACAGGTGATGTCTTCATCCTTCTCGGCAGGCACGAGGCAATGCACAAGGCCTTTGAGATACTCCAGTATATGTGCCTCCTGTAGGGAGGCTCACCCCCCCCTTGACCAGGGTTTTTTTATTGAAATAAAGCTACCTCCTTTTTATTTCTGTGAGATAATCAAGGCTATGATTCCATACCTCTTGCTCATCATAGGTTTTGTCCTGCTCCTCAAGGGGGCGGCCGTGCTTGTTGACGGCGCCGCTTCCCTTGCCCGCAGGTTCGGGCTCCCGGACCTTGTCATCGGGCTCACCGTAGTCTCTATCGGGAGTTCCGCACCAGAGCTTATAGTGAACATCATGGCGAGCGTCAGAGGCAACGCCGACCTTGCCGTTGGCAATATCCTTGGAAGCAATACGGCGAACATACTCCTCGGCCTTGGTATAGCGGCGGTAATCCGTAACCTCAAGGTCCGAAGAAGCACAGTCTGGAAGGAAATCCCCTTCAGCCTCCTTGCAGTGCTTGTTTTGGCCGTCCTTGCAAACGACGCCCTCATAGACGGGCGTGTGTTTTCCGCCATCACAAGGGGCGATGGGCTGGTCATCCTCGCTTTTTTTCTCATATTCCTGTATTACGTATACAGCCTCGGCAAAAATAATATTGGAATGGAGTGCGAGGATGGAGAGCGCTCCGTGGCAAGGGCATTGATCATGGTTGCTGTGGGAGGGGCAGGGCTGGCCCTTGGGGGAAAATGGGTCGTAGACGGCGCCGTTACCATAGGAAGGGACCTTGGCGTCAGTGAGGCGCTTATGGGGCTCACCGTCGTTGCCATAGGCACCTCACTGCCGGAAATTGTAACATCGGCTGTGGCGGCGCATAGAAAGCGCGCAGACATTGCCGTTGGAAACGTTGTGGGTTCAAATATCTTCAATATCTTCTGGGTCCTCGGCCTCGTCTCTGTTATCAGGCCCATCACCTTCAGCCCCGCGCTGAATTGGGATATACTTGCCGTAATTGTCGCCACCACCCTGCTTTTTGTCATACTCTTTTTCGGCAGGAAACACACCATAACAAGGTGGGAAGGGCTGGGTTTTATCGCCATCTACGCGGCCTATCTCGGCTATCTTATAGACCGTGGTTAAAGCTTTT
>CAZMKZ010000103.1:0-3072 GCA_964567185.1 uncultured Thermodesulfobacteriota bacterium
AGACCCTTGAAGTGTATAAAAAAGTATATGAAAACCCGAAGAGGGTAACCTCATGACAATACTCGTAACAGGCGGGGCCGGGTACATCGGCTCCCATGCCTGCAAGGCGCTCTTTAAAAAAGGCTTTGACGTGGTGGTCTTTGACAATCTCGAGTACGGCCATAGCGATCTGGCGCGCTGGGGCACGCTCGTGCAGGGCGACCTCCTCGACAGGGCCGTCCTGGCCTCGGTATTCAGAAAATACGCCCCGGAGGCTGTCATGCACTTTGCGGCCTACGCCTATGTGGGCGAATCCGTGGCAGACCCGGCAAGGTATTACCAAAATAACGTCCTCGGCTCCTTCAACCTCGCCGAGGCGGCGCGCGCCCATGGCGTTGAAAAAATCATCTTTTCATCTACCTGCGCTGTTTACGGCAAGCCGGAGAGGGTTCCCATTACTGAAGACATGCCGCTAAACCCCATAAACCCTTACGGCAATACAAAGCTCGCAATTGAAAGGCTTCTTGAGGATTACGAAGGGGCCTATGGCCTGAAAAGCGTACGGCTCCGCTACTTCAACGCCGCCGGGGCCGACCCCGAAGGGGAAACAGGCGAGGACCATACGCCGGAGACGCACCTCATACCCCTTGTGCTTGACGCGGCATCGGGGCGAAGAGAGGCCATCACCATAAACGGCGATGATTACGATACGCCAGATGGTACCTGCGTTCGCGATTATATCCACGTAACAGACCTTGCCGGGGCCCATGTCCTTGCCCTTGAGTACCTTATTAAGGGAGGCGAGACCGCGGCCGTAAACCTTGGCAACTCACGCGGGCACTCCGTAAAAGAGGTTATAGAGACAACAAAGGAGATAACCGGACGTGAGTTCAAGGTCATAACAGGCCCCCGGAGGCCCGGCGACCCGCCCGTGCTTGTGGGCTCCAACAAGGTGGCCGAAAGGGTCCTTGGCTGGAAACCGAAGCGAGGTGATTTGAAGACCATCATGAAAGATGCCTGGAGATGGCATCAGAAGAGGTTTAGTAGATAATAAGGTCCCGAGAGGGGCAAATAAACGAAAAAGGGGTTATAATGGCAAAAAAAAGAGCGCTTATCACCGGTATTACAGGTCAGGACGGGGCATATCTCGCGAAACTTCTCCTTGATAAGGGCTACGACGTCTTCGGGGCGGCCCGCAGGGCCTCGGAGATGAATGTATCCAAGCTCCAGCAGACAGGGGCCTACGAGGGAGTGGAATGCGTGTCCATGGAACTGCAGGAGATGACCAACATCCTCCGCACCATGGATAAGGTGCGCCCCGACGAGGTCTACAACCTCGCGGCACAGAGCTTTGTAGGCACATCCTTTGAGATGCCCGTATATACCTCGGATATTACCGCGCTGGGGCCCCTCAGGATATTAGAGGCCATACGGCAGGTAAACCGGTCGATAAAGTTCTACCAGGCCTCCTCAAGCGAGATGTTCGGCAAGGTGCAGGCCGTGCCGCAGAACGAGACAACGCCCTTCTACCCCAGAAGCCCCTATGCCGTGGCAAAGCTCTACGCTCACTGGATAACAGTAAACTACAGGGAGTCTTATGATATCTTCGCCTGCTCGGGAATACTCTTCAACCACGAGTCGCCGTTACGGGGGCTCGAATTTGTAACACGAAAGATAACCCACGCCGCTGTGCGGATAAAAAAGGGCCTTCAAAAGGAGCTATGCCTGGGCAACCTGGACTCGAAACGGGACTGGGGCTTTGCGGCAGAATACGTTGACGCCATGTGGAGGATGTTGCAGGCCCCGTCACCGGGAGATTATGTGGTCTCAACGGGCGAGACTCACAGCGTAAGGGAGTTTGTGGAGGCCGCCTTCGGGGCCCTTGGAGTGGAGCTGAACTGGTCCGGCGATGGCGTGGACGAAGTGGGCACGGACAGGGCCACCGGCAAGGTCATCATAAGGGTAGACCCCAAATTTTTCAGGCCCACCGAGGTGGACCTCCTCATAGGAGATAGCACCAAGGCCCGTACAGAGCTTGGCTGGACTCCTGCCACGACCTTTACTTCTCTTGTGGCCCTCATGGTAGAGCACGACATGAAGGTCGTTGAGCATGAGCAGAGGGCCTGAGAAATGAGACCAAAAGCGCCCTCTCGGGAAAAAACCGTGAAAAAATATAAATCAGGTCTATTGCCGTGCGCATAGGGATAAACGCGCTCTACCTCATCCCCGGCCGAGTTGGGGGCACTGAGACCTATATACGGAATCTCGTGAAGGCCATCTCGGCGCTTGATGATAATAACGAGTATTTTATCTTCATTAATAAGGAGTCAAGAGGTGTCTTCGAGAAAATAGCCCCCGGCATGAAGGTGGTGCTCTGTCCATTTCGAGCCACGAGGCGCCCGGTGAGGATACTCTGGGAGCAACTCATACTGCCCCTGCAGATAAAACGCCGTGGTCTGGACGTACTGCTAAGCGCGGGCATGACGGCGCCCTTTCTCTGTCCCGCGCGCTCCGTGCTTTCCCTTCACGACCTTCAGCACGAAAACTTCCCTGAAAATTTTTCAAGGCTCCAGCTCTTTTTTCTAAAAACCATGATACGCATTAGCGCAAAACGGGCCAAAAGGATATTGACCCTATCGGAGAAGGTGCGCGGTGATATCATGAAGTTCTATAACATACCTGGAGACCGCATCAGCGTCGTTCACCTGGCCGCCGACAACAGGGCCTTTTACCGCCGCAACGCCGGGGACCGGGAAGAGATAAGGAAAAAATATTCCCTTCCCGCGAGATTTATCCTCTACCTTGCCTCAAGCCTGCCGCATAAAAATTACAAGCGTCTCCTCCTCGCCTTCCGTGCGGTGCTGAAGGACTCCCCCGGCCTTGGGCTTGTGCTCATCGGTGCAAGGGATTACGGAGCTCCTGAGATTAAAGAGAGGATAGCAGAGCTCGGCCTTGGCGCTAACGTAATGATGCTCGACTGGCTCCCCTTTGAGGATATACCCCTCATATACTCGGCGAGCGCTCTTCTTGTATTTCCCTCGCTCCACGAGGGCTTCGGCCTGCCCATTATCGAGGCCATGGCCTGCGGCGTGC
>CAZMKZ010000104.1:0-3060 GCA_964567185.1 uncultured Thermodesulfobacteriota bacterium
CCGGCCAAGGTGGGCGTAGGCAACGGGTGTTGCTACCCTGCCCCTTGGGGTGCGGTTAATAAAACCCTCCTGAATGAGATATGGCTCGTAGAGGTCCTCAATGGCGTCTCTTTCTTCGGAGAGGGCCGTGCTGAGCGTGTCGATACCCACTGGGCCGCCGTTGAATTTATCTATAATGGTGCTGAGTATGCGCCTGTCCATCTTGTCAAAGCCGCGCTTGTCTATCTCAAGCATGGAGAGGGACTCTGCCGCCACGGTGGCGTTCACCACGCCGTCGGCGCGCACCTCGGCAAAATCGCGCACTCGTTTTAGGAGCCTGTTGGCCACCCTTGGTGTGCCGCGCGAGCGTCGTGCAATTTCGTCTGCCCCATCCGGTGTAATATCAATATTGAGTATGCCGGCAGACCTTTTAACTATCTGAGAAATCTCATCGGGGGTATAAAAATCAAGGCGCATGACAACGCCGAACCTGTCACGGAGCGGCGACGACAAGAGCCCCGCCCTTGTGGTGGCCCCAATGAGCGTAAAGGCCTGAACATCAAGGCGCACGGACCTTGCGCCGGGGCCCTCGCCGATGATGATGTCAATGTAGTAGTCCTCCATGGCGGGGTACAGCATCTCTTCCACCACGGTGGGGAGCCTGTGAATCTCGTCAACAAAGAGGCAGTCCCGCTCTTCGAGATTGGTGAGCATGGCGGCAAGGTCGCCTGTGCGCTCAATGGCGGGCCCGGAAGTGACGGTAATCTGGGCGCCGAGTTCATTTGCCATGATATTGGCAAGGGTGGTCTTGCCAAGGCCCGGAGGGCCGTAAAAGAGCACATGGTCAAGGGCCTCGCCGCGTGCACGGGCGGCCTCGATAAAGACGGCGAGGTTGGCCTTTAATTTTTCCTGACCGATAAAGGCCTCAAGGGTACGGGGCCGCAGGGTGGCCTCAAAACCCTCGTCTTCTCCGGTCTTTATGGGCAGGACGGCCTCGTCGCTCAACTAAATCTCCCCTTCACAAGAACATCATCTAAATTATTAAGTTTATTCAGTAAGTATCTTTTATCTCTTGGATATCTCACGTAGTGATTCCTTTAATAGCGGCTCGAAAGCCGGACTTTCGCCGCCGTGCCTCTCCATGGCCCTCTCTACTGCCTCACCGGCCGGGGTAGCCTTGTAGCCAAGGTTAAGAAGCGCCGATACTACCTCATCGGCTACCCCACCCCCGGCTGGGCTTCCCGTGGCATGGGGCATATCAAGGGCAAAGACCTTATCCCGCAGATCTATGATAATCCTTTCAGTGGCCTTTTTGCCCACGCCGGGGATGGTGGCGAGCTTTGCCTTGTCCTCGCCTGATATGGCCTTCACGAGCTCCTCGACAGAGAGCCCTGAGAGTATGTTCCGGGCAAGCTTTGGGCCTATGCCCGATACGGTAATAAAGAGGCGGAAGAGGTCTTTTTCTCCGGGAGTAAGAAAGCCGTATAGCTTGATGGAATCGTCCCGCAGGCAGGTATGGACCTGAAGGTCTACACGCGCGCTTTCTTCAGGCAGGGCGGCGTATGTGGAGAGCGGTATGGCGAGCTCGTAGCCCACCCCCCCTACGTCGAGCACCACGGCCTCGGTAGTCTTTCTTATTATGGTACCGCTAAGATGGGCTATCATGAGGATTAATATCCATTATCCGCCTTTCAGGCTGCCCATGGAGCGCCACGACCTTGCGGATTTGGAGCGGACGCCCGCAGGCGCGCCGCCGGAGTTACGGAAAAGGTGGCAGAGGGCCACGGCAAGGGCGTCAGAGGCGTCCGGGCCGGGCATATCCTTAATATTAAGAAGCGTGCCTGCCATCTTCTGAACCTGCGTCTTAGAGGCCGCCCCAGAGCCTGTTACGGCGAGTTTTATCATCCTCGGCGCGTACTCAAAGACCTCCATGCCGCGTTGCGCGGCCAGCAAAAGGGGCACGGCCCGTGCATGGCCGAGCACTAATGAACTTCTGACGTTTTTAGCGAAAAAAACGGACTCAATGGACATGACATCAGGATGATACTCTTCAAGAACCTCTTCGAGACCCTGTGAGAGGGCAAGGAGCCTCGAAGCAAGAGAGGCCGAGGATCTCAGGCGTATCTCGCCGTGGCATAAAGAGACGTGACGGCCATGAGCGCCCTTCTCTATGAGGCCGTACCCTGTTATGAGACTACCGGGGTCTATTCCCAGGACCTTCATTCCAAGGCTACCTCGCTATCAAGAGCGTGAGAAAAGGATTTATCAAAAAAAAGGGCCGACTCAGGCTATGCGCTCCATCTCTTCGTTTGAGATATCAAAGTTGGCGTACACGTTCTGCACATCATCGAGGTTTTCAAGCTCGTCAAGGAGCTTCATCACCTTCTCGGCGGTGCGTCCCTCAACCTTGACCTCGTTTTTGGGTATCATGGTAAGCTCGGCCTGCTCGTATTTCAGACCGGCCTCGTCAAAGGCGGTCTTTACGTTATTATACTCACCGGGCTCGGTATAGACCTCGTATATCTTATCCTCGGCGTTGGTTACAACGTCGTCCGCCCCGGCCTCTATGGCCGCCTCCATGAGGGCCTCCTCGGAGATGGCGTCCATGGTAAAGACAAAGTAGCCTTTCTGCTCGAAAATCCATGATACGGAGCCATTGGTGCCGAGACTGCCGGCGTGTTTCGTAAAGGCATGACGCACGTCAGAGGCCGTACGGTTCTTGTTATCGGTCATATACTCTACGATGACAGCCACTCCGCCTGAGCCGTAACCCTCGTATACGCCCTCTTCGTAGGTGGTGCCCTCAAGCTCGCCGGCGCCTTTTTTAATGGCGCGTTCGATATTATCGGCGGGAAGATTAACGGCCTTGGCCTTGTCAATGGCAGTTCGGAGCCTGGGATTGCCCGAAGGGTCGCTGCCGCCTATCTTTGCGGCAACGATGAGCTCTTTTACGAGCTTGGAGAAAATTTTACCCCTTTTAGCGTCTGTTTTGGCTTTTTTATGCTTAATAGTGGACCACTTGGAATGACCTGACATCAAAACCCCCGTTGTTTTTTAGTCGTAATAGATTGGCTCGGAAAG
>CAZMKZ010000105.1:0-2998 GCA_964567185.1 uncultured Thermodesulfobacteriota bacterium
GACCTGCTGATTGCGAACCAGCCGCTCTCCCAACTGAGCTAACCCCCCTCTATGAAAGACCAATATTTTTTAACGGGTAAGACCGCGCCTTTAAGAGGTATTGCCGCGTTTTGCGAGTTCGCGCCACACTGCGGATAAGCGCCCCCAAAACCCCCGAGAAATCCGCCCCATGGCAAGACTCCCGGCCCCTCAGCCTCCGGGATAGCCCCTGCACCGGCTACTTCCGTGAGAGGACTTCCTTCATGGTCTTTTTCAACTCGCTGAGGTCCGATGATTTCACCACATAGGCATCAGACGCCCAGGTGCCGAAATCGTGTTTGTAATGAGGATAGGCGGTGCAGAGAATAACGGGTATGTCACTCCACTTTTCCTTGACCCTCCTGAGGACCTCCACGCCGTCCATGCCGGGCATCTTTATATCAAGGAGGATAAGGTCAAAAGAACCCTCCTCAAGCCTCTCGATGGCCTCTGCCCCGGAAGCCGCCAGTGTTACCACGGCGCCTTCATCCTCAAGCTCTTCCTTGTATAAAAGCCTGAGGCCTTCTTCATCATCGACTACAAGGATCTTTTTTTTCATAAAAACTCCAATATTCTGCAATCTATCTTAACCGCGGACTCAAGCTCTCTTGCCTGTCTTCTTCCGGGCCGGGGGTAGCTTCACCTTGAAGGTAACGCCGTCTCCCACCCTGTTAATGACATCTATTACACCGCTGTGACGAGATATGATGGAGCTCGTGATAGGAAGCCCCAATCCTGTGCCGTTTTTCTTTGTAGTGAAGAAGGGCCTGAAGATAGAGGACATATTACGGGGGTCGATGCCCCCGCCGTCATCACTCACCTCGGCTATGACCCAACCATCGGCCCTGGCCGTACTCAGCCTTAGAGTGCCCCCATCATGCTTATTCATGCACTGTATCGCATTGGCGATAAGGTTGTCAAAAACAATCTTCAGCTCCTGTCTCTCCGCCATTACGGGCAGGGCCCCGTGAAAAAAATCGCGCTCCAAAACCACGGAGCGGTTCTTCAACTCTTCAGAGAAATACCCCAGGGTATCGTCTATTATATCATTTACGTCGTTTATCACGGCGGGGCCTGGCTCATCTTTCAAGGGCGCTACCATGGCGTTTATAACCCCCTCAAGCCTTTTAACGGCCTTTATGAGCTCAAGGACATCGGGCATGATGGGTGAAGAGGGGTCGAGCTTGCGCTTTATCCTCCCGGCAAAACCTCCAAGGCAAAGGAGCGGGTTCTTTATCTCGTGGGCGAGAGAGGCCGCTATGTCGCCGAGGAGAAGGAGTTTTTCGGCATCCGCGAGCCTTGCCCGCGCCGCCTCGGCCTCCTCGCAGGCCTCCCTGCACTCATAGATAATCTCGGAAAACTTGATAATAGAGATAAGCTGAAGCGCGGCCAGCTCAAGAAGCCGCCGCTTATTCGGCCTTAATACGGTCTTTTTGATTGATTTAAGATAAAGTACGCCGTAACACCTCAAGGCGTCCATCAATGGAAAGACAAGAAGACTTCTGAAACCCTGTAAGCACCTGTCCTCCATGCCCTTGAAGGTAATTTCCGCTAACCTGGCGGTATAGGCCTTCACAGGCGCCCCGTCTCTTTTGGCGAGGTAGGCGAGCCCCTTACCCGCGCCGTAGAAGGCCGGCGAAGCCCCCTCCTGCCCCCTGTCCTTGCCGGCAAGGGCCCTAAGCCTGAACCCGCCCGTCTTGCCGTCCGTCAGGTAAAGAGCGGCCTCATCAAAGGGAAGCTCCCCGATTATAGACTCAAGGGCCCCCTTGTACTTGAGGTCCGCGGCCTTGCCTGATGAGACCAGGCCTGCCATCTTTTCTGTCAGGGTCTGTGACACAGGGGTTTCTCCTGTCATACGGCTCTGCCATCGTGGCAGGAGCCGCAGACCGCGTCGCCCCGCAGATGCTGATTATCCGTTAAAATAAGGCGGGGCGCTCACTCCCCTTCGTTGCCTCAGGGGTTTGCTTCTTTAAGAAACCTTGCCGCCTCCTCAGGCGGCGTGGGATTAATATAAAAACCGGAGCCCCACTCAAAGCCCGCGACCTTGGCGAGCTTGGGCATAATCTCAAAATGCCAGTGATAGTACTGCTCGGCTCCGTCCTTTACAGGGGAAGTATGGAGTATGAAGTTGTATGGCGGGGAGTTAAGCACCTTGTCCATACGCCTCAAGACATCGGGGAAGATGAGAGAGAGGTTTTCGTAATGTGTTTTCTGGCAGTTCTCGAAGCTCGAACCATGGGTCTTGGGCAGAATCCATGTCTCAAAGGGTGATTTGGGCGCGTAAGGGGTTATGGCGAGAAAGTCCTGATTCTCCGCCACCACGCGCACGCCCTGCGCTATCTCCTGCCTGATTATGTCGCAGAATATGCACCTTTCCTTGAAGTTATAATACTCAAGGGCGCCGTCAATCTCCTCGCTTACCCTCTTGGGTATGATGGGCATGGCGATTAACTGCGAATGGCTGTGCTCGAGGGTTGCCCCGGCGGCCTCGCCATGGTTTTTGAAAATGAGTATATAGCGGAGCCTCGTGTCTTTTTTGAGGTCCACTATCCTGTCCCTGTAGGCCCAGAGGACCTCTTCGAAGTTCTTGGGCGTAATGGTAGATAGAGAGGCCATGTGGTCGGGAGTCTCTATGATGACCTCATGGGCGCCGATGCCGTTCATCTTGTCGAAGACGCCGTCGCCTTCCCTGTTTATATCCCCCTCGATTTTGAGGGCGGGATACTTGTTGGGAACAACACGGACGCGCCAGTCGGGCGTATCAGGCTTGCTATTACCGGCGCGGTAGGCGAGTATTTCATGAGGCGTCTTGGCCTCGTTTCCGGGACAGAAGGGACAGAAACCCTGGCGCATGACCGGGCGTGGCGAGTCGAACTCCGAGGGCCGTTTGCCCCGTTCCGTGGAGATAATTACCCACCTTCCAAGAATGGGGTCTTTCCGTAACTCTGGCATCAGAAGCCTTTCCTGTCTTTAAATTGTA
>CAZMKZ010000106.1:0-2887 GCA_964567185.1 uncultured Thermodesulfobacteriota bacterium
GCCGCGGCCATATCCTTCTACGCCTTTTTCTCCCTTATTCCCATGATGTTTCTCATTACCCTTGCCCTTGGTTTTATCATGGGCAAGAAGGGGGATATGCTCAATGAGGTGATAAAGACGGCGCGTATCACCCTGCCGTACCTTGGCGGGAGCGTTATTGAAGACCTCCGCGGCGTTGTGGAGCACGGCAGGACTTTCAGGTGGTTCAGCATCGCGGCGCTCATATTCTCCTCCGAGCTGGTGCTTAACGCCGTTGCAGACGCCCTCTCCTCCATATTCGAGATAGGGGGTAGGTACGGCTTTTTCAGAAAGAGGATAATAAACGTCTTTGTAATCCTCCTTGCCGTTGTAGCGGTCTTCGCCTCCATACTCGTAACGGCCGGAATGGGCGTAATCGAGGGCATTACATTGAAGGTAATCGGCGAGAACGCCTCGGGATACATAGTAAACGGCCTCGTGCTCAAGTATGTCTTTCCCTTTGTCCTCGTCGTCATCGCCGTGACCATTGTCTTCAAGATATTCTCAGGTCCGGACCTTAACATCCGTTACGCCTTTTACGGCAGTCTCATCTTCTCCTTTCTCTGGGAGATGGCAAAGCAGGGTTTCGCCCTTTACCTTCGCTATTTTCCCACCTATAACCGCTTATACGGCTCCCTTGGCGCCATCATGATACTCCTTCTATGGATGTTCTTTACGGCGGCCATATTCCTCTTCAGCGCGGCCATTGCGAGGGCCGCCTTTATTGACAGGAACTTTTGACCTTATGTGGCACTGGGCAAGGGAAAGCTGGGGGGTGGGATAAGCCCGCTCTGCGGGGGTTTAATCTCTGTTATAAGGTCCCTTGCAACAAGTTTTTTGTTGTAAAAAAGTCTAATCTGTGAAATACTTAAACATTAACGTAGGTAACTGCCTTCAAATCGCGGCATCTCCATAGCGCAAAGGAATATACAATGAACCGTTTATATAAGAATATAGCCCTATGGCTTATCATAATAGCCACTGTGGTGCTTGTTTTCAATTTTTTAAATTACAAGCACGATACACTTGACACCATGAGTTTCAGCGACTTTATCAAGGACGTTGAGACAGGGCGTGTCATGGAAGTGACCATACAGGGTAGCGACATAAAGGGCAAACTGGTTGACGGCAAGACCTTCAAGTCCTACTCGCCCGCATACCCGCAGCTTGTCTCAAAGCTACGGGCCAACAGAGTAAGAATAACTGCCGAGCCCGTAGTTGACACACCCTCCTGGGGCACGATATTCGTATCGTGGTTTCCCATGGTGCTTCTCATAGGCGTATGGATATTCTTCATGCGCCAGATGCAGTCCGGCGGCGGCAAGGCCATGAGTTTTGGAAAATCGCGGGCCAAGCTCCTCATGGAGGACCAGCACAAGGTGACCTTCAGGGACGTGGCCGGAATTGAGGAGGCAAAGCAGGAGGTCGAGGAAATAATAGACTTTCTGCGGGACCCGAAAAAGTTTACCCGCCTCGGCGGCCGCATACCCAAGGGCGTGCTCCTTGTGGGCGCCCCGGGCACGGGTAAGACCCTTCTGGCACGGGCCATAGCCGGAGAGGCGGGCGTGCCCTTTTTCTCCATATCAGGGAGCGACTTTGTGGAGATGTTTGTAGGCGTGGGCGCCTCGCGTGTAAGGGACCTCTTTGTGCAGGGCAAGAAAAACGCCCCCTGTATTATCTTCATAGACGAGATTGACGCCGTTGGCAGACACAGGGGCGCGGGGCTCGGCGGCGGCCACGACGAGCGCGAGCAGACCCTGAACCAGCTCCTTGTGGAGATGGACGGCTTTGAGAGCAACGACGGCGTAATAATCATAGCGGCCACGAACCGGCCCGATGTGCTCGACCCGGCGCTTCTGCGTCCCGGAAGGTTCGACCGTAACGTGCTTGTGCCCAAACCCGACCTGAACGGCAGGGAAAAGATTCTGAAGGTGCACGCCGTAAAGACCCCGCTGGCCGATGATGTGGCCCTTGGAGTCATAGCGCGGGGCACGCCCGGTTTTTCGGGCGCAGACCTGTCCAACCTCGTTAATGAGGCGGCTCTTCTTGCCGCAAGGCGCGGTAAAGACGTCCTTGAGATGGTTGAGTTTGACGATGCCAAGGACAAGCTCCTCATGGGCAGTGAGCGCAGGAGCATGATAATAAGCGACGACGAGAAAAAAGACACGGCCTTTCATGAGGCCGGTCATACCCTTGTGGCCATGCTTATACCCGGCACGGACCCCATACACAAGGTCTCCATAATACCAAGGGGCATGGCCCTTGGGCTCACGCAGCAGCTGCCCGTAGACGAGAGGCATACCTACAGCAAGGATTATCTTGTCAACAAGATAGCCGTTCTCATGGGAGGCCGCGTTGCCGAGGAACTCGTCCTTGAACACAAGACCACTGGCGCGGGCAATGATATCGAGCGCGCCACGGAGATAGCCAGAAAGATGGTCTGCGAGTGGGGCATGAGCGACAAGATAGGCCCACTCACCCTTGGAAAAAAAGAAGAGCATATCTTCCTCGGTAAGGAAATATCGCAGTCCCGCGACTTCAGCGAGGATACGGCCAATGTCATAGACAACGAGGTAAAGAATATAATAAGCGATAATTATGAGCGTGCCAGAGATATCCTCACCACCAACTCCGAGGCACTTCACAGGCTCGCCAACGCCCTCCTTGAGCGTGAGACCCTTGACAGGGCCGAGTTGGATGAGATCGTCTTCGGCAAGGTCAGCGAAGAGCGCGCCTCCCACAAGGCCGGTGAGAACGAGGAGAGCTCCGGCGGCCTTACGGCAAAAAAAGACGGCTCCGGCAAGACCCGTGATAAGGAAAAGAAACGCGGCGACGCGCCCGGCAGACTGGGCTTCGCCGTGGAGTAGGG
>CAZMKZ010000107.1:0-2879 GCA_964567185.1 uncultured Thermodesulfobacteriota bacterium
GTTGAGGTAAAGCCGCACACCGATGTTCATACCGAGACGAGGACAGTGGACCTCAACTTTGATATAAAGAAAAACAACCTTGTTCATGTTGACAAGATTAACATAACCGGCAACACGAAGACCCGCGACAAGGTCATAAGGCGTGAGCTCTACATAGATGAGAAGGACCTCTACTCCGCCACGGGGTTCAAAAAGAGCAAATCCGCCTTAAAGAGACTGGGCTTTTTTGATAAGGTGGATATTGAGAAGGTAAGAGGGGCGTCCACGGACAAGATAGACCTGGATGTAAAGGTCAAGGAGAGACCAACGGGGGCGATATCGGCGGGCATCGGCTACTCTTCCGTGGACAGCATAATCGGCACGGCCTCCATATCCCAGTCCAACCTCTTCGGAACGGGCATAAAACTAAACCTCTCTGGAACCATAAGTGCAAGTAGCACGAGATTTGTACTTGGTTTTACCGAGCCCTATCTATTCGATAAACCCATCTCCGCAGGTTTTGACCTCTATAATACGGACCAGCAATTTCAGGGTTTCAACACCCGCAAGAAGGGTTTTGACACGCGTCTGGGTTTTCCCATATACGACCGGGAGACCAGGGGCTTTGTCTCCTATACCCTTGAGGACGCAGAGGTGCTTGACGTCTCTACCTCGGCCTCGTCATTCATAAGGGAGCAGGAGGGTTCGAGGACAGAGAGCAGCGTAAGCCTGACGGTCACCCGAGATACCCGCGACGACGCCTTCTTTCCCCGGCACGGCTCGGTCATCACCTATTCCGGCAAGGTCGCCGGCGGGGTCCTCGGCGGCAACGTATACACCATAAAGCATCAGATTAACGCCATACATTACTTTGCCACTCCCCTCAAAACCACCTTCTCCATCAGGGGGCAGGCAGGATATCTCCGCGGATACGCCGGACGTGAGGCCCCTATTTACGAGAGGTTTTTTCTCGGAGGCATAAACACCATAAGGGGCTTCGACACGCGGACAATCAGCCCCAAGGACCCGCTCACAGGCGACCTCATAGGCGGCGAGACAATGTTCGTGACAAATCTGGAGTTTCTCTTCCCCATTGTCAAGATGCAGAAGATGAGGGGCCTGCTCTTTTTTGACGCAGGCAACGCGTACCAGGGCAAGATTGATTTTACAGATATAAGGACGTCGGCGGGCACGGGCATCCGGTGGTACTCTCCCGTGGGGCCCCTGCGCCTTGAGTTGGGGATAAACCTGGCCCCGCGCGAGGGCGAGTCGCGGACCAACTGGGACTTTACCATCGGGTCTACCTTTTAGCTGACTACGGAGGTGAAATATATGATTGAGTTAAAGGCCCGTCGGGGTTAGAATCAGATAATCATATATAATAACGGTTAATCAACGATAACAGGAAAAAGGAGAATGAAGATGCGGAAATTAAAGATTTTAGCGCCAGTACTTTTTTTGTTATTAGCCTTTACCCTTCCGGCCTCGGCCGGCGGTATTAAGATAGGCTACGCCGACCTGCAGAAGGCCCTTAACAGGAGCGACGCAGGGGTAAACGCCAAGGAGACCCTTAAGGCCGAGGCGGCCAAACTCGAAAAAGAGCTTAACGCGGAGCAGGCCTCCATAAAAAAACTCAAGCAGGAAATAGACAAAAAAAAGCATGTATGGAAAAAGAACACCCTTCTGGCCAAGGAAAAAGCATTTAATGCCCGGGCCAAGGCATTTCAGAAAAAATTCGTAAAATATAACGACAGCCTTAACAAGAAAAAGGTGGCAAAAGAGGCTGAGATAATCAAAGAGCTTCAGGGCATCGTAAAGGAGCTGGCCAAAAAGAAGGGTTATACCTATGTCTTTGAAAAATCCGGCGGCGCCATACTATATGGCCCCGTAAGCGGTGACCTCACCGATGACGTTATAAAGGCCTTCAATATCAAGACCAGGGAAGGGGCAAAATAGAGACCCCATGGAAAAGAATCTAAGAGAGATAATCTCTCTTACGGGCGGCTGTATAAGAGGGGATAGCTCCATGGTTATCCGCGATGTAGCCCAACTCGAAGATGCAGGCGCGGGAGACATTACCTTCATGGCAGGCAGGCCTTCGGCAAAGGCCCTTGCCGCAACAGGGGCCTCGGCGGTGATAACCTCCGAGAGCCCTGACCTTGACGATATCACCCTCGCCGGCCGCGCCCTCGTAGTGGTAAAAAACCCGCACCTGGCCTTCGCGAAGGTCATATCCCTCTTCAGGCCGCCGCTGGAGCCCTATCCCGGCGTCCACCCCTCGGCCGAGATAGGCGAAGGAGTGGTCCTCGGCAAAGGGGTCTCAATAGGCCCCTTCGCCGTTGTGGAAGAGGGCGCGGTAATATCAGACGAGGTCACGCTTCATGCCTCCGTTGTAATCGGGAGAGGGGCGCGCATAGGCGCCGGCTCCATAATACACGCAGGGGCCGTGGTAAGGGAAGGCTGTGTGCTCGGCAGGCGGGTTATCCTGCACTGCAACGCCGTCATAGGGAGCGACGGCTTTGGTTACGCCTCTGAAGGCGGCAGATACTTCAAGATACCTCAGGTCGGCACGGTTAGACTCGGCGACGACGTTGAGATAGGCGCCTCTACGGCCATAGACAGGGCAACCCTTGGAGAGACCGTGGTGGAGAGAGGCACAAAGATAGACAACCTTGTGCAGGTAGCCCATAACGTAACCATAGGCGAAGACGTGGTCCTTGCCGCGCAGACGGGCATCGCCGGCTCCACGGAGGTAGGCACGGGTTCTCAGTTCGGCGGTCAGGTAGGCGTAGGCGGCCATATAAAGATAGGCCCCCGCACGCTTATCGGGGCCAAATCAGGTATATCGCAGGATCTGCCCGGAGAGGCGGCATTTTCCGGCATACCGGCCATACCTCACG
>CAZMKZ010000108.1:0-2844 GCA_964567185.1 uncultured Thermodesulfobacteriota bacterium
ATTTTGAGTCCCGCGCGTCTACCAGTTTCACCACTCCGGCAGTGAGTTTGAGTGGATGGGGTGATGTGACCTTGATTATACTCAAATCCGCCGCTGAATTAAAGAAAAGAATGCCCTTCCCCTGCCTTCATCCTTATATAAAGAAAAAACCTTCATTATAATAAGGAAAACCCTTCCTATGTGTTGACAGAAAAGCGGGCTTTGGGATATATTGAACCATCATGAAAGTGGCGGCATTTATCCCCGCAAGGTACGCGTCTACGCGGCTGCCCGGGAAACCCCTTGCCGATATTCACGGCAAGACCCTTGTGGAGCGGGTATACGAGAGGGCACGCGCCTGTGCTCTTATCGATACCATCATCGTTGCCACTGACGACGAGAGGATCTTTCGGGCCGTAAAGTCCTTTGGCGGCGAGGCGGTTATGACCAGCGCCGATCACCGCTCCGGGGCCGACCGCATAGCCGAGGCCGTGGTTAGGGCCCCGGATGCCGATATTATTGTAAATATTCAGGGTGACGAGCCGCTTATTTCCCCGGAGGCCGTGGACAGCGCCATAAGGCCGCTCCTCGAAGACCCCTCTGTGGACATCAGCACCTTGAAGACCGCCATTACAACCGAGGCCGAGTTCCTCGACCCCCATGCCGTAAAGGTGGTGACGGACAGCCGGGGGAGGGCCCTTTATTTTTCCAGGAGCCCCATACCATACGGCACGGGGCCTTTTAACGAGAGAAAGGCGCGCCCCTTCAAGCACATAGGGCTTTATGTTTACAGGCGCGATTTTATCCTGACTTTTACCGGGCTCGGCCATAGCCCCCTTGAGGACTCCGAGTCCCTTGAGCAGCTCCGGGCCCTTGAGCACGGCCACGTTATAGAGGTTGTCGAGACAGACTATAACCCCGTCTCCGTAGATACCCCGGAAGACCTTGAGCGTGTTAGGGAGATATTTGCAGGTGCAACATAGGCAAGGGTGGCAAAATGACGGGGTATATGAAAAGAGCAGGCAAGATGAAGACGCTGATACTCATAGCGGTTTTACTGCTCCCTGCCCCGGCGTACGCGGCGCAGAAGTATAACCCCTTCAGTAATACATGGGAGACGACCTCATCGGACTCGGAGCTTGAATACAACCCGCATGAGGACTCATGGAGCTACGAGCAAAAGGGTTCTACCCTTGAGTATAATCCCTTTCAGAATAAATGGGAGTTTGCGCCGCCGGAGAGTAATAAAGAGAATCAGAGGCAGGACCCTTATGGGTATGATCGGCAGAGCAAGTGATTGATGACGGCCTATATATAAGGTAGTGAAGAACCGCCCCCTCCTTTGCCGCGGGCGGCCTGACATTAGGATTATTATAAGGACAGTCTCCGCCGTAGAGGGCGGGCAATCATCCCCCCTCAGGGGCCTATTACGGGAAGGGAGGTCAATGAGTAAAGCCGATAAGGATTTAAAGACAAAGTTCATATTCGTGACGGGCGGCGTGGTCTCGTCGCTTGGCAAGGGGCTTGCCAGCGCCTCTATCGGGGCCCTTCTTGAGGCACGCGGGCTTACCATCACCATTCAGAAGCTCGACCCCTATATTAACGTGGACCCCGGCACCATGAGTCCCTTTCAGCACGGCGAGGTCTTTGTCACTGACGACGGCGCAGAGACAGACCTTGACCTGGGCCATTACGAGCGTTTTACCAACGCGCGGCTCACGAGGAAGAACAACTTTACCACCGGGCAGGTCTACGACTCCATTATTACAAAAGAGCGCAGAGGCGATTATCTCGGAAAGACCGTTCAGGTAATACCCCATGTTACGGACGAGATAAAGTCCAAGATACTCGTTCTTGCCGATACCGTTGACGTGGCCATCGTGGAGATAGGCGGCACAGTGGGCGACATCGAGAGCCTGCCCTTTCTTGAGGCCATCAGGCAGTTGAAATTCGATCTTGGCAAGGAGAACGTCCTATACGTTCACCTGACGCTCCTTCCCTATATAGCCACGGCAGGGGAGATAAAGACAAAACCCACCCAGCACAGCGTAAATAAGCTCCGTGAAATCGGAATTCAGCCCGATATCCTCCTGTGCCGCTCGGACCGCCCCATTACCAGCGAACTGAAAGACAAGATAGCCCTCTTCGGCAATGTAGAGAAGAGCGCCGTCATATCCGCCGAGGACGTGGGCTGTATATACGAGGTACCCCTTGTATTCCACCGCGAGGGGCTTGACGCCCTGATCCTTAAAGACCTCAATATATGGACACGGGCGCCCAGGCTTGAAGAATGGGAGAAGGTGGTAAAAAAGATATACAAACCCCGCGCAGAGGTTACCATAGCCATTGTGGGCAAATACGTGGACCTGCAGGACTCGTACAAGAGCCTTCATCAGGCCCTTATCCACGGCGGAATAGCCGGCAACTGCCGTGTTAAGCTCCAGTATATAGACGCCGAGGACGTGGAGAAAAAAGGCCCCGCCGCGCTGCTTAAGGGTGTGGACGGCCTGCTCGTGCCCGGGGGTTTCGGCACACGCGGCATCGAGGGTATGGTCTCGGCCATCAGGTACGCCCGTGAGAATGGCATGCCCTTCTTCGGCATATGCCTCGGCATGCAGGTGGCCGTTATTGAGCTGGCGCGGGACCTTGTGGGGCTAAAGAAGGCCAACTCCGCCGAGTTCGACGACAAGACCCCCGACCCTGTAGTGCATATAATGGAGGGGCAGAAGGGCATCTGCGCCAAGGGCGGCACCATGAGGCTCGGGGCCTACCCCTGCACCCTTAAAAGAGGCACAAAGGCATACGGAGTCTATGGCGTGGTGGAGATTTCAGAGAGGCACCGCCACCGCTTTGAGTTCAACAACA
>CAZMKZ010000109.1:0-2831 GCA_964567185.1 uncultured Thermodesulfobacteriota bacterium
TATTGGTTTTCTTTGTCTTACTTTCTTTTTTCTAAAAGAAAGTAAGGAGGAGTTCAAGAAACTCCTTCATCTCGGACTGGTCTTTTAGATAATAATCCGATGACCTGCTCGTGCCGATTGATACGGAGATGCCATGTCCTTTCAAAACCTCGTAGGCGTCCTCATCCGTGGTATCGTCGCCTGCGTAGAGGACGGTCCTTCCCGGTTTCATGGTCTCACTTATCCACTTCACGGCATCGCCCTTGTTCCAGATATCGCGGGGACGTATCTCAAAGACCTTCTTGCCCGAAGTTATCCTCAGCACATCCTCGTTGCCCTTTACAATATTGAAGAAGACATCGAAGAAGTCAGCAAGGTCGCCTGTCCTCACCTCCCTGTAATGTATGGAGGCGGTGACGCCCTTGTCCTCTATGCGTACGCCCGCGATGTGCGCCGTCCCATTGGCGAGCCTCTCCAGAATATCCTCGATAAGCCCTCTGTCCGAGGTCACGCTCTGCGTCACCACCACACCTTTGCCGTCCCATATCTCTGCCCCGTGATTCCCCGCGTAAATGATATCGGGGATGCCGACGCGCTCTCTTATGTCCTTGAGGCTCCGTCCGCTGATTACGGCTATGTCCGTCACTTCTTTAAGCCGAAGAAGCAGTGAACGCATCTCGGCGGAGAGCACCGCCATATCAGGAGAAGATACAATGGGGGTAAGCGTGCCGTCAAAATCCAGAAAGACAAGAGGCGGCCCCGAGGAGGAGCCGGACAAGGTCATTTTGAGCTCATCGATATTATCAAAGACATAGCGCAGCCTCTCGTCCATGGCCGAGGAGAGGCGCAGAATTTCCCGTATTATATCGAATATCCAGCGGTATATATCATGGTCTCGCACCTGCCTGCGTAGCGCCGACATACGGGCCTTTTTTTCTTCTGTTGATAATAGAAGTGCCTCCTTAATCTTGTCGGCAAAGTCCTCCAGGTCATAGGGATTTACAAGGATAGCGCCGTCAAGCTCCTCGGCGGCCCCGGCAAACTCGCTGAGTATCAGCATCCCCTTCTCGTCCACCTGCGAGGCGATGAACTCCTTTGCCACAAGGTTCATACCATCATAAAGGGAGCTCACCACGGCTATATCGGCAAGCCTGTAATAGACGCTGAGGTCCTTTACCTCGGCCTTCTTGTCAAGGTATACCACGGGACGCCAGCCCCCGCGGGAAAAACGCCTGTTTATCTTGTTCACAAGGGCTTCCACGGCCTCTTTGTACGTTATGTAGGGCTGGCTCATCCTTGTGGGCACGGCTATCTGCACAAAGGTGAACTTGCCCCTGAAACGCCAGTACTTCTCGAAAAAAAGATTGATGGCCTGAAGCCTCTTGATAAGGCCCTTTGTATACTCAAGCCTGTCAACGCCGATGCCGAGAAAACCATCAATCCTGAACCGGCTGCGGATCTTTTTAATGGTATTAACCGTTCTCTTCGAGGCGGCCTGGCTATTGAACCTCTCATAATCGATACTAATGGGGAAAGACTCCAGCTTGGTGACATGGCCCTTGTAGGTGACCGTATTTTTTTCATAATCGACTTCCGCGTCAAGGCACTCACTCACGCAGTCCATAAAATTTTTCGTGAATAACGGTATCTGAAAGCCAAGGAGATCATTGCCCAGAAGCCCCTCGATGAGTTCCTTTGCCTGCGGACATACCCTGAAAGAAAACCAGTTGGGCCATGGGATGTGCCAGAAGTGCATTAGCGGAAGGTCTGGATTGGCGGCCTTTATCATGGCCGGGGCAAGGCAGAGGTGATAGTCATGGAGCCATGCTATGGAGTCGGCGCGGGCCTCGCCGATTACGGCGTCAGCGAACTTTCTGTTGACCTTTACGTAATCCCTCCAGAATTTTTTCATAAAAAAAACCCTGTCAAGAGAGAGATGACAGAGCGGCCAGAGCATGTGATTGGAATATCCGTTGTAGTAGTTATTAACCTCACCGGAGGTGAGCCAGACCCGTTTAAGGGTATAGGAGGGGTGCTCGGGCGGTACGGAAACGCGGTCATCAACTACTGTTTCCCTGTCGGCATTGCCGCTGCCCCAGGCCACCCATGTCCCTCCCACGGCGCGCAGCACATCGTCCATTGCCGAGGTAAGCCCCCCGGCGGGCCTCTCTACCTTGATGCCCGACGCAGTCCTTTTGTGAACATAAGGCTCCCGGCTTGAGACCACGATAAGTGATCTCTCGGCAAAATTCTCTTCTACCAGTGCCTTTAGTCTATTTACGCTCATAACTCAAGTATATGCCTGCCTCTATTTTCCGTTGAGTACCATACGCCGAGATAGTCTCTTATATGCCGTGTTATGAGAAAATTGTTCCTCACATATTCCTTTGCCTCTTCGCCCATGCGGCAGGCCATATCAGGGTCGTTAAATATCTGCCTTATCCTGAAGGCCGCGCCCTGCACGGAATGGACAAGAAAACCGGTGACCCCATGGTCTATCTGAAGCGGTATCCCGCCTACGGCGCCGGCGACAACGGGCTTTGCCTTCCACATGGCCTCGCTTACCGTAAGGCCGAAGCCCTCTTTCAGGGATTTTTGCACAACCACGGTAGCCGCCCTCTGCAGGGCGTTTATGTCCTTATTGCTGAAGGGCGGCAGCATTAGTATGTGTATGTCCGGGTCGCCGTTAGCCGCCTCCCTAACCTCCTCGAGGACAATATCGGCCTCCGGGTCGTCGGTGGCCGGACTGCCCGCAAGAACGAGTATGCAGTCGTTATATTTTTTAACGTTCCGGTAGGCCTCTATGACGCCCACGGGGTCTTTGAAACGGTCGAAACGCGAGACCTGAAGTA
>CAZMKZ010000110.1:0-2787 GCA_964567185.1 uncultured Thermodesulfobacteriota bacterium
ACTTCAAGGGCGAGGTGAATATCGTCACCGAGATGGACCGCATGTCCGAGGACCTTATAGTAGGGCGTATCACAAAGGACTTTCCCGGTCACGGCATTATCGCCGAAGAGAGCGACGAGCGTACCGCGGGGGGCGGGTATCGCTGGATAATAGACCCCCTTGACGGCACTACAAACTATGCCCACGGTAATCCCGTATTTTGCGTATCCATTGCCTTTGAGGACCACGGCCGGGTATGCTTCGGCGTTGTCTACAACCCCATGCTCGATGAGCTCTTTGTGGCCGAGCGTGGCGGCGGGGCCACCCTTAATGGTGTGAAGATAAGCGTCTCGAAGACGCGCTCTCTGGATAAGAGCCTTCTTGCAACGGGTTTTCCCTATGATTTAAGGACCTCGAAACAGAATAATTTCGATCTTTTCAGGGCCTTTTCCGTAAAGGCGCAGGCCATAAGGCGCGCCGGAAGCGCGGCCCTTGACCTATCTTACGTTGCCTGCGGCCGATTTGACGGCTTCTGGGAGATGAAGCTCTCGGCATGGGATACTGCGGCGGCGTCCCTCATGGTAGAGGAGGCCGGGGGGCGCGTAACGGGCTTTGAAGGAGAGGAGTTCTCTAATTTTAAAACGTACTGCCTCGCCTCTAATGGTTCGATACATGACGAAATGATAGCCGTACTCCGTCAGGATTGAGGTTTTTGGCCCTTTTTTACCGTCTAAATATGGAAAAACGTTTTTATATATGACGAAATGATAGTAAAACCCTCTATTTTATGCCCCTGCCGCAACATGACAGGGTAAGATGCAACAACACGGATGAGAATGACACAGAGACCCGGGCAGGCATTTACGTTCCGGCGGATATACCCTATTCAGGAAAAAACCATGTCAAGCCTGGCGCTTCGCCTTGCAATACTCGCCGTGGGCATCTCTCTGGCGGTCTACATTGTGCCGGGCATAGAGGCCACCGGATACGGCCCCATAGTCGAGGCGGCCATCCTCCTCGGCGTTTTCAACCTCTTTATAAAACCCCTGCTATTCATCCTCACCCTTCCCATCAACATCTTGAGTCTCGGCCTATTCACCTTTATAATAAACGGCCTCATGCTCCTTATAGTTGGCGGGCTTGTAGGGGGCTTTGCTGTTCATGGCCTCGGCGTGGCCATTCTCGGCTCCATCGTTATAAGTATCTTCAGTATGGTGACTGGCTGGCTTGTGCGGTAAAGTGGGGGGGTAAGGTCGAAGGCCGGGTGAAGCAGGGCTTAATCCGTCAAATCAATGGGATATTGATAATATCACAGGGTTAATAAGGCAAGGCCCTGGCACAGGGCTAATTGTCTATTCTTCAAAAGGAGGGTCATATGGGGTCATCAGATGTAATATGTGCCGGCGGGAAAAATCTGAATTCGGAGCTTGCGGATTCGGCCATCGCCGGAGACAGTGAAAGAGTTAAAAACCTCTTAAGCATTGGCGCGGAGGTGAACTCAAAGAATGAGGACGGCATTACGCCTCTGATATTCGCGTCCATACAGGGGCATTTTAATGTTGTAAAGGTCCTTATTGATAAAGGCGCGGATGTGAACGCCGAGACCCTTGAGGGTATTACACCGCTCATAGCCGCCTCAGGGGGAGGCCATTACGATGTCGTAGAGACGCTCCTTGCCAAAGGTGCCGATGTGAATGCCAGGGCTCAGGGAGGCATTACGGCCCTGCTTTTTGCCTCCGGCGGAGGGCATACCAAGGTGGTGGAGACACTCCTTGGCAAAGGGGCAGACGTGAACGCCGAGACCAAGACCGGTGATACGGCCCTGACCTTTGCGTCAAGGGGAGTGCATGCCGGAACCGTGGCCCTGCTGAAACTGCACGGGGCGAAAAAATAAGTTTATTAGGGGTAGGTTGGGTAGAGCGCAAGCGAAACCCAACAATTCGATGGGTACCTATACGGAACTGGCGGCAATCATTAACAAAAAAACGTTGGGTTTCGTTCCTCTACCCAACCTACCCCGCTTACAAGGCTGAATATTATTTCATTGATTTATGTATATGTCTGACATATACTAATAACGTATGGACGCCACGGACCTCATACAGAAATGTACCGGCTTTGAGTGGGACGAGCACAACGCCGGGAAGAACTGGCAAAAGCATGGAGTTAGAACTGCGGAGTGCGAAGAGCTTTTCTTCAACCGACCCCTTGTTGTTGCCGATGATGTAAGGCATTCTCAGAAGGAAAATCGTTTTCATGCCCTCGGAAACACAGACTTGGGCAGACTGCTCCTTGTTGTCTTTACAGTTCGTAAGGAAAGAATACGGGTAATATCTGCAAGAGACATGAACCGCAGGGAAAGAAAGGCATACGAAAGCCATGAATAAAAAAAAGAAGATACCTGAATTCAGGAATGAAGACGAGGAGCGGGAGTTCTGGGGCGCCCACGACTCTACCGAGTATGTTGACTGGAAGAAGGCAAAGCGTATGGTAATGCCCGAGCTCAGGCCATCGCTCAAGACCATTTCCCTGAGGCTTCCGGAATCCATGTTAGAGGAGATTAAACTCCTTGCCCACAAAAAGGATGTGCCCTACCAGTCGCTATTGAAGATATTCCTCTCTGAAAAGATCAAGGAAGAACTCCACGACAATTGAACCTGGTGGGTGAAGCGTAAACTCTACGCAATGGTTACAATCACCGCCGAAAGTGATTTTTTGGTGGGCAGTGCCCACCATTAAAAAGAATCGGTAGAGGGGTGAAAGAGCCAATACCTCAAGGGTTTGGCGCGAAAGGGGAAAAGCGTTATA
>CAZMKZ010000111.1:0-2695 GCA_964567185.1 uncultured Thermodesulfobacteriota bacterium
AAGGCTTCCCCCGGGCTAAGGCTTCCCCCAGGGCTAAGGCTTCCAGAGATACATGAAGCTTATGCCCGCGCCATTGCTTAAAAACGACGTATCAATATTGACAAGATTAATGGCACTGGGCGAGAGCGACGGCGCCCCGGAATAGATATTTTTCCTGTATGACTTGCTCTCGGCATAGGTCACAACCTTTGCCTCTTCTATACCGGCAAGCTCCTTGGCGTAGTTTACGGCGTCCTCCATGTACCCTATCCTGTCGATGAGTTTCAGCTCAAGGGCCTGGCCGGCCGTATAGACCCTGCCGTCGCTAATCTCTCTTATGCGGTCTTTCTCTATGAGCCCGCCTCTACCCTCGGCGACTACGGACAAAAAGCGCTCGTAAAGTTCATCTATGATGGACTGAAGAATCTCGCGCTCCTCTGCCGTCATATCCCGAAGCGGCGAGGCCATGTCTTTTTTATCGCCTGATTTTATCGTCCTGTCATCTATGCCGATCTTGTCGAGCAGTCCCGTGGCGTTTACGTTATAGGCCACAACGCCTATGCTCCCCGTAATGGTCGTGGGTTGAGCGACAATCTTGTCGGCGGATACTCCGATGTAATACCCCCCCGAGGCGGCCATGTCCATGAACTCCGCCACAACGGGGATTTTCGTCTCCTTTTTAAAGGTCACTATCTCGTGATAGATAATGTCAGCCGTGGTAACGTGCCCGCCGGGGGTGTTTATCCTCAGGATAAGGGCCTTGACCTTTTTATCGTCACGGGCCATGTCGAGCTCTTCCCTTATCCGCTCCGTCATGGTCCGCGATGTCTCGGAGCCGAGGATGTTCTTTTCTTTTTTGTCCCTTATGACCCCGGATATATCGATGAGAAGAATCTTATCGCGCCCCGTGCCCATGAGGGTCTTTTCTTTCAGAGGGGTTACCGAGGGCAGACGCATGACAACACAGCCCGTCAGAAAGAAGAATAAGGGCAAAATCAGGGAAAAACGCCTTAACATGACCCGTCTTCTGCCTCTTTTATTATCCTGCGTATGCGGGCCTGTGTCTCCTGCACGCCCTCTACGCCGGTGTTGAGTATATGGCAGGTTGCGGAGCTGAAGAGGCGGCGGAAAAAGGCCTTCTGCAGTTCAGGCCTCTTTACAAGGAGATAGGGGTTGTAAAAGGACTCGTAGCTGAACTCGCCGACGTTATCCCCGGCGCCCGAAAGCACCTGATACCTCCCCTCCTCAAGGACCTTTATGGCCTCCTCGGGGCCAAGTTCGACCTCGGCGGGAGACTCGGCGTCCCGGCGCAGGAGTATGACGGAGTTTACAGGGGCCTCGGTGACAAATTTTTCGGCCCCTCCTATCCACTCCGGGTCCAGGATGGCGCGTGAGTTGCCAAAAGATGTGAAATCGTCGTCCTCCACGTTCTCGCACCTGCACCTACCGAGTATGGGCTCAAGTTCGGGAAAACTATCCACCATATCGGTGCGGAGGTAATACTTTCGCTCTGATATATGGGCCGTGGCGCCATCTTCGCCGTAATGCACGAATATCCAGTCGTCGGAATGTATGCGTCCCTCCGGCAGCTGCATAAGCCCCCATGTATGGGTGCTCTTGCCCGTGCCCGTAGGCGCGATGATTACCACACCCCGGCCATCGAGGACAGCGCAGGAGCCGTGAATGGAGTGCACGTCGTGCTGAGTCTCAAGTATGTCGGCGGCTATGCCCAGGGCCCAGGACTTGCACTGGCCGTAGTACTCGGTATTGATAAAGATAGCCGTCTTTGTCTCGTGGTTGTAATAGGCGCGGGGTTCCTCTCCCTCCACACCCATTACGGCGTAGAGCGTGCCGTGGGCAAAGGCCCCCTGCCCGCCGGGCGCGGCATACCAGTTCTCAACCCAGAAGTCGTAAAGGTGAAAGGAGTTCGTCGTAAGCTCCACTGTAATGCCGTGTATATCGGCCTTCCAGTGATAGGTCTCAAAATCCTCGTTGAGCTTTGCCTGTGCAATGGCCACGAGCTCATCTCTTCTCTTAACGTCTATATCCTTATCGGAATCGACCCTCTTCTTTACATCGGTGATAAAGTTGGAGAGCATATTTTAATCCCCCTGTAAAAGCGTTTAAAGGTAAAACAACTAAAAACAGCAAGAAGAGAGATTGTGAAAATTCTCGATGAGCTGCGCCTACGGTAAAAGACAGCCCCCCTGAGAAAACCCTTTGATAAAAGAAAGGCCAGTTGAGAACAATATGAGCGGCCCTTGAATAGAACACCGGCCGCTGTAAAGGCACCGCTCCTGAAGCAAGCCCTAAGACCCGTAAAACATGGCAGTCCCGTAATTACGGCCCTATCTCAGGAGATCTTGCCCATGTTGCTCAAAAAGCCGCCCACGGCAGTCCTTACCATGGCGCTGATGCTCCAACGCTGGCCCAGTTTCTTTTTATACTCCTCGGCAAGCTCGGTAAGGGCCTCTATCTGATCCACCTCAAGCATGATGGATATCTTTTTCAGTTCTTCATGTTCGTCGTCATGTGCGCTGTGCTCACTCATTTTTCAACACTCCTTAAGGGACCTTTCACGGGCATCCTTTATTTTTTTGGCCGCCGCCTTGACGCACTCCTCTTTTATCTTCCTGTGACGGTTTATCGTCTCTATGACCTCGTCGGCATCGTCGGTAACCTTTATGATATCAAGGTCCTCGGCGGATATAGTATT
>CAZMKZ010000112.1:0-2645 GCA_964567185.1 uncultured Thermodesulfobacteriota bacterium
CTCATGGCCTCTTCAAGTTTTATATCCCCTGTATAGAGGGCCTTACCGACTATTATCCCCTCAATATTCCTGCCCTTGAAACGGCTGATGTCGGCAAGGGTAGAGACACCGCCAGAGGCTACTACCGGGATACTGACGCTGTCTGCAAGCTCGCAGGTAGCCTCCACGTTCGGCCCGCTCATGGCGCCGTCACGTGAGATATCCGTATATATGATGGCCCCAACGCCTGCGCCCTCAAGCTCCCGGGCAAAGTCCACGGCCCGCGCGTCCGTAACGTCCACCCAACCCTTCAGGGCGACGAGGCCGTCTTTTGCGTCTATGCCCACGGCAACACGTCCGGGGTACTTCGCTGTAAGGGCCGTAAGAAAGTCCCTGTCTTCATAAGCGGCAGTGCCCAGTATTACCCTCTTGACACCGGACAGCTCAAGATAGCTCTCTGCCGTGACCATGTCGCGTATGCCGCCACCTATCTCCACCTCAACCCCTGTTGCCTCGATTATACGCTTAATAAGCTCGATGTGAACGGCCCTGCCCGCAAGCGCGCCGTCAAGGTCAACAAGGTGAATGAGCTTCGCGCCGGCCTCTGACCAGCGAAGAGCCGCCTCAACGGGGTTCTCGAAATACCAGGTCACGGCATCGAAGCGGCCCTGATGGAGGCGCACGCATTTACCGTCTTTAATATCTACCGCAGGTATGATAATCATTATAATACAATCCCTCTTAACCTTTGATTTCCATAAAGTTTTTTAGCATCTTAAGCCCAAGACGCTGACTCTTCTCGGGGTGAAACTGGCATGCCATGATGTTATCTTTTTCTATGGCGCTCGTAAACCTTACTCCATACTCCGTGGTGGTAAGGTTGACGGCATCGGGCTCAGTGGGAAGGGCGTAGTATGAATGGACAAAGTAGAAGTAGGACCCGTCTGGTATATCACGCAAGAGTGCGGAGTCCTTCTCCTGGGTGATATCATTCCAGCCCATGTGAGGTATCTTAAGGGTTTTGCCGTCGGCCCCGGCCATATGGTCGTCAAAGCGCACCACCTGCCCCTTGAGCACACCGAGCCCCTTATGAAGGCCGAACTCAAGGCCCTCCTCAAAGAGGAGCTGAAGGCCGAGGCATATTCCCAAAAAGGGTTTACCGGACTCTATGCTCCTCATGACGGGCTCCACGAGGCCAAAGTCCATAAGGTTGGTCATGCAGTCCTTAAAGGCCCCCACGCCGGGCAGGACCACATGGCTCGCCCCGGCAATGACGGAGGGCTCGCGAGTTACGCTTACATCACCGCCAAGGTGCCTGAAGGCGTTGGCAACGCTACGCAGGTTGCCCATGTCATAATCAACGATGGCTATCACTACAGAGTGCCCTTTGTTGAGAGCGCCCCCTTAATCCTCTCATCCCTTGTGACGGCGCCCTTAATGGCGCGGCCAAGGGCCTTGAAGATGGACTCGCTCGAATGGTGAATGTCGCGCCCGTAATGCAGGGTTACGTGCAGGTCCGAGCCCGAGGCGTTGGCAAAGGCCAGGAGAAATTCCTGCAGCAGCCCAATATCAAAGGCCTCGGCAACGCCCCCGTCCGCGGCACGGGCGATGACCCTCCCTGTGACGCTCATGGCCTCGTCTGCGGCGTTAAACCTGAAGAACGGCCTGCCGCATATATCAATGACCACTGTTGAGAGGGAATCCATCATGGGCACGCTGGAGTGTGCGCACCGGATGATGCCGCCCTTGTCTCCAAGGGCCTCTTTAAGGGCCTCGCCGAGGACAAGGCCCGTGTCTTCCACCGTGTGATGGAGGTCTACGTCCACGTCTCCGGTTACGTCCAGCTTTAAATCAAGCAGTCCGTGCCTTGCCATGTTTGTGAGCATATGGGTGAAAAAGGGTATGGGCGTCTTTATATCGCCGATACCATGCCCGTCAAGGTTCAGGTTAAGGGTTATATCCGTCTCAGTGGTCTTTCTTTTTACCTCGGCCTTTCGTTCCATAATAATCCCCGCATTTCAGGTATCAGAGCCTTTTCTTTACGCTCCCGGCGTGGGCGGTAAGCCCCTCAAGGGTGGCGAACCTCACAATATCCCGTCCAAGGGCCTTAATGCCCTCAGGGGTAAAGCCAATGAGGCTCGTTCTCTTCTGAAAATCATATACACCAAGAGGCGATGAAAAACGGGCCGTGCCTCCTGTGGGCAGAGTGTGATTGGGGCCTGCCATGTAGTCTCCCGTGGACTCCGGGGTATTCCTCCCCAGAAAGACGGCTCCGGCGTTTTTTATGTTATCCAGTATCTCCAGAGGTTTTTCCGTAAAGAGTTCAAGGTGCTCCGGCGCAATCTTGTTTGATATGGCCGCGGCCTCGGCAAGGCTCTCTACCACTACGATAAGACCGAAAGAGGACATGGATTTTTTTGCCACATCTCTTCTTTTTACGGGCCTCAAGGCCGCAAGCTGTCTCTTTATCTCCGCCATAACCTGTTTGGCCATTTTTTTTGTGGTAGTAAGGAGTATGCTTGAGGCGAGCTCATCGTGCTCGGCCTGACTGAGCATATCGGCGGCTATCCACGCAGGGTCCCCGGTGCCGTCGTTTATTACGAGTATCTCGCTGGGCCCGGCTATCATATCAATATCCACGGTGCCGTATACCATGCGTTTTGCCG
>CAZMKZ010000113.1:0-2632 GCA_964567185.1 uncultured Thermodesulfobacteriota bacterium
CGGCGTATTTTTAGCGGTATCAAGTTTGCCCCCTATTGGTTTTCTTTGTCTTACTTTCTTTTTTCCAAAAGAAAGTAAGGGAGGTTTATTTAATATCATGTCTGTATGCGGTCTTGGTCAGGCCTCTCTCGACTTTATCACCCGTGTTAAGGGCTTTCCCTGTGAGGACGAAAAAAAAGAGGTCCTCGGCTTTTTGGAGCAGGGAGGCGGTCCTGTTGCCACGGCCCTTGTCTCATTGCAGAGGCTTGGCGTTCCCACGGCCTTTTGTGGCGTAGTCTCAGGCGATTACGCGGGGCGGAAGATAAGAGAGGGGCTCGTGGAAGAGGGCGTTGATGTATCGGCCCTTGCGGTAAGAGAGGGCGGGGCCTCGCAGAGGGCCTTTATTATCGTCAACTCCGAGAGCGGGTCGAGGACCATCTGCTGGCAGAGGCCAACCGTGGCGGAGCTTGCCCCTGAAGAGGTTAAGGCCGAATGGCTGGAGGGCGCTGATTTTCTCCTCCTCGACGGCCTCACGGAGGCGGCATCCGAGAGGGCCGCGGTCATGGCCTCTGAAGCAGGCATACCCGTTGTCTGCGACGCCGGCTCTCCCCGCCCCGGAGTGCTGAGGCTCCTGCCCAAGGTGGATTATATCGTTGCCTCAGAGAATTTTTCCACCCATTTTTCCCATCGTCCCGTGGAAGCCCTATGTAAAATCGCCGCCTTTGGCGCAAAGGCCGTAACCATAACCCTTGGTAAAGGCGGGTCAGTCTCGTGGCATGAGGGGCGGGTTTTTGCAACCCCCGCTTTTGAGGTAAGGGCCGTGGATACCACCGGGGCAGGCGACGTCTTTCACGGCGGGTATATATTCGGTTTGCTTAACTGCTGGCCCCTTGAGGAGACGGTAAGGTTTGCCTCTGCCTTTGCCGCGCTCAAATGCCTTGCCCCGGGGGGCAGGTCTGGCATACCGGACCTTACCCGCACCATGGAACTGCTGCGCACGGGCAGGGTTGTTTAATCTTCAGATAAAGACGCCTCCTTTGTCCCTTTGCAGACCATCATGTAAGCCACCATACTTACGCCCATGTTTCGGGGTGTTATATTTCAAGATGAAGAAGGGTAATGCGGGCTTAAAAGAAGAGAGCAGGGAGCGTTATGGAAAAGTATGACCTTGTAATCATAGGCGGCGGCGTTGGCGGCCTTGTAAGCGCCAGCGGAGCGGCACAGCTTGGCGCAAGGGTGGCCATGGTGGAAAAGACCGGCTCTCTTGGCGGCGATTGCCTGCACTGGGGTTGCGTGCCAACAAAGAGGCTTGTTCATTCCGCTAAAGTTGCCATGATGGCAAGGCGCGCCGGTGAGTTCGGCGTAAAGTGCGGTCCTGTTACCGTGGATTTTCCGGAGGTCATGGCCTCCATGAAGCGTGTGCAGGCCAAAATCGCCCTTAATGACGACCCCGAACGTTTCAGAAAGATGGGCGTGGATGTGATTTTCGGGAGCGGTTCTTTTGAGGATGAGCATACATTCAACGTAGAGGGGCGAAGGCTTGCGGGAAAAAAATTTCTCATCGCAACGGGTTCAAGCCCGGCGGTCTTGCCCATACCCGGGCTTAAAGAGGTGGGGGCGCTGACCAATATTACGGCCCTTGGGCTCGAAAAACTCCCGGCGAGCATTATCATACTCGGCGCCGGGCCCATCGGCATAGAGTTCGCACAGGTCTTCAGCAGACTTGGTTCCAAAGTCACCATACTTGAAAAAAAAGGTCAGATATTACCCCGTGAGGATAAGGAGCTCTCCGAGGCCCTGCACGCCCTGCTCGTGGAAGAAGGCATAAGGATTGTGACCTGCAAGGGGTTCAGCGGGATAAGGCGCATTGGCAATGCAAAGGCCATAATAGCCGCCTGCGAGGGCGGCGACAAGACCTTTACCGCCGAGGAGATAATGAGCGCCATAGGAAGGTCTCCCAACGTGGAGGGCCTGGGCCTTGGCGCCGCGGGCGTTGAGTATGATAAGCGAAAGGGCATAAAGGCCGGACCATCGTTAAAGACCACGCAGGGCCATATTTACGCGGCGGGCGACGTGACGGGCCCCTTCAAGTTTACGCACATGGCCGAGTATCAGGCCGGTCTTGTCGTATCAAACGCCCTCTTTCCCCTTGTGAAGAGAAAGGTGGATTACAGGGTCGTGCCGTGGGTAACCTTTGCCGACCCCGAGCTTGCCAGAGTGGGGCTCACGGAGGCCGAGGCGCGCGCCAAATACGATAAGGTCTCTGTGTACCGCCAGCCCTTTGACGGGGTGGACAGGGCCCTTCTTGAGGGCGAGGGCAAGGGCCTCATAAAGATAGTCGTCGGTAAAAAGAAACAGATACTGGGGGCCCATATACTGGGACCCGGCGCGGGAGAGCTCATACACGAGTATGTGGTTGCCATGAAGGCAAAACTGCCCATAACGGCCATATCAGGGACAATACACGTCTATCCTACGGTATCACAGGGACTGAAGCGCGCCTGTGATGCCTATTATACGGAAAAACTCTTTTCAGGGTGGTTTCCAAAGTTCTCACGCTGGCTTATCAGAAGAGGATCCTGACCCTACTTTCTTTTGGAAAAAAGAAAGTAGGGCAAAGAAAACCAATATGGGGAGAAGGGTTTTACCACTT
>CAZMKZ010000114.1:0-2548 GCA_964567185.1 uncultured Thermodesulfobacteriota bacterium
AATCAGATGGGCTTTAGCTCTATATGCAGGTCTTGGCTTATGACAAGCATATTAGCGGAAGGCACCTCCATCCACTCGTCTTTTTTTGTAAGTGGTTCCGAGGCGGTTATGACGGACTTTCGGGGCCCGCCGTTTTTCATTATATGAAGTTCCCGGTGTGTGCATTCACAGCTCCCGCCTGCATGGACATAGAGCGTATTGGCCTCTGCCTCACCGCTCTCATCGGGGCTGACATACCTTGAGACCACCGCCGTAGCCCCGTCGGTTACGGCAAGATTTAAAAAAGAGGGCTCCATCACTCCGGCATCTTGCTTCAGTCTCTCTACCTCTAATATGGTCTTTCTCAAGGCATGGGCAAGTAGTTCCTCACCTTCGGCATCACCTTTATCCTCGCCCTTAACAAGGTCCCTGTGCGTGTCGAGAAAGAAGGCGAAGAGGAACTCGGAATCCGTGGAGCCTGATATGGCGTTAAAGGCCTTGTCGCTCAAGTGTCTCATGAGCAAGCGACGTATCTTATGAAACCCGCCCACATGGCCGTTGTGCATAAAGGCGAACTTGCCGCAGACAAAGGGGTGGCAGTTCAGCTGTATGACAGGAAAGCCCGGCGTGGCGGCGCGCACATGGGCAAGGACGCAGGGACTGCTTATGACACGGGCGAGGTTAAGGAGGTTTATATTATTCCACGCAGGGGTAATGTCCTTGAAGACAGCGGGCTCCGCTCCGACATGGGGCGCGTACCAGGCAAGGCCGAAGCCGTCACCGTTCAGGGGCTCCTCGCGCTCGTGGCTGTGAAAGCTCTGATGGATAATGGAGTTTACAGGCTCCGTAACAAGGGAGCTGATGGAGATATCAGCTCCAAGATAAAGGACAAAACGGCAGATGGCCTACCTCCCTATGTTTTCAGGCTTAATGTCCGGGGGCGCGGAGGTCTTTGAAACTCAAGCTGCCCGGCCCCTGTGGTTTAAGACGCTCCAATAAGGCCATTATAGCACAGGTGTCTTTTTTGTAACCACTCAAGATAGAGAGAAGCGTCCTGCTAACCTTTCTGCCCGTGTAGCAGGGCCTCAAGCACGCAGAGGGCATAGCCATGATATAGCGGCTCCTCTGGAAGAGTGCCCATGGAGTTGAGGATTGTTACGGCAAGGGCCTCATCGTGCTTATCCCCTCTTGCACGCCCAAATTCAAGGAAAAAAGCCGCTGCCGCCGAGTTGCCCGAGGGCACGTCCGTATCAAAGAGGTCTCTTTCACGTACAAAGAGTCCGGAATCGGCCTCGCCTGTATCATAAAAAAGCCCGGTAGCGGAGTCGTAAAAATCCTCCTTCATAAAGCCGGCAAGCTCCGAGGCCCTGTCGAGCCATTCTCCCTTTTTCGTAGCCCTGTATATATCAAGGAAGGCCACGCCGAAAAGGGCCGCGTCCTCAAGCACGGCCTCTGGCCCGGGGGCCCGGTCTATGCAGTAACGCCTCAGCCTGCCATCTTTGCCGCGTGAGTTCTCCAATATAAACGCGGCGGCCCGAAGGGCCGCTTCTATCCAATCGTCCCTCTTGAAGACCTCTGCCGCCTGTACAAGGGCGCTGATGGCAAGCGCGTTCCACGCGGTTATGACCTTATCGTCTCTTATGGGTCTCTTTCTCTTCTGCCGGGCAGTGAAAAGGCTCTCCTTCATGGCCCGCAGCTCCGCGGCGTCGGGCATACCGGCCTCTTCCGAGGCAGGGTCTATCCTCAAGGTATTAGACCCCTCGAAGTTACCGCTCCCGGTCATGGAAAAATATCGGGCAAAGGCCCCACCCTTTTCCTCGCCGAGTATACGCTTAACCTCTTCCATGCTCCATACGTAACTGGCCCCCTCCTCGCCCTCGACATCGGCGTCCTCGGCAGAGTAAAAACCGCCGTCAGGCGTCTGCATACCACGGAGAAGATACCCGATGGTCTCCTCCACCACGGCCTTATATGCCTCAACGGGCCTTATCTCGTATGCGCGGGAGTAGAGGTCAATCAGCAGGGCGTTATCATAGAGCATCTTCTCAAAATGCGGTACCGCCCATGTCTCATCTACGGTATAGCGGTGAAAACCGCCTCCAAGGTGGTCGTATATGCCGCCGCGCGCCATGGCCGTAAGTGTCTCAAAGGCCATGGAGAGGGCTTCATTCTTACCTGTCCTCCTGTAATGGGCGAGAAGAAAGCTCAAAAACATGGCATGGGGAAACTTCATGCCCAAACCAAAGCCCCCGTGGCGGCCATCGTAAAGATCCACGGCCCGGGTAAAGGCGTTGCCGACAAGGGCCTCGTCAACCTCCACGGCTGGGCCCCTGTGGCCCATGTTCTGTTTCAAGGTCTCTCTCAACTCTGATATACGGCCCTTGTTCTCATGGTAGGCATTGCTCACGTTTACAAGGATGGTCTTGAATGAGGGCATGCCCGGCGAGTCCACTGGCGGGAAATAAGTGCCCCCGAAAAAGGGCGTGCCCTCGGGAGAAACAAAGACGTTAAGGGGCCAGCCGCCCTGGCCCGTAATGGCCTGCACGGCCTTCATGTAAAGGCTGTCCAC
>CAZMKZ010000115.1:0-2446 GCA_964567185.1 uncultured Thermodesulfobacteriota bacterium
TTATCCGTATCTATTGTCGCCAGGTAATCGGGCGGCGCAAGACTCTTGAACATACCATCCTCCAGAACTTTATAGCCGGGCCCGCGCCTTCAGGCAACGCGTCCGGGGTTGCTTTTTTTGTCAGAAAGACCGTGCCTGCCCAGAGGCAAGGCGGTCTTAGTCTTCTACGTTCACTATGACAGGTTCACCGGCCCTTGGGGCCCAGACCTTCTCCGGCGAGGGGCATATGGCCCTTATGGCCGACTCTTCGCTTGCCATGTATACAAAGTCGTCTTTGGTTGCGGCAACAAGGGGGCGCAGCTTAATCCTGTCGTTTATGCCCACCAGCCCTTTGCTGTGCCCGAAGAGCAGAGAGAAGGGGCCGTTTAAGAGGGCGCTCCCGTAGGTCATCCGCAGGGCCGTGAGCACGTCTTTTCTGTCTTCATCAAGCTCGTCAATGTCCTTCCAGAAAGGCGCCGCAAGGGTGGTGCAGGCCGTCTGTATGTCGAGGCCGTGTTTTCTTACGAGGAGATCCAGTATATATGCCACCACCTCGGTATCCGTAAGGAGCATGAGCTTGTAGCCGAACATCTCAAGGTATCTCTTGTTGATGCCGTAAGAGGATATCTCGCCGTTATGGACGATGGACCAGTCGAGGAGCGTAAACGGATGTGCCCCGCCCCACCAGCCCGGGGTGTTTGTGGGAAAGCGCGTGTGCGCCGTCCATATGTAGCCCTCGTACTCTTCTATCCTGTAAAATTCGGCAATTTCAGACGGGTTGCCTACGCCCTTGAAGGCGCCCATGTTTTTTCCCGAGCTGAATACGTAGACGCCGTCCATCTCGGAGTTTATCTTCATTACCGTGTTGACGACAAAGTCCTCTTCGCCCTCCACGGCGCTGAGCTTTTCCTTGCGGGGGGTTACGAAGTAGCGCACAAGGAGCGGCGAGATGGGTATGGCCGCAACAGGCGAGGTGGGTATCTCCTCGGTCTTCTCGATATGGAAGTTGCCCTTTATGAACTCCTCGGCTCCGAACCGTACGGAGGGGTCGTCGTACATGATGTGAAAGGCGTAGAAGTCGGCGAAGTCGGGGTATATGCCGTAGGCCGCGTAACCCGCGCCAAGGCCGTTGCCCCTGTCGTTCATCAGGCAGAGCGAGCGCGCTATGGTCTCGCCGCTCACCCTTTTTTTCTTTTTGCTGATAAGACCCGTAAGGCCGCAGCCGGAGATATCTTTCTGATAATTGTGGTTCATAGGTCCTTTACCTGTAAAAAAGATTGCTGAAAAGGGCGTTTTGCCTCAGTCTTTGTCTGTTTTTGCTTGTGGAACGGGTTCCTTGAGTATGGCCAGCAGCCGCAACAGCTCTTCGCCGCCGCTCCTGGAGGCCTCGGGTAGATTGTATTTTTTTCTTCCCGGCTTATTTGGCTCGCCGAGCTTGCCGGTCTTTTCAAACATGGCCCATCCGCGTTTCACCTGCGGGGGGAAGATGCCCTTTTTTGTTGCCAGCATCCTCATGGCCGTCATGGCGTTCTCAAAGCCGTAGTTCTGGTAGCACATCTCAAGGCAGTGATGACACTCAAGGCACTGCCATATATGCCTTGATTCGAGCCACTTTTCGTAACTGCCTGTAAGTATGTCCTTTATGACCGCCCTCGGGTCGTAACCCGGCAGGGCCAGACACGAGGGGCAGACATCGTAACAGGCCCCGCATTTTCGGCACTCTTCAAGAAGCGTGAAGTTGAGATGGGACTTTAACATGGCAAAAAATCCTTTTTAGCTGCTACCCGTTTATAAGGGCCTGTCTTAGGGGCAGGGGGCAGACTTCAGGGGCCTTAATAGCGGCCCTGCCTCTTACTCCGAGACTACGGCAAATCAGATAATCGGCCGCCCTGATGTTACATCGTCACGAGACCCCAACAATGTGACATATCCGCCCGGGTTTATGCCAGGGCGCCTGGCGTATTGAGCTCTTCTTCTATTTCCTGGTTGGGGGCGTTTTTCGCGAGCTGAATCTCCCATTTTTCCAGAAAGGGCGCTACGTCCACGCGGTGACCGCCCATGCCAAGCTCTTCGGGGGTCAACCCGAGGGCCAGGCCGAGGAGTTCCGTAAAATATATGACAGGCGTATATATCCTCTCGCCTTCCTTTATCATAAGGTACTGGTTGTTATCAAACTGCTGAAAGCACGAGGGACAGCAGACGATAAGCGCGTCGGCGTTGATCTGCTTGAGCTCCAGGAGTTTTTCGCGGGCGAGATAAAGGGCGTTCTCGTGCTGGTCTACCCTGTCGAGGCCCTGCCCGCAGCACATCATCTTTGTCCTGAACCCGAGAGACTCCGCTCCGAGCCACCTTATGAGGTCGTCGAACTTTACGGGGTCAAGGGGGTCGTCGTTTTTAAGGGCGTGAGATGGCCTTATCATGTGACAGCCGTAATGTATGGCCACCTTCATCCCGGAAAAGTCTTTTT
>CAZMKZ010000116.1:0-2370 GCA_964567185.1 uncultured Thermodesulfobacteriota bacterium
CGCCCCCGCGTCCTTTTCGCGCGCAAGGGCCTCGCCCACAAGAAAGGCGTTAACGCCGTAACCCATAAGCTCCTTTATATCATCGCCACTCTTGATGCCCGACTCCGATACGACCACCGTGCCCTCGGGCACAAGAGGGGCCAGGACTCTGGTCTGCTCTATATCTGTCTTAAAGGTCTTCAGGTCCCTGTTGTTTATGCCGATGAGCCTTGCCCCTGCCTTCAGGGCCATATCCAAATCAACCCGGGTATGGACCTCCACAAGGGGGGTCATGGAAAGCTCTTCGGTAAGGTCTATCAGCTCCTTCAGGCGCTTTTCGTTTAATATGGCGCATATGAGGAGGAGGGCGTCGGCCCCGGCGGCCCGTGACTCGTATACCTGAAACTCGTCGAGGATAAAATCTTTTCTTAATAGCGGCAGTTTCACATGCTCTTTTATAAGCCCTATATACTCGAGTTTTCCCAGAAAAAACTCTTCTTCCGTAAGAACGGATATGGCGGAGGCGCCGTTCTGTTCATACTCGCGGGCAAGGGCCAGCGGGTCGAACCCCTCGCGTATGAGCCCCTTTGAAGGCGAGGCCTTCTTGACCTCTGCTATGATTTTTGGCCCCACGCCCCTCAAGGCCGCCAAAAAATCCCTTGGAGCCGGCGTGGCCATGGCCAACGCGGCCGTGCCCTCAAGGAGCGCGGCATAGCCGCCCCCCTTGCGAAGGGTACGCAACCGCTCTTCCTTAATTCTTAATATCGCGCTCAGGGCCATTAGCTCCCGCCGCCTTCGGCCCTGTTGGAGACCTCTACGAGTTTATTAAGTTTCCGAAGGGCCGCTCCCGAGTCAATGGCCTCCTCGGCAACAAAGCAGCCCTCTCTTATGGAGCCGCTCCTGCCCCCGGCGGTTATGGCCGCCGCGCTGTTAAGGACCACTATGTCCCTTGCCGGGCCTTTTGTGCCATTGAAGATTTCGAGTATTATGGCGGCATTAACAGCGGCGTCGCCGCCAAAAAGGTCCCCGGGCTCGCACCTATTCAGCCCCACGTCCTCCGGGACAATGTAATAGGTCCTTATCTCCTTGTCCTTAAGTTCCGTAACCCTGGTCCTCTCCGTAAGGGTGAACTCGTCAAGGCCGTCCTCGCCGCAAACCACAAAGGCATGAAGCGCGCCGAGGTTGCGAAGCACCTTTGCCATCAGCTCCGTAAGCCTCGTATCATATACGCCAAGGACCTGAGACCTCGCCCCTGCGGGGTTGGTGAGAGGGCCGAGGATATTAAATATGGTCCTGATGCCAAGGGCCGCTCGAACAGGGGCCGCGTACCTCATGGCCCCATGAAGAAGGGGAGCAAAAAGAAAACCTATGCCCGCCTCACGAAGGCATAACTCCATGCGCTTTGGGCCGGCCTCGATATTTACGCCAAGGGCCTTCAGCACATCTGCCGAGCCGCACTTTGAGGTAACGGCCCTGCCCCCGTGTTTTGCCACAATAAGGCCGCTCGCGGCGGCCACAAAGGCCGAGGCCGTGGAAATATTGAAGGTGCCCGAGGCGTCGCCGCCAGTGCCGCAGGTGTCCACCACCAAACCATCTGGCGTTGCTATCTTTGTGGCATGCTCGCGCATTACGCGGGCCGCGCCCGTAATCTCCTCAACTGTCTCGCCCTTCATCACAAGGGCCGTTATAAGAGCCCCCATGGCCACGGGGTCTGCCGCGCCGCCCATGATAGCCCCCATGACAGAGACCATCTCCGCCTCGGTAAGACTTCCGCCTGCGACTACCCTCTTTATGGCATCTTTAATCGCAAAACCCACGATTTGCCCCTTAACGGTATTTAACAAGAAAATTCTTCATAATATCTTTACCCGCCTCCGTTAATATGGACTCGGGGTGAAACTGCATGCCCTCAATGGGGTATGTCCTGTGGCGGATGCCCATTATCTCATCGCGGTCCGTCCACGCGCTTATCTCGAACTCGTCGGGCAGGCCCTCTCTACTCAGTATGAGCGAGTGGTAGCGATTGGCCCGGAAGGGGTTTTCTATGCCCTCGTAGATGGTCTTCCCGTCATGGTAAACCATGGAGGTCTTGCCGTGCATGAGGCGGTCCGCCCTTACGACCTTGCCGCCAAAGGCATAGCCAAGGCACTGATGCCCGAGGCAGACCCCGAGGATGGGAAGCCTGGGGGCAAAATGCCTTATCACCTCTACGGAGATACCGGCCTTCACCGGGTCGCAGGGGCCCGGTGAGATGACTATCCTCTGCGGCGCGAGGGCCTCGATATCCTCAACGCTGATGGCGTCGTTTCTGTATACCTTTACATCCTCGCCGAGCTCCATGAAGTATTGGACAAGGTTGTAGGTAAAAGAATCGTAATTATCTATCATCAA
>CAZMKZ010000117.1:0-2116 GCA_964567185.1 uncultured Thermodesulfobacteriota bacterium
CGGCGCCGGTCCCAATATTGATTTGCAGGAGTTGAGACGCATATAACCCCCCAGGGACCTCATCCTCACCCGGCTTGCGAATCATGATTGTGGAGAAGAGAGCCCTGGTTTGCCCTGACTTTTATCTAACCTATTGTTTTAATTAGATAAATATGGCCAAGTCCCATTGCCTTGACAATTTCTGAAAAAACTGTATACTGTTAGCCCGCGATGGGCACGGGTTTCTTTAAGACCTGAGAGGGCTTTGCTTAATCTGATAAAGGAAAGGCTAAAGGAATGACAGCCGAAAAAAAGACGAAAAAGGCGGCGACAAAAAAAGACGCCGCAGTGAAGAAGACAAAGAAAACGGGAACCGCAAAGGCAGGGGCCTTGAAGGTCTCCGCAAAAAAAGCCTCTAAAAAAAGCCTGAAAAAACCGGCCTTTAAGGATATCGTGCGCGCTAAACTCCTTGAAGAGAAAGACAAGATACTCAATGACGTATCAACAAAGATACGGCAGGAGAGTAGAGAGCAGAAACGCGATACAGGCGATATATACGACATTGCCAGCGATGAGAGGGAGCGCGAGCTCTCCCTTATGCTCGGCGACAGGGACAGAAAAAAACTCTCAGAGATAGACCTTGCCCTTGAGAGGATACAGGACGGCAGTTATGGGTACTGCGAGGATTGCGGTGAGCCCGTGGCGGAAAAGAGGCTCGAGGTCCTGCCCTTTACAAGGGTCTGTGTGGATTGCCAGTCCAGGTATGAGCGGGAGCAGAGAATAAGGGGCAATACCGAGGAAGATGGACTTACAACAAGGATAATAGATAAATCCGATAGAGATACCGAGTCTTTTCATTGAGCCTGCCTTCTTTTGAAGCCCAATATGTACTGCCTCGTTAACGTAACCTACTGAAATAATTGAGTAAATATACTCACCACCATGTCTTCCAGCCAGCGCGGTAACCTTAAAATACGTATCCTCTACGTGGCCTTTGTTGCGGCGATCTTTATCGTCATGGGCTATGCCCTTGTCTTCCACCATCCGGCCCCAAACACTGTCTACAAAAAACTCCTCATGGGCACTGTCGTGGAAATTACCATGATGGGCGGCGATGCCTCCGAGTATGACAGTGCGGCGGATTCCGCCTTTGATGAGATAGCCCGCCAGGAGAAGGTCTTCAGTAATTACGACGTCAAAAGCGAGGTCTCGCGCATATCAAGGCGCGCCGGAGAGGCCGTAAAGGTCTCAAAGGATGTAATCTCCGTAGTGAAGACGGCCCTCAGGGTGGCACGGCTTTCAAAAGGGGCCTTTGACCCAACCATAGGAGCCGTGGCCGGGCTCTGGGGCTTTTCAGGAGAAAAAAAATATATACCCCGCGCCCGGGAGCTCGCAAGGATACTGCCCCTTGTGAACTACAAAAACGTCGCTGTCGATGAGAAGGCCGGAACCGTAAGACTTATGAAAAAGCACATGAGCCTGAATCTCGGAGGCGTGGCAAAAGGCTTTATCGTCATGCGGGCGGGAAGGCGCCTCATTGAGGGGGGAGTTACAAAGGCCATCATAAAGGCCGGTGGAGATATGTTTCTGATAAGCGATAATAAGGGTTATAATAAATCCAACTTTATCATAGGCATACAAGACCCCCGCCAAAAAAAGAAGATTTTGGGCGAGGCCTTCAGCAAACACGGGGCCGTGGCCACCTCAGGTGACTATGAGAGGTTTTTCATGCGTGACGGAAAGAGGTACGCTCATATCCTGGACCCGAAGACGGGCTACCCGGCAAGACGGTCCCGTAGCGCGACCGTAGTAACAGAGGACCCCATACTTGCCGACGCACTCTCAACGGCTGTCTTTGTTATGGGACCGAAAAAAGGCCTCGCCCTTATTGAGAGCCTTGGAGGCGTCGAGGGCGTTGTAGTTGGCACCGACGGTGTGATTCATAACTCCACCGGTTTCAAGGGCAGGCTTTTTCGCGCGGGATCCATGACTGTGAGGTAGCGCTGAAGGGAAAATAGGGACAGCGCCTATTTTTCTTGATGATGCCCGCCATCCCGACCCCTCCTACCTCTTGCTGAAAAGCCTGTAAAAGCAGAAGGCCACCAGGGCGGTGGCAAGGCCCCATGACGAGCAGAGA
>CAZMKZ010000118.1:0-1858 GCA_964567185.1 uncultured Thermodesulfobacteriota bacterium
TTTTTTTGTATGTAATGTGGGAGGCTGGTGAAGGTTCAGTGTTTGTGAGCTAATTCCCCTATTGGTTTTCTTTGTCTTACTTTCTTTTTTCTAAAAGAAAGTAAGGGGGCTTATGGATAAAGCGGATAAAAGGGCCGAGGTAATCGCCCCGGCCGGCAACCTGCGTTCACTTCAGGCCGCTGTCTCAGCTGGCGCCGACGCCGTGTATCTTGGTTTTCGCGACGCCACTAACGCGCGCAACTTTGAGGGCCTTAACTTCTCTGATAAAGAGCTGGCCCAGGGCATTGAGCTTGTAAGAAAAGAGGGCAGAAAATTCTTTGTCGCCATCAACACCTTTCCTCAGCTCGGAGATTATGTTATCTGGCACAAGGCCGTTGACAGGGCCGTCAGGCTCGGGGCCGACGCCGTTATCATAGCCAACCTGGGCATACTCCGTTATGCCAGAGAAAAATATCCTGACATCAATATTCACCTCAGTACGCAGGCCAGCGCCTCCAACTACGAGAGCATCAATTTTTACGCGCGCCACTTTGGCATTCGGCGCGTAGTCCTCCCGCGGGTCCTCACCATAGAGGAGATTAAGGCGCTCAAGGCTCATACTGATGTGGAGATAGAGGTCTTTGCCCTCGGCGGGCTATGTATTAATGTAGAGGGCAGGTGTTATCTCTCGTCTTATGTGACAGGGGCCTCCACCAACACCGAGGGGGCCTGCTCGCCGTCGCGGTTTGTCCGTTTCAAGAGCGGTGAGGGCGGGTCCATGAGCATATCCCTTAATAACGTGCTCCTCAACAGGCTCGGTCCCGGCGAATCCTCGCCGTATCCCACATGCTGCAAGGGGCGCTATCTCATGCCCGACGGAAGCCCTGCCTATGCCCTTGAAGAGCCCGAATCCCTTAATGTCCTTGAGATAATCCCTGGTCTTATTGAGGCAGGGGTGAGCGCATTCAAGATAGAGGGCCGTCAGAGGACAAGGGCCTATGTCTCGGCCATGACAGGCGTATTAAGGGAGGCCCTGGACTCGTACTACAGGGCCCCGGCAAGTTACACCGTGAGGCCGGAGTGGAAGCAAAAGACCCTCTCCTCCTTTGAGGGCTCAAAAGAGACCGTAGGCTCTTATCTCGTAAAATAAGTTTTCAGGGGGGGAGGTCTGCCCTTTTCCCCCGCTGTTTTTCCCTTCTCCCTTTAAGTCAGAGGCATTTGCCCCTTAAGTGAGGGGTTATTTTTTGCGTTCCTTAAGGCCCTTCATGCAGGGGGCAAAGAGGGTAGAGGGGGGAGAAGATGCCCTGAAAGTTGACAAAGAAGGGCGGCGTGCCTAAAATATATAAGGAAGGCCTGATAACATCAGGCCTTCCCGCAGAAGATGATGTGTAGCCATTAAGATCAATATTGGAGGAGGTTTTTTTTAATGCCCATCTACGAGTACAGGTGTCCGGACTGCGAGAAGGTTTTTGAGGTCATGCAGAAGTTTTCCGATGAGCCTGTAAGAGAGTGCCGGTATTGCGCCGGCAAGAAGGTTGAAAAACTTATTTCACGGTCGAGTTTTGTATTGAAGGGCACGGGCTGGTATCAGAGCGATTACGCCCGCAAACCCCTTTCAGCGCCTCCTGCGAAGGCCGCCTCAGGCGATAAACCGGCCTGTGCCGGTTGTCCTTCGGCCAAAAAGGCCGAGTGATTGGCCGCCGACATACCATTAGCCCTTCCCACAGGATATTCCATTGGTGGAGATAAAAAAGACGGCCCTGGAGATGGCCCTTGAGGCCGGAGCGCTTCTGAAGAGGCGCCTTGGCCACGCCGGAAGGGTGGACTTCAAGGGCGAGGTGAATATCGTCACCGAGATGGACCGCATGTCCGAGGACCT
>CAZMKZ010000119.1:0-1833 GCA_964567185.1 uncultured Thermodesulfobacteriota bacterium
CCATGGAGTTTTCTCACTACGAGAAGGTGCCCACCTATCTCAGCCAGAAGGTCGTAGCCATGGCCCGTGGCAGCGAGTGAGGCGGACTAAAGGCGGGCTCCCATGAAGGTAAAAAAGAGTCTTCTAAAGTTTATCTCTCCCGAGACAGACCACGCCTCGAGGCTTAAGACAGCAAGGGGCGAGACCGCGGAGTTCAGGGCCCTCTCCGCGGAGGACCAGATTACCCTGCTCTTTATCCTCTCTCATGACAGTGACCTCGAGCTGGCCATTGCCGCTTCCGCGAGCCTTGATAGCGCGCCGTCGGCCCTCATCCTTGCCGCCCTTACGCAGAGGCTTAATCTCTTCGTACTTAGAGACCTCTTCGTGCGCTTCAGGAGTAGCGGCCCCATACTCTCGGCCATAGCCTCCAACGCCGGCATCGACGGGCAACTGGCCTGCGCCATAGCGCAAGAGGCCCCCGAAGAGATCCTCAATGCCTTTGAATCGAACCCCGCCCTCCCCGGCATTCTTACGGCCATTACCGAGGGGCTGGGAAAAAACCCGCTCGCCGATGACGCCCTTGTCGAAAGGCTGAAGGCCGCGGCAAAAGGGCGGCCAAAGACACAAGAAAAGGCCGGGGCAGAAAGTGTCAATAATGAAGAAGGCCTTGACGACCTCATCTCTCAAGAAAAGGGTTTTGACAGCGACAGGTTCAATGTATACCAGGCCTTATGCAGTATGACGGCAGGCGAAAAAATAAAACTCGCCCACACCGGGGACAGGTCGGTTCGAAACCTTCTCATAAAGGACAAGAACAGGGTAGTGGCCCTCTCGGTGCTGAAAAATCCCAAGCTCACGGAGCAGGAAGTCGTAATGATAGTATCTTCAACAAGCGTTTCGGAAGATATTATAAGGGAGGTAGCCAACTCAAGGCAGTGGATGAAGTCTTACAACGTCAAGACCGCCATGGCATTCAACCCCCACACACCCTTGAGCTTTTCACTTAAGATAATAGATTATCTGCGCGAGAGGGAGCTGAAACAGCTCGCCAAAAACAAGGGCGTGCCCGGGGCCCTGGCAAACGCCGCCAAGAGAAAACTTAAACTCAGGAAGAGATAGTATTACATGGCCCTGCTTCCCGGACTATACATATTATGCCTTTAGGTTGTCACATATCCACGGCAGGCGGACTGCACATGGCCGTAGAGCGGGCCCTTGCAGCAGGCTGCGAGGCCTTTCAGATATTTTCCCGTAACCCCAGGTCATGGCAGGTCCGGCCCCTTGAGAGCGAGGCGGCGGAGCGGTTCATATCAGCGAGAGAGGAGGCCGGGATCCGGCCCCTCGTAATCCATACCGCATATCTCATCAACCTCTCATCACCTGACGATGTGATATTCGATAAATCCCTCAGACTATTCAAAGAGGAGCTCTCCGTTGCCGAGGTCTTGGGCGCGGACTACCTTGTAACACATCTTGGAAGCCCCAAGGGTAAGGGCAGAGGCTTTGCCATGGCACAGGTCGGGAAGGCGCTGCAAGAGGTAAAAAAGGCCAAAATCAACAAGAAGACAACCATACTCTTTGAGAACAGCGCGCACAAGGGCATGACGGGCACAGACATCGACGAAATAGGAGAAGTCATCAAGATTGCCCTTACCGCGGGGCTGAAGGCGGGCATGTGTTTTGATACCTGCCACGGCTTTGCCGCCGGTTATCCCATGGGCGGCAAGGCGGAGGCAGAGGCCCTTGCCCTTGCCATTCAAGAGAGCGTCGGCCCGGAGGGACTGCGCCTGATTCACCTGAACGACTCAAAGGGCGAGGCCGGCTCGGGCATTGACCGGCACGCCAACATCGGCG
>CAZMKZ010000120.1:0-1726 GCA_964567185.1 uncultured Thermodesulfobacteriota bacterium
ACCGCATGTTGGGGGTTCGAATCCCTCCTGGCCTGCCAGAACGCGACCCCTTGATAACCGGTTTTTCCGGTCCGGGTTTTTTCACATAAATGTCCTCTGCTTTACGGGGGCAGGATAGCGGTGTAATTGATAAAATGATAAGCATAGGCAAGGCAAAACAGTTCTTCTCAGAGGCTAAGCAGGAGCTGAAAAAGGTTACCTGGCCCTCCAAACAGCAGACCATGAACTCTACATGGGTCGTAATGGCGGTCACGGCCCTGCTCGCCGTCTTCATGGGTATAGTTGACATGGGGCTCGCGAAGATAATCGGCCTGATAATGAAGTGAGGCGAGGCGTTATGGCGAAAAAGTGGTATGTGGTACATACATATTCAGGTTACGAGAACAAGGTGAAGGCCGCCCTTGAAGAGACCATCAGGCTCAAACACAAGGAAGACCTCTTCGGGGAGATTCTTGTGCCCATGGAAAGGGTCGTGGATATGGTAAAGGGCGTAAAGAGGACCTCATCGAGGAAGTTCTTCCCCAGCTATATCCTTATCAACATGGAGTACAACGACGAGACCTGGCATATAGTGAAGGGTATCTCCAAGGTCACCGGCTTTGTAGGCGGTAAAGACGCCGCCCCCCCGTCCGTGCCCGATGAAGATGTAGAGAGGATTACACGGCAGATAGAAGAGGGCGCCACAAGGCCGAAACCAAAGGTCCTTTTCGAGGAAGGCGAGAGCGTGAGGGTCATAGACGGCCCCTTTACCAACTTTAACGGCATTGTGGAAAACGTAAAGCCGAACAAGGGCAAGATATCCGTTATGGTGAGCATCTTCGGCAGGCCCACACCCGTGGAGCTTGATTTCGGCCAGGTAGAGAAGACATGACCCTTTATGATATTGACGGCAAATTCCTTTATATGAGAGAGGTTCACTAAGATTATGGCAAAAAAGATAATAGGTCAGATAAAGCTGCAGATACCCGCGGGAAAGGCCAACCCCGCCCCGCCCGTGGGCCCGGCCCTCGGTCAGCACGGCGTGAACATAATGGATTTTTGCAAGGCCTTTAACGCCAGGACTCAGGCGGAAGGCGGCATGGTCATACCCGTGGTCATTACGGTATACGCCGACAGGAGTTTTACTTTTATTACAAAGACACCGCCTGCGGCGGTGCTTCTTCTGAAGGCCGCGGGTCTTGAGAAGGGCTCCAAGGAGCCCAACAAGATAAAGGTTGGCAAGGTCACAAGAGAGCAGGTGGAAGAGATAGCCAAATTGAAGACGCCCGACCTTACCGCCTCTACGCTGGATGCGGCGGTCACTAACATAGAAGGCACGGCAAGAAGCATGGGCATTACGGTGGAGGGCTGAAGAGAATATGAATCAGGGAAAGAGATATATCGCGGCAAAAGAAGAGATAGATGCGCAGAAGGCCTATAACGTAGACGAGTGCCTTGACCTTGTCCCAAAGACAGCAGGGGCCAAGTTTGACGAGACCGTTGATATCGCCGGAAGGCTTGGAGTCAACCCCAAACACCCGGAGCAGATGGTCCGCGGCTCGGTAGTACTTCCCAATGGCACGGGACGGAAAACACGCGTCCTTGTCTTTGCCAAGGGAGAAAAAGAGGCCGAGGCCAGCGAGGCGGGAGCCGACTTTGTGGGCTCCGATGATATGGTGGAAAAGGTGCGCGGCGGCTGGCTTGACTTTGACGCTACCGTGGCCACTCCCGATATGATGGGCGAGGT
>CAZMKZ010000121.1:0-1522 GCA_964567185.1 uncultured Thermodesulfobacteriota bacterium
GCGCCCTCCAGCCCATATACAATTACCTTAATGAACTACCTGCACTTGAGTCACAGCCCGGCCCCTTCCTTCCCGCCGAGCTCATAAGGCGCTCAGCGGGGCATTGCGGCAGCTTCGACGCCGGCAGAGGCTGTCCTTTCAAGTGCAGCTTTTGCACCATCATAAACGTCCAGGGTCGCAAATCCCGCCGCCGTTCGGCCGACGACGTGGAGCTCATCGTCAGAGAAAACATATCCCATGGCATTAAGCAGTTCTTCATCACCGATGACAACTTCGCCAGAAACATGGACTGGGAGGCGATATTCGACCGCCTTATCATGATCAAGGAAACCGAGGGTAAAACAATCCGCTTGACCATACAGGTAGATACTATGTGCCACCGCATCCCCGGCTTCATAGAAAAGGCCGGCAAGGCCGGTGTTGCCCGCGTCTTTATCGGACTTGAGAACATAAACCCCGAGAGCCTCCAGTCCGCCGGCAAGGGCCAGAATAAGATAGCCGAGTACCGCCGCATGCTCCAGGCATGGCGAAAAGTGGGGGTGATTACCTGCGCAGGATACATAATCGGCTTTCCCTTCGACACTCCCGAGAGTATCATAAAGGACATAAAGACCATCCAGCGGGAGCTTCCTATAGACCTCCTCGAGTTCTTCACCCTCACCCCGCTACCAGGCTCTGAGGACCACAGGGAGCTGAACGAGAGCGGTGAGTGGATGGACCCTGACATGAACAACTATGACCTCACCCATGTCACCACCAGGCACCCTAAAATGTCAAAGGAAGAATGGGAACGGGCCTATCTCTCCGCCTGGGATACCTATTACACACCAAGGCATATTGAGACCGTACTCAAGCGAGCGAGAGCAAGCGGTGAAAACACCAGGCAGATGATGGGCCTGCTATTCTCCTTTTCTACCTGTTTCAAATACGAAGGCATCCACCCCCTCGAAGGTGGACGCTTCCGCCATAAGTACCGCCTCAACCGCCGCCCCGGGCTTCCCTTAGAGAACCCCATCATATTCTATCCAAAGCGGCTATGGGAGATAGCATGCAGAAAGGTGAGGGTCTTGCCACGCCTCTTGATGTGCTACCGCATGCGCCACCGCATCATGACCGACCCCGAGGCACTTAAGTATACCGATAGAGCTATCATGCCAGCCTCAACGGATTTGGATGGGCATGATAGCGATCCTGAACCAGTCCGACAGTTTAATTAAGTACTATCGTAAACCAAAAATTTCCGAAAGTGAAACTCCGCCGACAGGTGTCGGCGTTTTTTTCGACGACAGGCCTTTGGCCTTAGTCCTTCGGACTGCCTGTTCATCACCAGACGAAGTCTGGTGTTTTGACGGCTAAATAAATCTGTCCCTTTTATTTTACTTTTATTCTTTTTATTCTTGCCGCGGAAAAATATACTGAGGGGGGGGTAGATAAAAAGGGTTACGGCAAAAAGCCGTAACCCTTTTTATTAACAACCAGGCCGTAAGATATCGATTGATATAGAATACTTAATAACATTACG